>CAZXKN010000072.1:0-5870 GCA_964641815.1 uncultured Gemmatimonadaceae bacterium | reverse complement strand
ATGAAAGTGGCGCTCACACCCCATCAATTTCTCACGTGTGTGTCCCAGGCCGGGACGATCTCAGGTCCCTCGCCTCCCGCACACGCTCCACGCCGTCGTTCACGCTCTCGCTCAGCGCGGTCGGCTCGGGATGACAAGTGCGCTTCGCTTTCGAGAAAAAAATGGAAAAGCGCTACGGCATGTGCACCTGCGGCTGATCCGGCAACGGGCGCACCCAGATGTTGCGAAAGCTGATCGGCGGGCTGGGATCGCCGTGCGCCTGCAGCTTGATCGGCTCCGGGCCGTGCGCCTGGTACGACGGCTTGCCGATATACAAGGTCGGGCCCAGCAGCGCGACGTGGTTCTGCACCAGCACGCCGTTCTGGAACGCGGTGACCGTGGCCGGCGTGGCGAGCGAGCCGTCGGGCTTGAACGTGGGCGCCGTCCACACGATGTCGTACACATTCCACTCGCCCGGCGCTCGCATGGCGTTCACGAGCGGCGCATACTGCTTGTAGATCGCCGCCGCCTGGCCGTTGACGTAGGTGGCGTTGTTGTAGGAGTCGAGCACCTGGATCTCGTAGCCCGCGTCGCCCGCGCCGGTGGACGCGAGAAACACGCCGCTGTTGCCGCGCGCCTGACCCGAGCCGGTGAGCCCTTCGGGCTCGCGCCACTCGAGGTGCAGCTGGTAGTTCGTGAACGCGCGCTTGGTCTCGATGTTGCCCGCCTGCTTGTTCACCGTGAGCACGCCATCGTGCACGTCCCAGCGGGCGGGCGAATGGTCCTGGGTCGAGACCCACGCGCTCTCATCGGTGCCGTTGAAGTGAATGACGGCATCGGAGGGCGGGTCGAGGTCGCTCTTGCCAGGGGTCACGACGCCGGGGACGGGCTTCCAGACCTCGGTCTCTTCGGGTTTGGGCGCCGGGTTCTGGGCCAGGCCCGAGCGAGCGACAGTGACGAACAGGATGGCGATAACGGCGGGCGACTTCATGACGGAATCTCCCATGGAAATTACAGCCCCAAGAGTGCGCTGGCCTCCGTGTCTACGACGGTGAGGATCGTCGCAAACCCGGAGATCTGGAACACTTCCTGCACCGATTCGTTCAAGCCGAACAGCCGCAGTGCCCCACTCCCCTGGCTGAGCCGCTTGGCCGTGCCCAGCAGGACCCGCAGACCCGCGCTCGAGATATAGTCCAACGCCCTGAAATCGATAACCACCTTGCGCCCGCCGCCCGCCAGGATGGCGTCGAGCGCAGCTTGCGCCTCGGACGAGGTGTTGCTGTCGAGATGCCCCGCCAGGGCCACGATCGTAACATCCCGCTCGGTGCGCGTCGTGATCTGCATTCAGCTTCCTTGCTCCTAGAGGCGCTTGGTCAGGACCACCACATTGCGATCCGCGCGGCGCTCATAGCGCACGTCGTCCATCATCTTGCGGACCAGGTGAATCCCCAGCCCGCCGACCTTCCGCTCCTCGAGCGGCAGGGCCGTGCCCGGGAGCGGAGGGGGGGGAGCATCCTGGCCGAACGGGTCGAACGGCTGGCCGTCGTCGATCAGCATGACCGAGAGCCGATTGGGGTGCAGCGTCACGTCCACGACAATCCTGGCCGCCCCGCCATAGGCGATGGTGTTGGCCAGGAGCTCGTCCAGGGCGACGCTGACGCTCTGCCGGATCCTGGCCGGCAACCCTCGCTCCTCGGCGAACGCCGCGAATTTCGCCCCCACCCCGTCAGCCCCGTCCCACCCGGTTGCGGCGCCGATCCCTACGCGGAAGCCTGGTCGCATCGTGTCCCTAATATGGCCCCCCGGCAGGCATTTGCCGGGAGGCGTTCGGGGCTGCACGTTAACCCCGGGATTCGACGCTTTCCAACCTTTGACCATTCGGATTGTAATTGGAACAGACGCCTGCCGCGGGAGACGAACAGGACCGGGCCCTCGTCAGCCGGTACCTGGAGGGTCACAGCGCAGCGGCCGGCGCGCTGGTCGATCGCTATCAGCAGCGCCTGTTCAACGTCGCGCTGCGGATGCTGGGCAACATGCAGGACGCCGAAGACGTCACGCAGACGGTGTTTCAGAACGCGTTTCGGAAGCTCGACACGTACGACCCGAAGTACCGGTTCTTCAGCTGGATCTATCGCATGACGGTGAATGAGTCGCTCAACGCGCTCAAGCGCCGCAAGCCCGTGGAACCGCTGGAGGACGGGTTGGCCGTTCCGGCCCAGGGGATGGACGCCGCCGCCGATGCGCGGACCGAGGCGGAGATCCGAGTCAGGACGGCGCTGGCGGCCTTGAAGCCGGACGACCGGGCGGTGGTCGTGCTCAAGCACTTCGCGTCGTTCTCCTACCAGGAGATCGCCCAGGTGCTCGAGATTCCGGTCCAGACCGTGAAGTCGCGCCTGTTCACGGCGCGCGAACGATTGCGGCACACGCTGCGCGAACCTGTGGAGTAGCCGATGCTGACACGAGACCAGATCGAGCTGATCCAGCATGAGATCGACGGGGCCAATAGCCCCGCCGACAGCGCCCGGGTCCGTGCGCTCGTCGCAGCGGATCCGGAGGCGCAGGCCCTCCTGGCCGACCTGCGCGAGGTCACGCAATTGTTCGAGCGAGTCGCAGAGCGGGGCCCGCCGCCCCGCCTGCAGCAGGCGATTCTCGCGGCGGTGCAGACGCCACACGTGGAGATGCCGCAGTCGATCAGCCGTTGGTTCGCCGTCCTACTGCAGTCCACCACCGAGCGTTTGGAGGAGATGGTCATGAGCAAGAAGGCGATTCTCATCGGAGCCACCGCCGTCGCGATCGTCATCGTCGGCGCCTATGCCGTGACCGGCTTCCCGCCGTTCGGTGGCGCAGCGGGCACCATCGGCGACTCGATCTCGGGCGTCCAGCCGGCGGCGCGCTACCACGGCCGGGCCCTGACTGCGGGTGACGTGACGCTCGACAACCCGCAGATCGCGGCGCTGTTCCAGAACCACGAGGTCCTGAACCTCGTCAAGAGCGACGCCTTCCGTGAAGTGATGAAGAGCGACGCGTTCCACACGTTGCAGCAGAACGACGCCTTCCGCGCCATCCTGGCCACGCAGGCGTTCCAGAACGTGATGCAGAGCGATGCCTATCGCGAGGTCATGACGAGCGACGCGTATCGTGAGGTGATGAAGAGCGACGCGTCGCGCGAGGCGCAGTCCACCCAGGCGTGGCGCGAGCTGCAGGCCAACGCCGCGTTCCAGGCGCTCCAGGCCAACGCGTCGTTCAAGGCGCTCGAGGCCAACCAGTCCTTCCGCGCGATGCAGTCCAACGCGTCGTTCCAGGCGCTGATGGCCAGTAACGCCTTCCAATCGGTGATGGCCAAGGACGCGATGCACGTGCTGCAGGCGTCGCAACTGTTCCGCGATGTCGCGCAGAACGCGCAGCTCTCCCAGGCGTTCCTTACCGAGGCCAATCGGTTCCAACAGTGACCCTCGGCTGACCCCGGGGCGGTGCCCCGGGGTCACTTAACTGATCCCGGCTCCTTCACTGGGGCCGGGATCAGTTGCGTTGTATGCGACCTTGGGATCAGGCCCTGCTGGACGACGGCGACTGCAAAGCGGCCGCGAACGCGCCCGCAGACTCGTACCGGTCGGCCGGAGCTTTCGCGAGGGCGCGGTGGACGGCCTGTTCGACGTGTGACGGCACGTCGGGACGGAGACGTGCCAGCGGGGTCGGCCGGTCGGTCACGATCTTGGCGATCAGCGCCTGGACGTTGGATGCCGTGAAGGGCGGCTCGCCCGCGAGCATCTCGTACAGCACACAGGCGAGGGCGTAGATGTCGGCACGGCCGTCGACGTCCGGGTCGCCGACGGCCTGTTCCGGACTCATGTAGGCCGGCGTCCCCAGTGTGATGCCCGGTTCCGTCATCCGGTCGCCTCCCGCGTGGGTGACGGCGAGCGCGATCCCGAAATCGAGCACCATCGGCTGTTCCTCGTGAATCAGGATGTTCTCGGGCTTGATGTCCCGGTGGACGACCCCCTTGCGGTGTGCGTAATCGAGCGCGGCTGCGACGCCGCGGGCGATCTCGACCGCGCGGTCCACAGGGAGCCGGAGATCGCGCTCCATGTGAGCGCGCAAAGTCTCTCCGTCGAGGCTGGGCATGACGTAGTACAGCACGCCGCCGGCCTCCCCGGAATCGTACAGCGGCACGATGTGGGAGTGGGTCAGCTGCGCAGCGACGCGGATCTCCCGCAGGAACCGGTCCAGACCGAGTACGGCCGCGAGCTCGGGGCGGAGTACCTTGATGGCCACGCGCCGGTCGTGGCGCACGTCGCGGGCGAGATGGACCGTGGCCATACCCCCGCGCCCCAGCTCGTGCTCGAGGTTGTAGCGGCCTGCGAGCGCCGCTCGGAGCCGGCGCGACTCGTCATCGGGCCCCCCGAGCGGTGCGGGGGACGCCGGGTCGCGTGCCGCGGCGACCGAGAGGGGCTCATCGGACCCGGGCAATCGGACGGCGGGCGCGGCGTCGAAGGCCAGTCCCTTCCCGGCACACAGCGCCTGGACGGCGACGGAGACCAGGATCTCGCCGGGCTGCGCGGCGCGGGCGAGGGCCCGCGCCTGATCCACCACCACCCCGAAGAGGCCGGCGTGCTGAGCGACCGGCTCGCCGGCCGCCATCCCGATCCGGAGTGACGGACCCTCCTCCTGCTCGGCGGCGCAGGCGCGTTGAATCGCGAGGGCGCACTGTACGGCGAGCGACGCGGCGGCGAAGCTCAGCATCATGCCATCCCCGAGGTGCCGCACCTCACGGCCGTAGTGCTGCACGGCGGCTTCGCGCACGACGCTGTCGTGGCGCTCGAGGATCTTGAGGGCTGCGGCGTCCCCCAGCCGACTGCCCACGCCTGCGAGGTTGTGGAGTTCCGTCACGAGGACGACGCGAAGGCCGGCGTCGATGGTGCCATCCGCGAGCACCGCTTCGCCGGTCGGTGCGATGTCCGCGCCACCCAGGAAGGCGCTCACGGTCTCGGAGGTCACCTCGATGATGACGTCCGCGACGAGCCCGTGCGCGTTTTGGTGTACCGCGACGCAGGCCTCGGAGGAGGGACCCTCGGCGAGACACGCCACGGTTCCCCGAACGCTGTCGAACCAATAGCCCCGATAGTTGACGCCGTATTTCGCCTGGAGCTGCATGTCGGCTGCGTGGGCATCGCGAACCATGTCCGCCGTCACGCCTTTGGGCAGACGGTGAATATCCATGAACAGGGGCATCGCTGGACCTCAAGAGCGAGCGGGACCGCTCGGGCACCCCGCGGATCCGTCCCCCGCGGGCGTTCTCGAACGTAAACATTCCAGTCCCGGCACGCAAAGTGAAGTGTCGCGGGCCGGGATCCGTGCTACATTCTGCTGCCTCCATGACAAAGATTCTCCTCGCCGTCCTCGTGCTCGCGGGGACTCGGGCATCCGCGCAGTTCCAGACGCTCGAAACCGGCACGTTGCGGCTGATCTATACCTCGCCGCTCCAGTCCTATCTCGTGCCGCAGGTGAGCCGCAGCTTCCAGAGCTCGCTGCAGTTCTACTGCCGGCTGTTCGACTACAAGCCCGACGGCAAGATCACCGTGCTGCTGCACGACCTCTGGCACTACGGCAACGCCGGCGCGCGTCCGCTGCCGGAGAATCACATCACGATCGGCATCGAGCCGTACTCCCACGAGTACGAGTCCGCGCCCGCGCCCGAACGGATGACCTCGTCGCTCAACCACGAGATGGCCCACATCGTCACCGTGGACAAGGCCACCGGGTCCGACCGCTTCTTCCGCTCGATCTTCTTCGGCAAGGTGACGCCCGACGCCGCTGCCCCGCCGTCGATGCTGTACGGCTACCTCACCACGCCGCGCTGGTACGCGCCGCGCTGGTACCTGGAAGGGATCGCC
>CAZXKN010000071.1:0-29740 GCA_964641815.1 uncultured Gemmatimonadaceae bacterium | reverse complement strand
GCGCCACGCCTCGTGGACCCATGATCGAACACTACCCTTTCACACCGGAGGCCGTCACATGCGTACTGTCTCGTTGGTCTTCCTGATCGCGGCCGTTGCCGGATGCGCGCCCGACGCACCGGTCACCCCGCCACGGCTGGCCCTCGCCCCGCAGGGTTCGCCGCCGTCGTATCGCATCGACAAGCTCCCCACCCTCTTCGGCAACAGCCAGGGCGGGGGGATCAACAATCCCGGCGCCGTTGCGGGGTACTCCGGGCGCTCCGACGGTACGCGCCACGCCGCGCTGTGGCGCTCCGGCGTGGTCACAGACCTGGGCACCATCGGGACGGGGACCGGGTTGCACAGCAACGTGCAGTGGCCGGGGATCGGCGACAACGGCATGGTCGTCGGCATCTCGCAGACCGACGCGCTCGACACGCTGGGAGAGGCGTGGAGCTGCGCCGCGTTCATTGCCGCGAATGGGCACGTCTGTCTCGGCTTCGCCTGGCAGTCGGGGGTGATGGCGGCGCTGCCCACGCTGGGCGGCGAGAATGGCTTCGCAGCGGGCGTCAACAACCGGGGCGAAGTGGTGGGATGGGCGGAAACGGCCGTGCACGACCCGACATGCCACTCGCCGCAGGTGCTGCAGTTCCGCGCGGTGGTGTGGGGGCCGAAGCGGGGCACGACGCGCCAGCTGCCGCCGCTGCCGGGCGATTCGACGTCCGCGGCGACCGCGATCAACCAGCGAGGCCAGGTGGTCGGCATTTCCGGCGAGTGTGATGTCGCGGTGGGCCGGAAGAGCGCCACGCATGCCGTGCTGTGGGATGGGTCGTCGATCCTCGATCTCGGCAGCCTGGGCGGCGCCTACTGGCGCACGCCGATGGCGATCAACAACGTCGGCGTCGTGGTGGGATTCACCAATCCTCCCGACGGCGATTTCGACGGCGACAGCCTGCGGGCCTTCGTCTGGACGCGGAGCGGCAGCATGCAGGATCTCGGCCGGTTCGCGGGCGACCAGTTCAGCCAGGCGCTCAGCGTCAACGACTCGGGGCAGATCGTCGGTGTGTCGTGCACCAACGTCTGTGCCGCGGTGCTGTGGCAGGACGGGAACATGTATCGGCTGCAGGATCTCATCAGCGGCGGATCGGCCGATCACCTGTGGTCGGCGCGCGGGATCAACGCGGCCGGTCAGATCACCGGCAGGCTGATCGACCATGTGACAGGGAAGTTCGTCACGTACGTGGCGACGCCGGTAACGCCGTAAGAAACGGCGCTAGCGGCTCTCGGGTGTCGGCTCAGCCGACGGCCGGCAGCCGAGAGCCGATAGCGGCTCCTTTTCTCCCCCTCGCCGCCGCCGCGGGACACCCTATGTTACGGGTGATGGCGCCGGCCGACTCTTCATGAATCAGGGGGAATCATGCGTACGCTCTGTCTTGCCACGCTCACTCTCGCCGTCGCGGCGCTGGGCCGACCGGTGGCCGCGCAGCGCTTCCAGAAGAACGTGCTGACCGCGGCGGAGATCGAGAACGGGGCGCAGATCACGACCGCGTACGACGCGGTGTCGCGGTTGCGGCCGATGTGGCTCAATCCTTCGGACCTGACGATGCATTCCGTCGGGACGGTGGGCGCGTCTGTCCGGGTCGCCGAGATCAAGGTGTACCTCAACGACTTCAACGTCGGCGACATCGACTATCTCAAGTCGGTCGCGGCGGAGACCGTGCAGGAGATGCGCATCCTGAGCCAGAACGAGACCGCGAGCCGGTTCGGACCGACCGACGGGCAAGTCGCGATCGTGTTGATTCTGAAGAAGGTGCACTAGCGGGTTACATTTCCCGTCCCTGGCGCCGTAGCCAAGTGGTAAGGCAGAGGTCTGCAAAACCTCCATCCGACGGTTCGATTCCGTCCGGCGCCTCTCTCGTAATGCGCCCTGGCTCCATATCGATTGCGCTCCTCTGTCTCCTGGGCAGTTCGATCGCGATTGCACAAGACTGCCAGGGCTCCGCGCCCTTCCAGACTCACCCGGTGCACTTCTTCATTCGCGGGTTGTTGGACAACCACTCGACGTTGTACGGAGGTGGCCTGCGGGTGGGTAGCTCCGTCGCGTTCGGGGAGCTGAACGTGGAAGGGGTCAGCGTGGACTCGTTGGGCGCTACGTCGTTCACGGTAGGGGGTGCCGGGGGACTTCAGATTCCGTTGAACCGCAGCGGCACTGCCCACCTGTGTCCCATTGCCCAGGCAACGTACCTGCTGGGTCCGAACAGCTATGGTGGGTTCAGCCTCACCTATGGACCCACTACGCACTATCGGGAGACCGATTATGCGTTTGGTGGCGCATTGGGGTTCATCGCGAACGGGACCACGCATCCGGTCAAAATCATTCCAACTGCGACCTACGCGTTTACCAACACGCACAGCCGGTTCACCGATTCCTCGGGCGTCTTGCTCAGCTCCCGATCCCAATCCTCGGCACTCCTCACGCTGGGAGTGGGTTTTCTGATCGGCCGGGAAGTGGGTGTTACGCCCACGATCTCGCACGTCTCCGGGGGCGGATCGTCGACGGTCTTCGGCATACGGTTTGCGTTCACGCTCGGCGCGACGCAGGCCGCGATCGTCAACCGTCGGTCGACACCGTGCGCGGGGCTGACGGCAAACGATTCCGCGATCTACGACACGACGCAGGTGACCGAGCGCCCGACGATTCGCACGGCACCGGAGCTCCGCTACCCACCGATGCAGCACGATCTCCTCATCGCTGGCCGCGTCATCCTCGGCGTAGTCGTCGGGTCGGACGGCACGCCCGATAGCGCGGTCGACGTCCTGGACCGAGTGGATCCAGCCCTCGATCGCGCAGCCGTTCATTGGGTCCAGGGTGTGACGTACTGGCCGGCGTGCAAGGATGGTCGGCCGGTGCGTGTGCGCATCGCCCAACCGGTCGATTTCTGTTTGGCTGGGTGTCCGGGCGGCAAGACCTAGCAGTCCGAAGCCGTCTTAATATGTCTTGACAAGTATATACTCTGCAGAGTATATACTATCCCCATGCAAACGGCTTTCGACATCATCGCGGAGCCGAACCGCCGCGCGATCCTCAGCCTCCTGGGCTCGTCACAACAGTCGGTGGGAGAGATCGAGCGGCGGCTGCGGATGCCGCAGCCAACCGTATCCAAGCACCTGCGCGTGTTGCGAGAAGCCGGGTTCGTGGAAGCGACGGTGGACGCCCAGCGCCGGCTCTACCGGATCCGACCGGAGCCGTTGCAGGAGGTCGCTGCCTGGCTGGCGCCGTTCCGCCGTTTCTGGTCCGCTCACGTGGATGCGCTCGAACGCCACCTCGACCGCCTGGAGCGATCCACACCAACAAAGAAGAAGGGGAAGCGATGAACGTGCTCCTATGGGTCCTGCAGGCCGCGCTCGCGTTCCTCTACGGCGCGGGCGGGTCATATAAGACCTTCAAGTTCGACGCGCTCGCCAACCAGATGCACGCGCTCTCGCGCAGCGGATGGCGCCTCCTCGGCGTGCTCGAGATGGTGGGAGCGGTCCTGTTGATCGTCCCGGCCGCCGCGCACTGGGTGCCGGTTCTCACCCCCATCGCGGCGGCCGCGCTCGCGCTGGAAACCCTCGGGCTCGCGGCGCTGTATGCGCGGTACTCGCTCAAGCTGGCCGCTACCAACCCGATGGTCTGGGCCGTCGTGATGGGGCTGCTCGCGGCCTTCGTCGCCTACGGGCGCTCCGCGCTCAGCCCGCTGGGCTGACCCATCGAAACGCTCCAGGAGAGGACGATGACCACTCCCGAGCAGTACACACCGGGTCCCGCAAGCGGGGCGCAGATCCGAAAGGACGGAGAGCAGTGGGCGCTCGTCCTCGTCAGAGAACTGCGCCACTCGCCCGACAACGTCTGGCTGGCGCTGACCGACCCGGCGCAGCTGCGCGAGTGGGCGCCCTTCGACGCAGACGGGAGCCTCGGGACAGTTGGCTCCAGGGTGAGGCTCACCACGGTAGGCGCGCCCGGGCCGCACGTGACCGAAACAACCGTGACGCGAGCCGATGCGCCCACGGCGCTGGAGTACAACTGGGGTGGCTTCACGATGAGGTGGCAGCTCGAAGCCGTGGGCGGCGGGACGCGTCTGACGCTGTGGACCAACATCGATCGCCGCTTCATTGCGATGGGTGCCGCCGGGTGGCATATCTGCCTCGATGTCCTGGATCACCTGCTCGGCGGAACTCCGATCGACCGTATCGTCGGACCCGCGGCGATGAAGTTCGGTGGCTGGCAGCGATTGCACGCCGAATACGCCAGGCAATTTGGCCTTGAGAAGGCTTGAAGGAGGGAGCGATGCGACGCCCCGCGCTCTGGCTGTTCCTGGCTCTCGGCGTCGCGCTTCGTCTCGCCCTCTACTTCTCGCGCTCCTCCTTATCGATCGACGAGACGTCGCTCGCGCTCGACATCGGAACGCACTCGTTCGCGCAGCTGCTGCACCCACTCCCCTCGCTGCAGACCGCCCCGCCGCTGTACCTCGAGACCACGAAGCTCGCAACCGTGCTCTTCGGGATGAGCGAATGGTCCGTGCGCCTGGTGCCGCTCGTCTGCGGCCTCGCACTCCCCGTCGTCACGTGGCGCGTCGCCCGACGGCTGTTACCGGAGCCGGCGGTCCTCGCCACCGTCGGGCTCTGCGCCGTGGCGCCCACGCTCGTCCAGTACAGCGTCACGGCCAAGCCCTATATTGGCGACGCGCTCACCGCGCTCATCATGATGGCGTTGATGCTCGATGTTCTCGAAGATCCCGCGGGGCGCGCACGATGGTGGCGCCTGGGATTGGGCGGCATCGGCACAGCGTTGTGGTCGATCCCTGCTCCCTTCGTGCTCGCGGCGGTCGGCGTCGCGCTCGCCTGGGAACTGTGGGCCCGCCATCGGAGACTCGAGTGGAGGCGCATCGCCGCGTGCGGGGTGGCGTGGGGAATCGCGTGTGCTCTCGTTTACCTCCGCTGCTATCGCGGGCCGGCGGCGAGTCCCTACATGGCGCAGTTCTGGTCTGCCGCGTTCTTCACGCCGCTGCATCCCGCGGGATGGCGTCTACTCGGCACCGCGCTCGTTCAAGCGCTCGTTGCCCGTCCTGTTCCCGCCCCGGCCATGCTCGCCGCGCTGCTCCTCTTCGCCATCGGGTGCGCGGTCTGGTGGCGAAACGGGCAGCGGTGGGTGGTCCTGGTGCTCGGGACCACTCTCCTCACCGTGCTCGGCGCCTCCACCGCGCACCGTTACCCGCTCTCAGCACGGCTGCTGCTCGGCATCGCGTCGATGCTGCTGCTCGCCACCGGCGGGGCCCTCGCGCGGGTCTCAGCCTGGCGGCGCGGCGTCGGACTTGCGACCGCCGCGGTGTTGATCGTGCTGCTCCTGGGCGTCGATCTCACCCATCCGTATCGCACACCCGCGACGCGCGAGGCGATTGCCGCTCTGCAGCGACAGCGCGCGCCCGCTGAGCCGGTCTACGTCACCAGCGGTGCCATACCGGCGTGGGCGTTCTACACGACCGATTGGCGCGCCGTCGATACCGCCTACCTCGGCCGCATCGCGCGCGACGCGGCTGTTCCCGGAGCGCCGGCGTTCCACAACTCGGCCAGCCGGGGCCGGCCGGTTGCCGCCGCGGAAGGCGGTGACCTCGTCGTGTCGCGGGGCGATCACGTGGAGCTGCTGGGACTCGCGTCGGGGATCCAGTGGCGCGAGGTGACGGGGTTAGGACGGGCCCACCCAGACTCGGGATGGGCGACGCATGAAGCCACGCGCATCAAGACGGCAGCCACTCCCACCATCTGGATGCTGATCGCCAATGCGTACGCGGCGAGCGGCGCGGACCTCGAGTCGGCGGTGGCACGGGCCGGGGGAGTCCGTCTAATGGACACGGTGGCCGGCGGTGTACGCTGGAGCCGGTTTGGGACCAGCTCGACCGATCGTGCCCTGCTTCCCGTGACGACGATCAACGCAGTGCGTCCGTAGCTTCATCATTCAGGCCGGCAGTCCGTCTCCGCTCGCTCTTTCGTTCCTCCGCGAATCCAGCTTCGGTGTTTCTTTGGCCGACCGATAGATTGTTCACTGTGCGAATACCGACCTGGGGCCCGGCGATGGATTCATTCTCTCCATGCAACTGAGCGTTCAGCAAGCTGCCACGTATCTCGGCGTGCCGGAGGCAACGGTGCGGCGTTGGATCGCCGAACGCGGCCTTCCCGCGCACCGCGTCGACGAGCGGCTCCACCTCAACGCGATCGAAGTATGGGAGTGGGCCACGGAACAGGGCATCGCCGTGTCCCGCCGCTTGCTGGATCAGGCGCGGCGGCAACCCGAAGAGGTGGGCCTGCTGTCGGAGCTTCTGGTCGCCGGGGGCATCCATCACGACGTCGGCGGCGAAGGGAGAGTGGAGGTCCTGCGCGAAATCGTGCAGTGCCTGCCGCTGCCCCCTGACGCCGACCGCGACTTTCTCGCGACGGTGCTCGAGGCACGCGAGGCGATGGGCTCGACGGGGATCGGCGACGGGATCGCCATCCCGCACGTGCGCAACCCGATTCTGCTGCACGTCACGGCCCCGTTCGTGACGCTGTGCCTGCTGCACCATCCGGTGCCGTTCGACGCGGTTGACGGCAAGCCCGTGCACGCGCTCTTCACCGTCATCAGCCCGAATGTGCCGGCCCATCTTCGGATTCTCGCACAGCTCGGCTTCGTGTTGCGGGACAAGACGCTCAGGGGACTGTTGGAGCGGCGTGCCAGCGCCACCGCGTTGCTCGCCCGCGTGCGGGAGCTGGAGCAGGCCACCAGCGGAACGCACGCGACGGCATCCCGGTGAGCCTGTGTTTCGTCGGACTCGCCCTCATCGCGGCGTCCGCGGCGTGCGCCGCTTTACTGCGCACCCGGCTTGTGCTCGCGGAGCGCGCCTACGGACTATTGGTCTCCGCCGGCTGTGTGGCGGCGGCTATCCCAGCGTTTCGCGTGCTGGCGGGTGGGTCGGCAGCGGTAGTCCGGCTGTCCATCCCTGCGCCGAGTGGTCCGTGGGTATTTGGTCTCGATTTCCTCTCCGCCGCGTTTCTCCTCGTCATCCTCGGTCCGGGCCTGGCCAGCGCGCTGTACGGTGTGCGTGCGCTCGGCAGCGCTCAAGACCGTCGCGGCGTCGCGACCGCGCGCGCGCTCTTCGCGGTCGAGCTGGTCGCCCTGGTACTGGTCGTATTGGCCCGGGCCGTTGTGCCGTTTCTCGTCGCGTGGGAGGTGATGGCGGTCCTCGCCTATTTCCTGGTGACGTTCGACAACGAGCGGACCGAAGTGCGACGCGCAGGGTGGGTATACCTCGTGGCGACACACGCAGGCACTCTTGCGCTGATCGCGTTGTTCACCTCCTGGGCCGGCGTTGGCGGCGGACTCACGTTTGACGCGTTGGCGGCTCGGGCCGGCAGCTTGCCCGCCGGAGGGGCACTCGTCCTGTGTCTCGCGCTCTTCGGATTCGGCCTCAAGGCGGGTCTCGTCCCGCTGCACTTCTGGCTTCCCGATGCCCACGGCTCGGCCCCGTCCCATGTCTCGGCGCTGATGTCCGGCGTGGTCATCAAGATGGGGATCTACGGTCTGATCCGGGTGGTGAGCCTGCTCGGTGCGCCGCCTGCGTGGTGGGGCTGGCTGGTTCTGGTCAGTGGCGTCGTCTCGGGTGTTCTCGGCGTGCTCTGGGCCCTGGCGCAGCACGACCTGAAGCGGCTCCTCGCCTATCACAGCGTCGAGAACATCGGGATAATCCTGATCGGATTGGGAACGGGCGCCTTGGGCGCCGCCTACGGGGTGCCGCTCGTCGCGGTACTTGGGTTCGCCGGCGCGGTGCTGCACACGGTCAATCATGCTTTGTTCAAGAGCCTTCTGTTCCTGGGCGCCGGCGCGACGGTTCACGCGACGGGGACGCGAATCATGGATCGCCTCGGCGGCCTGGGGCGGCGCATGCCGCTCACCTGGGTGTCGTTCCTCATCGGATCCGTCGCCATCGTGGGGTTGCCGCCGCTCAACGGCTTCGTGAGCGAATGGGTCGTCTATCTCGGTCTGCTGCACGGCGGCACGAGCGGTGGGTCAATCCGATTGGTGCTGTTCGGCGTGGCTGGACTCGCGATCATCGGTGGTCTCGCCCTGGCGTGTTTCGCGAAGGTGTGCGGAATCGTGTTCCTGGGCGTGCCGCGGAGTGACGCGGCGCTCCATGGGCACGAGGTCTCTGCCGGGATGCTGGGTCCGATGTTCGGTCTCGCGGGCGTCTGCGTGTTCATTGGACTCGCCCCCGGTCTCGCGGTGGGGCCGGCCCTCGTCGTGGGCGCATCGATCGCGCGAATCTCACTCCCGTCGAGTGTGGGCGACGTCCTCGCAGGTATCGTCCGCCTCGGGATCTGGTCGCTCGTGCTCGTCATGCTCCTCGCTCTCGGCGCCGTTGCATCGGGCGCCATACGGCGGCGCCGGTCCATCGCACGCGCGGAGACCTGGGGATGCGGTTACGCTCTCCCAAGCGCGCGGATGCAGTACACGGCATCCTCGTTCGCAGCTCCGCTCCTCGCCGCGTATGGTCCCCTGGCAGGTGTCCACGAAACACTGGACCGAGGGGGAGGGGCGTTTCACACTCACGCCAGCGAGCTGGTCCTCGAGCGAGCAATCCTCCCCGCCTGGGCTGCTGTACGGGGCGTACTGGGGCGGTTACGTCCGCTCCAGCAAGGCCGGTTGTGGGTGTACCTCCTGTACGTCATCGCAACCCTGCTGCTGCTGCTCCTCTATTTGGCGCGGGGGGTGTCACCCTGACTGCGTCGTCCATCGTGAGCCTCCTCGTCCTGCTGGTGCTCGCGCCCGCCCTCCCCGGGGTCGCTGCCAAGACGAAAGCGGTGCTCACCGGACGGCGTGGTGCGCCGGTGATGCAGCTCTACTGGGACCTCTTCCGTCTGGTGCGAAAGGGTGCCGTGTACAGCACCACGACGACCTGGATGTTCCGTGTGGCCCCGGTCGCTGGACTCGTGACTCCGCTCCTCGCTCTCGGGTTGCTGCCACTCGACGGGCGCCACGCGCTGTTCGGTTTCACAGGGGATTTCGTCGCGTTCGCCGCGCTGCTGGCCCTGGGTCGCTTCACCCTGGTGCTCGCGGCACTCGACACCGGGTCGAGCTTCGAGGGGATGGGCGCGAGCCGCGACGCGACGTTCGCGTCGCTCGTCGAGCCGGCGTTGTTTCTCAGCTTCGTCGTCCTGGCGCTCGCTACGGGGCAGTTCTCGCTCGAGGGGATGCTCGGCGGAGCGCAGGCGCTGCCCTGGGGGCCGGCGGCCCCGGCGCTGACGATGGTGGCGGTGAGTCTGTTCTTCGTGCTCCTGACGGAAGCGTCCCGCGTGCCGGTCGACGACCCCGCCACGCACCTCGAGCTGACCATGATTCACGAGGTCACCGTGCTCGATTACAGTGGCCCGGATCTGGCGCTGCTGCTCTACGGCGCCGCGCTCCGGATGGCGCTGTTCGCCGCGCTGCCAGTCAGTGTTCTGGCGTCCCGCGCCCATCTCCCGGTTGCAGCGGCGCTGGGGGTACTCGTGGCGGGCCTCGTGACGGTGGCCGTCGCAGTGGGTGTGGTCGAATCCAGCATGGCGCGGCTCCGCTTGAGCCGAGTGCCGCAGTTCCTGGTTGCCGCCTCGGTGCTGGCGTCGCTCGGCGCCATCCTCCAACTCCTCACGTAATCATGGAACGTCTGGCAGACCTGCTGTTGCTGCTCGTCCTGTTATTCGGCTTTCTCATCCTCGGCACCACGCGGCTCACGACGTGCATCCGGGCCGTGGCGGTGCAGGGTGGTTTGCTCGGTTTGCTGCCGCTGGTGTTGCACCCGCAGTGGTCGGTTCACACGCTGGGCCTCGCGGCGGGAACGATCCTCGTGAAAGCGATCGTGTTGCCCGCATTCCTGATCTGGGCGATCCGGGAGAGCGCGGTCCGCCGGGAAGTCGAGCCACGGGTCGGCTACGTCGCGTCCCTGGTGTTGGGGATTTTCGCCGTCGCCGTAGCAGGCGCGGTGGCGACGCGGCTCCCCGTGCCGGGCGAGCATCCGGTCTTGCTCGTCACCACCTCCCTCGCGTGCGTCATCATGGGGCTCCAGGTCCTGGCCACGCGGGCGAAGGCACTGCTCCAGGTCGTGGGCTATCTCATGCTGGAGAACGGGATCTACGTGTTCGGCTTGACGAGCCTGGACCGCGTTCCCTTTCTCGTCGAGATCGGCGTCCTGCTCGACGTGTTCGTGGGCGTGTTCATCATGGGGATCGTCGTGTTCCACATCAACCGGGAGTTCGACTCGCTCGACTCGGCCCGCCTCACGGAGCTGAGAGACTGATGCTCCTGCTCGCGCTGATCCTCGTCCCCGCGCTCGGCGCGGCGGGAGCCTATGGCCGCGGGACACGGCAGAGCGGTTGGCTGGTTTCGGTGGCGGCGATTCATCTGATGCTGGTCGCGACGCTGTGGTGGGCGCCACCCGCCGCCGTCCTCGATGGCTGGCTGGCGCTCGACCCGTTGGGGCTCGTCGTGCTCTCGGTTGTCAGCGTGCTGTTCTTCGTCGTGGCAACGTACGCGGTGGGGTATCTGAGGCGGGAACGGGTCGGGCGCGGGTTTGCGAGCTGGCTCCTTGCGTTTCTCGCCATGGCGTCGCTGGTTGCCATGAGCCATCACCTGGCACTGCTGTGGGTGGGGATGGAAGGCACTACCCTGGCACTGGCGCCGCTCATCTTCCAGCGACGCGATCGGCGTTCCCTCGAGGCGGTGTGGAAGTACCTCGTCCTCTCATCCGTCGGTATCGCACTGGCGCTGCTTGGCACCTTCTTTCTCTCCACGGCCCAGGGCGACGATCCGGGAGTGCGGCCGCTGGTGCTCGAGGATCTCATTACGCACGCGGCGCTGCTTCATCCGGTCTGGCTCAAGGCGGCGTTCGTCTTTCTGTTGGTGGGATACGGTACCAAGCTCGGGCTCGCGCCGCTGCACACCTGGAAGCCCGACACGTACGGGGAGGCGCCGGCGCTGGTCGGCGGCCTCATGGCCGGGGGCCTCACGAGCTGTGCGTTCCTCGGGATTGCCCGGGTGACCGAGGTGGCGGTTGCCGCGGGCCTGGGGCAATTCGTGCAGCCACCGCTCGTGATCTTCGGACTGCTGTCGCTCGCCGTGGCGGCGGCGTTCGTCGTCGGGCAAACCGACGTGAAGCGCTTGCTCGCGTACTCCAGCGTCGAGCACGTGGGCTTGCTGGTTCTGGGGCTCGGACTGGGAGGCGTCGGGGTCTACGGCAGCGTCCTGCATCTGGTCAACAACGCGGTGGTGAAGGGGCTCCTCTTCCTGGCGGTGGGGAACGCCGTGCTGGTCGTCGGCCCTGCCACCACCACGTCCCCATCATCCGGTGGAGGCGTGCTGCGCGCGGTCCCCGTGTCCGGAGTTTTGCTCCTCCTGGGACTGTTCGCCGTGACGGGTTCGCCGCCGTTCGGGATGTTCTTGAGCGAGTTCACGATCGTACGGGCGGCCTGGGCTGGTGGCCATCCCTGGATCGCAGGCACGACCCTCGCACTGCTCGCGGTGATCTTCATCGGTGTCGGAGCGATGATGTTGGGGATGCTGTACGGGCCGGCGCCGGTCTCCGGGCCGCGCGCCCGGGAGAGCGCATGGCTCGTCGCTGGTCCCGCGGCGCTCGTCGTGGGCGCCGTGGCGCTGGGGATCGCTATTCCCTCGCCGCTGCAGCAGCTCCTGGCGCGGGCCGCCACGGCGCTCGGAGGGTCGGCGCCGTGACGAGTTTGGGGGAGCTGGGGCTGCGCAATCGTCGCGCCGTCCCCTGGAAATCCGTTCCGCGCGAATCATTCGACCGTTTCCGCGAGAAGCTGGTGCAAGCGGTGGCACAGGGATGGCGTCTCGCCTCGCTGTTCGGCATGCCCGAGACGGACGATCGGACCAGGCTCGTCGCCATCCTGGCTGACGATGTCCGCGGCGACCTGGAAGCGTCGAGCGCGGTCGTGGCCCAGCACTATCCGGCGCTCACCCCCCATTGCCCCCAGGCTAATCGCTTCGAGCGCGAGCTCGCGGAGCAGTGCGCGGTGGTGCCCGAAGGGCACCCGTGGCTCAAGCCGTTGCGGCGCCACCCGCCAGATCACGTGTCACCCGCCCGCGAGAACGGATCGATGGATCGGGAGGCACATCCGTTCTTCCGGATCGAGGGTGATGAGGTCCACGAGGTGGCGGTAGGCCCCGTCCACGCGGGTATCATCGAGCCCGGTCATTTTCGTTTCCAGGCGCACGGCGAGACGGTGTTGTTTCTGGAAATCATGCTGGGATACCAGCACCGCGGCGTGGAACGGCTGCTGGAGACGCTCGACTCCGGGCGTGCAGTGCTGCTGGCGGAGTCGATTGCCGGGGACACCGTGATCGGGCATGCCGAAGCGTATTGCGGCGCCATGGAGGCCTTGGCGCGCACGCGCAAGACGCCGCGCGCGCAGACGATCCGCGGCATCGCCCTCGAGCTCGAGCGGCTGGCGAACCATATCGGCGATCTCGGTGCCATGGCCGGCGACGTGGCCTACGCCGCGGCGGCGGCGTACCTGGGACGCCTGCGCGGTGAGTGCCTGAACCTGTTGATGACCCTGAGCGGCAACCGCTACGGTCGTGGGGTGGTGCGGCCGGGAGGAGCCGGATTCGACATCCCGCCGGAGATGGCGGCACACATGCGTGACCGGCTGCAGCAACTCGGGGAGGATGTTGAACCGGTCCTCGACCTGATGTTCCAGAGCGCGTCGGTGCAGGCCCGCTTCGAAGGCGTGGGCGTCGTGCCGAAGGCCGCATGCGGGGAGGCCGGTTTCGTCGGTCCGGTGGCACGCGCGTGCGAAGTCTCGCGGGACGTGCGCCAGGATCATCCCTATGGGATCTTTCGCTTCTCCCACATCCCGGTCGCCACCGCCTGGGCAGGCGACGTGCTGGCGCGGGCGCTGGTGCGGCGCGTGGAGATTCAACGTTCGCTGGCCTTCCTCATCGAGCAGCTCGGCACGCTGCCGCGGGGCGACGCCCGCGTGGCGTGCGGTTCACTGCGGCCCGATGAGCTGGTCGTGGCGATGGTCGAGGGGTGGCGCGGGGAGATCGTGCACGTCGTCATCACGGACGACACGGGAAAAATCCGCCGCCACAAGGTCACGGACCCGTCGTTTCACAATTGGGCCGCACTCGCGCTCGCGATGCCGGGGAACGAGATCTCCGACTTCCCGCTGTGCAACAAGAGCTTCAATCTCTCCTACGCCGGACACGACCTGTGATCGCTGCGGTGGTCCCGTGCTCGACCTGATCCGCAACCGGCTGCGGCAGGGGATGCGTACCCTGTCCTTTCCGCGAGAACCTCTCCCCGAGCTGCCCGAGCGGTTCCGCGGCCGTGCCGTCCGCGACCCCACCCGGTGCCCGGATGACTGCCGCGCGTGCCGCGCCGCCGCCCCCTCGGCGTTCCTGGTGGAGGGCCCAGACGCTCGAACGGCGCTCGACCTCGGGGCGTGTCTCTTCAGTCCCGAGGAGGCGACCGCGTGTCCGGCGGGCGCCATCGGTTATTCCCGGGATCATCGGATGGCCGTCGACCACCGCGACGCGCTGGTGACGCCGGGCGGAGAGGTGGAGCTGGCGCGAGCCTTCGACGAGCGCAGTCGCCGGCTGTTCGGGCGATCGTTGCGGCTGCGGTCGGTGGTGGCGGGGAGCTGCGGCGGGTGCGAGGCCGAGCTCGTGGCCCTCGGCAACGTGGTGTTCGATCTGGCCCGTTTCGGCGTCCAGTTCGTCGCCTCGCCCCGCCACGCCGATGGAATCGTGATCACCGGCGCCGTCAACGTCAACATGCGCTTGGCGCTGCACAAGACGTATGAAGCCGTTCCGCCCCCGAAAATCGTGGTCGCGGTGGGCGCTTGCGCGGTGAGCGGTGGGCCGTTCCGCGGCAGCCCCGAAGTCGCGGGCGGCGTTCCCGCGGAAATCCCGGTCGACCTCTGGATACCGGGATGCCCGCCGCATCCGCTCACAATTCTGGACGGACTGCTGCGGGTGCTGGGCGTGATCGAAGGAGGTCGCGCCGGTTAGCCGCTTATCGACGCACGGTGCATCTTAGGCGAATGGCGACCCCGTCTTCCATACAGTTTCTCGGTGCCGCGGGCACCGTCACCGGCTCGATGCACCTCGTCACCGCCAACGGGCACCGCGTGCTGCTCGATTGCGGACTGTTCCAGGGGTTGAAGGAGCTGCGCGAGCGCAACTGGCGCGACTTTGCCTTCGACCCCAAGAGCATCGACGCCGTCGTCATTTCGCACGCGCATATCGACCACACAGGGGCGCTGCCGCTGCTGGTGCGGCGCGGCTATCGGGGACCGATCTACTGCACGCGGGCGACGATCGATCTGCTCGGCGTGCTGTTGCCGGATTCCGCCCACTTACAGGAGGAAGACGCGGAGCGTGCGAACCGGCTCCACTACTCGAAGCACGCTCCTGCGTTGCCGCTCTATACCGCGTCCGACGCGCAGCAGGCGCTCTCACAATTGAAGGCGGCGCCACCCTACGGCCAGCCGTTCCCCGTCGTGGGAGACATCGCCGTCACCTACCGGCGGGCGGGACACATCCTCGGCGCGGGGACAGTGGACGTGAAGCTGGGCGCAGCGGGTCCCCGCATCGTCTTTAGCGGAGACCTGGGACGCTACGACCGGCCGATCCTCCCCGACCCGGAGCCCGTGTCGCAGGCCGACGTGCTGCTCATCGAATCGACCTACGGCGACCGCGTGCACCCGCCGGGGACCGACGACGAGCTGGCCACGGTAGTGAAAGCGACCGCCGAGGGCGGCGGGGTGCTCGTGGTGCCGGCGTTCGTGGTGGATCGGACGCAGGAACTGCTGTGGATGCTGCACCACCTCGAGGACGCGGGACGCATCCCCCAGCTGCCGGTGTACGTCGACAGCCCCTCCGCCACCGACGTGACGGAGATCTACCTGCACCATCCGGAGGATCTCGACGAGGAATGCATGGCGGAGCTGCGCAGCGGCCATACGCCGCTGCACACGGCGCACTGCACATTCGTGAAAGCCGTCGAGGACTCGAAGCGCCTCAACGATCTCCACGGGCCCGCGATCATCATCTCGGCCTCAGGGATGGCAACCGGCGGCCGCATCCTGCATCATCTCGCGCACCGGCTCCCCGATCCGAAGACGACGGTGCTGCTGGTGGGATTCCAGGCGCTCGGCACCCGGGGTCGCGCGCTGCAGGATGGTGCCAAGACGCTGAAGCTGTTCGGCGAAGACGTGCCGGTGCAGGCCCGCGTGGAGACGATTCACGGTCTCTCGGCCCACGCCGACCAGAACGAAATGCTGCGCTGGCTTGGCGGATTCACGAGCGCGCCGCGCACGACGTACCTCGTGCACGGCGAGCCACAGTCGGCGAAGGCGCTCGGGGACCTGATCACCGCCAAACTGAAGTGGACCAGCCAGGTTGCGCAGGACGGCCAGCAGGCTCCGGTGTGAGCGAGTTCCAGCCGCCCGTCATCATCCCCGCCGCCGCGATCGCGAATCGGGTCGACGACCTGGCTCGCCGCATCTCGCACGACCACGCCGGGGTCGAGGATCTGCTGATGGTCGGCGTCTTGCGCGGGTCCTACATGTTTCTCGCCGATCTCACCCGGCGGCTGACCGTGCCGTGCTCGGTGGATTTCATCTCCCTTACCGAATACGACCGCGGCAGCCTCCCGGCGGGCTCGGTTCGTCTGGCGTTGGACCTCCGCGTCGACATCCGGGGACGGCACGTCGTCCTGGTAGAGGACATCGTCAGCTCGGGGTGCACCCTTGCCTATCTCGTGAAGACCTTCGAGCTGCGCGAGCCGGCGTCGGTCAGGACCTGCGTCCTGGCGCGCAAGCGCGGGCACGACCATCTCGCCGTGCGGCTCGATTACGTAGGGTTCGAGGTTCCGGACCGCTGGGTGGTGGGGTACGGGCTCGACTACGACAACAAGTACCGGGCGTTTCCGTATATCGGAGTAGTGCACGCGCCGGATACAGAAATAGACGCGGAGCCGTTCAGGCAGACGCCATAGCCGTCTAGACGCGCAGGGAGACGGCGGCTGTGCGTCTGCTTCAACGGCTCAGCGGCTCGGCGTCTGTTTCAGGACAGCTGCCCCC
Organism: uncultured Gemmatimonadaceae bacterium; assembly: GCA_964641815.1. Taxonomy (GTDB): domain Bacteria; phylum Gemmatimonadota; class Gemmatimonadetes; order Gemmatimonadales; family GWC2-71-9; genus DASTHG01. Next base: position 13,612 of record CAZXKN010000071.1, on the reverse strand, counting down.
CTCACCCGGCCCTCGCGTAGGTCGCGCAGCGCGTCGTTCGCACGCTCAAGAGGATACGCCGCGACCGATGTCCTGACCGGAATCTTCGCGGCTACCCGCAGGAATTCGGTGCCGTCGCCGCGCGTCAGGTTGGCCACCGAGCGCACCACGCGCTCACCCCACAGGAGATGGTACGGAAACGCAGGGATCTCACTCATGTGAATCCCCGCGCACACCACCGTACCGCCCTTGGCGATAGCGGCGAGCGCCGTCGGCACGAGCGCGCCGACTGGGGCGAAGATGATCGCCGCATCGAGGAGTTCCGGGGCGGGGCTGTCCGATCCACCAGCCCACGCCGCGCCAAGCGCACGCGCGAACTGCTGGCCCGGCTCGTCGCCCGGTCGCGTGAACGCGAACACGCGGCGTCCTTCGTGGCGCGCGACCTGGGTCACGATGTGGGCGGCCGCGCCGAAGCCGTAGAGGCCGAGGCGCTCCGCGTCGCCGGTGAGGACGAGCGACCGGTAACCGATCAGCCCGGCACAGAGCAGCGGCGCAGCGGCCAGGTCGTCGAACTCGTCCGGGAGAGGAAAGCAGAACCGCTCATCGGCAACGGTGAGCTCGGCGTAACCGCCATCCCGCTGGTAGCCGGTGAACCGGGCGCGGTCGCAGAGATTCTCGCGCCCCGATTGGCAATAGCCGCACGTGCCGCACGACCACCCGAGCCAGGGGACGCCGACGCGGGTGCCCGTGGCGAAGCGGGCGGCGCCGGGTCCGTTCTCGAGAACGGAGCCGACGATCTCGTGTCCCAGTACCAGCGGCAGTTTGGGGTGCTCCAGCTCGCCGTCGACGACGTGCAGATCGGTGCGACACACTCCGCAGGCGTGGACGCGGAGCAGAACTTCGCCGGCGCCGGGCCGGGGGTCAGGGAGCGTGGCGTCCCGGAGGGCTCGGCCGGGGGCATCCAGCAGCAGGGCGCGCATCGTTCCTTAAGGCTCCTGCCGGGACGCCGATGCGACAAGGGTGGCCTGCCGTCACAGGCCACCCTGCCGCACTCCTACAACCGAGATTCGCTCAGACGGTAACGGCCTGTCGTCCCGGACTCATTGTTTGCGCAGGACGTTCCGCCTTCTTCCCTGCAGGCACGACCACGAGGATCGGCGCAGGCAGGTCGCTGAGCAGCCGCTCGGTGACGCTGCCCACCAACATCCGCTCCACCAGCCCTTTGCCGTGGCTGCCGACGACGACGATGTCGGCCTGCCAGGCCTTGGCCTCAGCCGCGATGCCGATATCGGCGACGGCGTGCCGGATGACGCGCTCGGCATCCGGGCCGCAGATCGGCCACACCTTCTCCGCGCAGTCCTCTTCCATCAGGCGCAGGTACTCCGCGCCGTTCACCGGCGGCGGGGTTTCCGGCAGGATCGGGAGCGGCTCGATCACGTGCAGCGCCTTGAGCTCCGCATCGAACAGGTCAGCCAATGCCCGCGCTGCTTCGTACGTCGGGCGCGCGGCCCCCGAAGCATCCAGAGCGACGAGCACGCGGCGAACTTTGGCCGGCGGCTCGCCGGTCACTACCAGCGAAGCGCGCAGCATGCGTGCGACGTTGTGCACGGTGCTGCCGCCGAGCCAGCGGCCGAGCGCGGTATGGTGCTTGGCGCCAAGAATCAGGAGGTCGGCTCCGCTCTCGCGGACGGCGTCATCGAGCACTGCGGGCGCCCAGCCTTCCTTCACGTCGGCTTGGTGGAGGTTCTTCCAGGGAACGGCGCCCTCGAGCGCGACGTTGAGGCGCTCGCGGACGGCATGCAGCGCGGCGGCGCGGAATGCCGCGGTCTGTGCCAACTGGGCGGTGTCCGGCAGCGCGGTCCGCACGTCGCGGGTCGCGTGCACCAGCCGGCACTCGACGTGCGCCGCGGCGGCGATCATCAAGCCCAGCTGTGCCGCATGGCCTCCGGCCGGTGAGGCGTCGACACCGACGATGATGGGTTTCCACGACATGAACGGGCTCCGGTTGATGGCCAACCGCAATTTGCCCGATCGTCGATGAAGGAAACGTGAAGGAACGTCGAAGCGGGCTTAGAGGTCTTGTCTCGCAAAGCGACGGCCCGCGAGCCGCAGCGGCACGATGGTCCAGGCGATCAGGCCGACGAGGACGAGTGCGGCTCCCGGTCCGCCGAGCAGCCGGTGCAGCGCGGCACCAGTCGGTCCGGCGACGACATCGGCCTGGAACAGCCCCAGGCCCAGGGCCCGGGCCGAGTCGACGGGATTCGCAGTGAGCAGGACGACGAGACTCCAGCTCCCAGCCGGAGCCGGCAGGACGGATAACAGCGCGATTGCCGCGAGATCGGCACCCACGACCAGCACGAACCACACGAGCACGGCGAAGCCGACGGCGCGCGCGCGGGTGCGCGCGACGATCCCGATCCACAACCCGATGGCGAGGCTCGCCGAAACGAGAAGTGTCGCGATGCCGATCAGCGCGACATAGCGCGCCACGTCAGCCGATCCCGCCAGGATCCCGATGACCACACCGGCTGCGCCGAAGCCTGCGACGAGCGCCACGGTGAGCGCGAGGGTCCACGCCGCCCAGCGACTGACGACGATGTGCGTCCGCGGCAGCGGCAGCGCGGTGAGGAACTCGAGCTCGGTGCACTCCGCGCCACTGACGGCGCCGAGCAGCAGCGACAAGAGCGGCACGGTCCAGAGGGTGAGCTGCAACAGCGAGACCGACGTCCGGGCGAAACCCTGAACGACGACGGCGCCCCCCGCCGACAGTCCGGCGAGGGCGACGCCGACGCTCACGAGCGCGAAGCCGGCGGCGAAGATCGGCGTCAGCCGCCCACGGCGGGCGGATGCGACATCGAACCGCAGCAGGGCGCGGCCCGTCATGCGGCGTCCTGCAGCCGGGAAAGGCCGCGGACGAGCGTCCGGTAGATGCGTTCAATGGGGGCGTCCGTCACACGGCGGTCCCACGCGACACCCGTCGCAGTCGCCAGCTCCTCGAGCGTTCCGCACGCGACGAGTTTCCCTGCGACCATGACGGCGATCCGGTCGGCAAGCTGAGCCACGTCGCTCAAGTGGTGCGAGGCGAACAGCACCCCGGCCCCGGCGCGCCTCGCCGCCCGGATTGCCTCGCGCACATCGTCGGCCCCGTCCACGTCGAGCGAGATACTCGGCTCGTCGAGCACGAGTGCGTCGATCGGGCCGAGGGTGGCGAGCGCCAGCATGGCGCGCTGCCGCTGACCACCCGACATCTCGACCAGCGTAGCGTCGAGCCTACGCCCTAGTCCGTAGCTCGTGAGCGCCGCTGGTCCGGCAGCGGCAGGAAGTCCGCGGGCGGTGGCGACCAGCGTCGCGAGGTCCCCGACCACGGTCGAGAGGGGGACGCCGAGGCGTTGTGGCAAATACCCGAGGTGACGCCGGGCACACAAGGGATCGGCGACGACGTCTCGTCCTCCAATCGCGGCCGATCCCTCATCGGGATGGAGCGCGCCCGCCAGGATGCGTAGCGTCGTGGATTTCCCGGCTCCGTTCGGACCTACCAGGGCCACGATTTCCCCCGGGGCGACGGTCAGTGTGAACGACGCCAACGCGACCTGGGTGCCGAAGCGCTTCGTCACTCCGTGCAGCTCGATCATACGAACCGCCCCCGGCGCCGGCCGATCACCAGCACGAGTGTTGCGCCGGCGAACAGGAGAGCGCTCGTCGCCCGCTGGGTTCCCGCACCGCCGAGCTGAGCAGCGGGAGCGGCCGGCAGCTCGCGCAACGCGGCGAAGCGCGGCGGCAGCGCACGGGGACAGGAATCGACCGCCGCGGCCGTGGCGAACACCGGAAACGTGCGCTCGGCCCATCCCAGCGTATGGGCGGCAGGGCTCTCCAGCAGCGGCCGCAGGCTCTCACGATTCAACGCCAGCTCGGCAAGCGGTGACGACGCGGCGTGCGGCGTGTCGAGCACACCGTCCCCGTCCAGGTCATAGCTATCGCGTGTCGCGCTCCAGTAATTGCCGTGCCCCTCCCGGCACAGCGTGTACGCACCGGCGGCTCCGCCGCCCGACGCGTCGAAGGTGTTACCGATGAGCGCGTTTCCCGTCACCGTCGTGTGCTCGCTGTTGGCGAACAGCTCGAGGCCGAGCCAGTTGGCCGCCACGAGATTGTCGGAGAAGGTGCCGCGGATCACGTTGTCGAAGAAGGCGCCGATGCCGTTGCCGACGAAGGTATTTCCCCGGACCGTCGGCTCGGTGGCCGTTTGCAGCACCAGCCCGTAGGAGCGGCTCCCCGCGTTCCACGCGAAGACGTTGTCCGAGATCGTGACGTTGCGGGAATTCATGATGACGGCGCCGGCAGCGTTGTCGGTGAAGACGTTGTGCTCGAACCGGTTCATGTGGCTGAACATGTAGTGCAGCCCGAACCGCACCCGCGAGACGCGGTTGTCACGCACCAGCACGCTGTCCGAGTACGAGAAGTAGATCCCGTCCCGGACCCGGGCGATCGTGTTGCCCTCGGCGAGGATCGCGCGACTGTTGAAGAAAGAGATGCCATCGCCCCGGTCGCCCTCGCGGGCAGAGGGGAACCCGGTGATGGCGAGCCGCCGCAGCACGACGTCCCGCGCCTGATCCACGTACACGCCGAACAGGGTGTTGCGGATCGTCAGATCCTCGAGCGTCACGGAATCGGCGGCGACCCGCACGCCGGCGTCGTAGCGGTCGGGGCTGTGGCCCGAATTCTCGATGATGAGCCCCCGCACGACCGACCCCCGTGCGTGCACGACCAGCACGGTTCCGTTCCCGTCGCCCCGCAGCACCGCCCCCGGGGCACCGAGCAGCACCGTCCGCTGCGTCAGCACGAGCGGGCCCGGATGGATGCCGGGGCCGAGTCGCACCGTATCGGTCGATGCGGCGACCGCGAGCGCGAGGACGACGGCAAGACAACTCATGCGCGCATCGTGCGGCGGGCGTCGAGCACGAGGACGGCCAGCAGGGATGCGGCGGCGGCGAGCAGCAGGAACGACCCGACGCCCGGGAAGCTGTAGATGTCGAAGTTGGCGAGATGCTGATGGCCGAACAGCGGCGGCGTGAACGGTGCCACCTTGATCGGCGCTTCCGGGTTCAGGTGGTGCCCGTAGCTATGCATCCGGTACCAGAACGCGCCGAAGGAAAAGAGCGAGAAGTACATCAACAGCACCACGAGATCGACGAGGTCCCGGACGCGGGCGAACAACACCGTCCGCAGGGAGAGCAGAAAAAAGACGCCCAATGCGAACGGAATGAACTTCATCTCCACGAAGTCGGCGGCCGAGAGTTCATGCATGCCGATGTAGTGGTTCAGGATGTTGATGCCCTCGAGATCGGCGCCGTTCGACCCGCCGACCAGCTTGTAGCTGAAGATCGAGAGCCGTAAGCCTTCGGGGAACTGGTTCGCGAGCATCGTGATGCGCCACAGTGGAAACAGCGCGGCGATCGGCAGCAGGACTCCCGCCCCGAGCACGGCGAGCCGTGCCCGGAGGGAGAGGACCTGGTCGAGCCACCTGGTGAGCGGCATGATCACCGGCCCACCGGTCCGGCGGGTGCGGTCGCCGACGCGGCGGCCGCGGCCCCGCGCGGCTTCACCAGCAGATAGCCCTGCATCTCCTGGTGCATCGCCGAGCAGAAGTTGGTGCAGTAGAAGGGGTACACGCCCGCCTTCGTCGCCCGGAACGCGACCGTCTTCGTCTCGCCGGGGTCCATGACGATGTTGATGTTGTAGAGCGCGATCCCGAAGCCGTGGATCATATCGCGCTCCTGCTCGGCGTTGGTGACGTGGATGATCACCGAGTCGCCCTGATTGACGTCGATCGCGCTGGGCGAGAAGTAGGAGCGGATCGCGTACAGCCTGACTTCGACTACGTTGCCGCGCCGGGTGATCTTGGCGTCACTCGCGGCCCAGATCGCGTTGGGGTCGTGGTTGTCGGCCTTGGGGTAGACTTCGATGGGGTGGAGCAGCGTCGCGGGTGCGATCTGGGCGAAGTGCGGCTCGGGCTCAGTGAACGCTTCGGACAGCATGGTCATGCCGCTACCCGTAATGTCGATCAACTCGCTCGATTCGGGCTCGGACGGCCCGATGTTCAGGTGCTGTCCCTTCGACATCTTGTTCATCGAGACGAGGTACTTCCCGTAGGGGTGGCGCGTGTCCCCGCCCGCCACCACGAGATGTCCCACGGCGTAGTGCACGGGGATCTTCGCCATGACGAGCGTGGAATCGTGGCCATCGAATGGCCCGACCTTCCACTTGGCGACGGCCGACTCGATGTAGAGCGAGGTGTAGGCGTAGCCCTGGTCGTCGAACTGGGTGTGCAGCGGTCCCAACCCGACCGGCACCTCGGCGACGCGCACTGACTCGAAGCGCAGCACCGGAATGCCGGACTCGTTGCCGATCGTGTCGTTTTTCGCCGCCGCCTGCTGGAACTTCGCGAAATCGAACACCGTCACGTACGGCGCCAACTTGCCGTTGCACACGACGTAGCGGCCGTCGGGCGAGAAATCGGCGCCGTGCGGACTCTTGGCGCAGGGCACGAGGTACATGCCGCCGGGGATGTCCTTCGGGTCGAGAACCCGCACGCCGCCCACCATCCTGCCTTTGCCGGCCGTGGCGGCCGCGGTGGCCTGCTTCCAGTTCACGAACACGAGGTAGTCGCGATCCTTCTGGCTCGCCGTGACCTCGAGGCGGCCAGTCGCTTCCTCGGTGTTATACGAGGTCCACACGACCCAGTCGTGCGACGCTTCGCGGCCGGTCGACGCCAGGTCCCAATCGAAGGGCGGCGTCATGATCTGCCACGCCAGGCTCATCGTTCCCGTGGCGCTGTCGATCTTGATGCCGCTCACGACGCCGTGGTACTTCGTGGCGTAGTCGCTGATCGGCGCGTAGGTCCCGGTCGGCAGCGGAATTGAAAAGCGACTCGCCACTACGGCGAACTCGGAATTCTCCGTCAGAAATGCCGAGCCGTGGCTGCCGCTCGAATTGGGGATGGGTCCCAGGATCTGCTTCGTCTTGAAGTCCCTCAGATCGATGCGCGCGACGCGGTTGTTGGCGTTGTCGTTGACGAACAGCCAGCGGCCGTCATAGTCGCCGTTGGTCTTGGAGAGGGCGGGGTGGTGGACGTCGCCCCAGGTGTAGCCGCCCAACATCTCCTTCGAGTCTTCATCGAAGCCGTACCCCGTGCCGGGGTAGGGGGTGAACACCGGGATCGTCATGATGTGCCGCATCGAGGGGATGCCGGCGACGAAGACGTTCCCCGAGTGCCCGCCGCTGTAAAACAGGTAGTAATCGTCGAGCTGGCCGGGGGCGACGTAGGTGCGCTGTGCGGCGACGCGCACGTCCGCCAGCTGGCTGTTCTGGCCCGACTGCGGGGTCTTGGACGGCGCGCACGCCGCGAGGGCGGCCAGACCGGCCAGCAGGGTGAAGCGGGACGTCATGGATGCTCCTTGTGTTCTGGTGTGTTGTGTTCGTGCTCTTCGCTGATCTGTTTCAGCATGTGGATGACCGAATCCCGTTCCGCCGGGGTCAGCTTGATCAGCTGGCCGAGCACCATCTGCATCGTGCCGGTGGGGTTGGGAAGGAATTCCTCGAGGGACGTGCCGAAGCGGCTGCGCACATCGGTGTAGGCGATCGACAGGTCGGGACCGACGTCGGTGCTCGACTTGATGCCGACCGCCGTCACCGAGTGACACGTCGGGCAGCCTTTGGAGAGAAACAGGTTCGCCCGCGGGTCATTGCCGGTGATCGTCGGCGGGGCGACGGCCGCCATGCCGGGGAGCGTCGGCATCACCGGTGGCTTCGGCGCGCTCTTGCCGCACGCCGCGCAGACGACGACGCCTGCGAGCAACCACGAAACGCGAGCGATCACGGGGACTCCTGTTCAGGGAAATGAGCGACGTCGACGTAGGAGCAGGACGCGTCGCCGTCAGGGATGTACTCGACACGATGGAGCTGGCGGCCGAGCAGCTCCGCGAGGAGCTGCTGCTCGAACTGACAGGGCGTGCGGGTGATGGAGACGACGTCGCGGATCGGGCAGTGGCACAGCCGCAGCGTCGGCCCGCGAGGGCTGGTGCCCACCAGCGCCATGAACCCTTCTTCCGAGAGGATGCGCGCCACCTCCTGGACCCGCGCGCTGCCCGAGAGGCCCTTGATCCGCGCGAGCGCCGCGTCACGCCGGGCGGCGACGCGATCTTCGAAGAAGCGACGCAGCACTCGCGTGTAGCCCCGTTGGGTCAGGTGGCCGATCAGCTCGCGCAACACCTGGGGAGCGCGATTGGGAAACAGCGCATTGCCGCGATCGGTCAGGGCGTACACGACTTCGGGTCGCCCCGGTTTGCCGTGGCGGCTGCCCTGGCGCTGGACCAGGCCACTCGCCACCAACGACTGCAGGTGTTCGCGCAACGTGGCGGGGGCGAACGGCACTTCCCGGGCGACCTGCGACCGCGTCGCGTTGCCGAGGCGCTTCAGCACCAGCAGGACTGCCTGCTGCGTGTCGCCCAGCCCGAGACCGGAGAGCTGCGTTCCGTCGATTTTCGTGTTTTCGCTGGCCGAATCCATGGCAACGATGCTAGGCGCCGTGCCGTGAGGGGATGAGAAAGGCGCTATGAAGGGACGTTTACCCGTCGGGTGCGTGAGGAGGTCTGCACGCCGGATTCATCTCTGGTTCAGGGACGCCGCACAGATTGCCAGTGGCTCGCGGTGAGGCGGGAAGGCTCCCGGACGGCAAGGGAACGGGACGCGTTCCAGCCTCATCCATGCCGGAAGTGGCGCCCCGGCATGCGTGCGGGAGGCCACCCCAACAGCGGCCGACTCGCAACGCCCACACCGGAAGCTGACCCCTCGGTGTGAGCGAACGACCCGCTCCCGATTGCAGTTCGGTGCAGCGGGTCGTTCCGCGTTCATACTCTCTCAGCCTCTCTTCATCAGACCTTCAGCCGGCAGCGGCGACGTTGAGGTGTCGACCGTCACCCTGGAGGGGACCATGAGAGTCGCCGACATCATGCAGACGAATCTCGAAACCATCAGCACCGAGGATTCCGTCGAAGCCGCCGTCGAGGTCCTCGCCGACAAGCACATCTCCGGGTTGCCGGTGGTGAGCAAGCGCGGCCAACTGATCGGGGTGCTCTCGACGACCGACGTGTTGCAGCTGCTCGCCGAAGCTCCCGACCCCGAACGCCGAGGCGAGGTGCTCGAAGGGACGCTGGTTCGAGACATCATGACGGCGAAGCCGATCACGGTCGGTCCCGACGAGGACATACACGAGGCCGCCCGGCAGATGCTGTACGGCGAGATTCACCGCTTGTTCGTGGAATTCGACGGCTCGCTGGTCGGCGTGCTCACGCAATCGGATATCGTCGGAGCCGTGGCCGGCGCGGTGCCCGGCTCAAGACTCTAGGAGGCTGTATGTACGTGTCCGACATCATGCGCACCGATCTCCGGACGATCGGAACCGAAGCGACCGTCGCCGACGCGGTCCGGGTGTTCGCTGCCAGTGGCGTCTCGGCGCTCCCGGTGCTCGATCGTCTCGGACGTGCGGTGGGGATCTGCTCGACGCGCGATATCCTCGATGCGGAAGCCAGATGCCACGACGTGCTGTCCCGCGAGCATCTGTTCGAGCGCACCCTGATCCTCGAGGTCATGACCCCCTGGCCGGAAACGGCCGGCCCGCAGGAAGATGTCCGGGCCGTCGCGCAGCGCATGCTCGACGCGAAGGTCAAGCGGCTGTTCGTGGAAGATCGTGGTACGCTGGTCGGCGTCGTGTCGCAGACCGACATCGTCGCCGCGGTGGCGAACGCGCGGGTGTAGCGACGTGCTGGCGCCGCCGCCCGTCCTGCTCTCCGCGGACCGGATTGCCGGGCGGGTAACGGAGCTGGCCGGGCAGATCTCGCGTGACTATGCGGGCGTCGACGACCTGCTGCTCGTCGGCGTATTGCGCGGTGCGTTCATCTTCCTCGCCGATCTGTCCCGGCGGCTGACGGTGCCCTGCAGCGTCGATTTCATCGCCGTGTCGCGCTATGAGCATGGGTCTACGGCGACCGCGGACGTGCGGTCGATCATGGACCTGCGCGTCCCGATCGCCGGACGACACGTGCTGCTCGTCGAGGACATCGTGGACAGCGGGGGGACGCTCGACTACCTCACGCGCACCCTGCGAGCCCGCAACCCGGCCTCGCTGCGAATCTGTGCGCTGACGCGGAAGCCGCAACGTGCGCCCCCGGGGCTGCGCATCGATTACCTCGGGTTCGACATTCCCGATCAGTGGGTAGTCGGCTACGGATTGGATTACGGCAACCAGCTCCGCACGCTCCCCTACATCGGCATGCTGGATCCGGCGGTGACGCAGCGCAGCGTGTCCAGGGCGACCGCGTCAGGCGCCGACGGCGGTGACGCCCGGTTGCGAATGGTTGGCGCCGAGCGGTAGGTAATGGCTGAACCAGCCGGCGGCTTCCCCGGCGACCCGCTCGAGCGTGCCCGGCTCCTCGAACAGGTGCGTCGCCCGCGGGACGACGATCAACTCCCTGATGCCCCCCAGCTGCTGGAGCGCGTGTACGTTCAGCTCGAGAACGGCAGGATCGGCACCGCCCACGATCAGCAGCGTCGGCGTCGTCACCTGGCGCAGCCAGCCACCCGCGAGATCGGGGCGGCCGCCGCGCGAGACGACCGCCCGCACACGCGTCGTCCCCGCCGCGGCCATCAGCGCCGCCGCAGCTCCCGTACTGGCGCCAAAGTACCCCGGCCCCAGGTCCCGAGTCGCCGGGTATCCGGCGGCCCACTCGGTGGCGAGCTGCAACCGCTCGGCGAGCAGCGGAATGTCGAAGACGTTGTCGCGCGAACGGCTTTCGCGATCGGTCAGCAGGTCGAACAGCAGCCAGCCGAGGTTGGCATCGAACAGGCGGTCGGCCACATAGCGGTTGCGCGGCGAGAGCCGCGAGCTGCCGCTACCGTGCGCGAACAACACCAACCCCACGGGATGCGGCGGCAGGGCCAAGGTGCCCGGGACCGAGTGCGTCAGGCCGATCGGGATGTGCACTGCCTCGGGGACGTGATTCAAGACGGGTTCGGAGCGTGGCGGAGTCATTGGGCGACCGCTCCCTCGGTGATGGCGATGCGTCGGGCGGCCTTCTTGGCCCTCGTCTTGGTGTCCATACATCTCTCCTTTCGTCGCGCTGCACTCATCCCAATAGCACACCTTGGAAGATCACCCAGAGGCGTGAGCCCGCTTTGAAAGGTGTGTGAGAAGGGCTGGTGCGCCTGCTATTGCCCTACCGAGGCGCTCCGGGTCGCCTCGAGCAGGTCCCGGACTTGTTCGTCCTCGACTTGTTCGAAGTGCTCGTAGTAGAGCCCCACGGCCCCGAACGGCTCGGGTTGCAAGGGGCACACCACCTCGTCCACCTCGTTGCGGAGCGCCTCGCAGGCGTCGCGCGTCCCGACGGGCACCGCGGCGACGAGATGTGCCGGCGCATGCTGACCGATGGCGCGGGCAGCGGCCTGTATGGTCGCCCCGGTCGCCAGGCCATCGTCCACGACGATGACCGTGCGGCCGGCGATCGGCGCGGCAGGCCTCAGGTTCCGCAGCCACGTCTGGCGGTGTCGCGCCTCGGCCATCTGCACCCGCGTTACCGCCTCGAGGTACGAGTCGGATACCCGCATGGCGAGGATCATCTCCTCGTTGAGGACTCGGCCGCCCTCGGCCGTCACGGCGCCGATCGCCAGCTCGGGTTGGCCGGGGGCCCCGAGCTTGCGGGCCACCACCACGTCCAACTCCGCCTCGAGCTGACGCGCGATCTCGGCTGCCACGACGACTCCGCCGCGCGGGATACCGAGGACCAGCGTGTCGCGTCCACGATATCTGGCCAGCGCCTTCGCCAGGACCTCACCTGCCTCGATGCGGTCGCGAAACATCGTGTCACGTCTCATCGTTCACCCCCCCGTCGGGGCCGCCGGAGTCCTGGCGACCGGGGTCAACTGGGCTGCAACGCCGAACGCGCCCGGCTCGATGTGCACCGGCTCCACGAGGAGCGGTGCCGGCAACGCGTTGATCAATCGCTCGGTCACGCTGCCGAGCAGCAGGCGGTCGATCCAGTCCTTGCCGTGCGCGCCGACGACCAGGAGGTGTGCTCCCCACTCGACCGCTTCCGCCGTCAACTCGTGGACGACATCCCCGAACCGGACCGTGCGCTCGGCGTCGACGATCTGGAGACGCGGCCAGACACGCCGCTCCAGCGCCGCGAGCGACTGCCCCTCGAACCGTTGCTGGTCGACCCACGGGGCTACCGCCGGATTGGTCGTGAGGGATTCGATGACGTGGATCGCTCGCAACTTGCCCTGCGCCACCAGGGCGAAGCGCTCGGCCTCGTGGATCGTGGGCTCGGCCGCTGGGGAGAGATCCACGGCCACCAGCACCCGGTCCAGGTCCGTGAGATCGCCCTTCGTGATGAGCACGGGAACCGCAAGCAGTCGGACCGCGTCGAGCGCCGTGCTGCCGCCGAGCCAGCGGTCCAGGGCCTGGTGGCGCTTGCCACCGAGGATGACGAGGCCCGCCCCACAGCGCTCGATCTCCGCCTGCAGCACGGACGCCGGGCGCCCGATGCGAATGACGACCTCCCCGGGCGCGCCGCTCGCCAACGCGGCGCTTCGCGCATCCTCGAGCCGCGGGCCGATAAGCTCGGCGAGCGCCTTGTCGAGCTCCGCGGCATTGTCCTGCAGCAATCTCGCCGTGAGGACGACCCCGGCGTCGCGCACCGCGTGGACGAGGCGCCAGCGGGTCCCCGCGCGCGCCGCCAGCCGGGCGCCGAAGCGAGCGGCGCTGACCGATTCGCTCGAGCCGTCCACGGCGATGAGGATCGGCTTCCAGGCGGATGACACGTTGCTTCCTCCAGCGATGGTGAAAGGTCGTCGGTGGTGGATGAAGAACGAATGAAATCGCATCGAAAGGTGAGGCCGCTTCATCGGGCTCTCAGCTTCGCTTCAGCGGCCGCCGTCATCTTGAGCGAAGGAGGCGCTAATGACTGCTACGCTGACGGGCCCGCGCCGCGGGTCGATAGAGAAGACGCTGCCGGTGGAGGCGACATCGCTCGTGGTCGCCGTCGATCACGTGCACGCTCGCTTCTTTCTCGTACGCAAACACGAGACGGTCGAGCTGTCGTGTCTCGTCTCCCCGCGGATGCGCGGCGGGAGGTTCCACAGCGATCGGCAGGGTTCGCCGGGTTGGGGTGAGGGCGGATTCCACGGCCGCCGGCGTGAGGAGGAGCGTCGCCATATGGCTGCGGTGGCGCGCCGGATCGCGGGCGAGCTCCGCGCGCACGATGTGCACGAGCTCATCCTCGGTGGGTCGGCGCCCGTGCTAGCAGCACTGCGGGGCGCGCTGCCCGCAACTGTCGCCCGGCTCCTCGCGGGTACGGCACCCCTCAATCCGGTGGAGCTGACGCCCGCCGCCGTGGCGCGGATCACCCCGGCGCTGCAACGTTCCCACACGAAGCTGCTGCAGGCCGAGTGGCTGGCGAAGCTCGGTGAGGCGTTCGGGCGCGGCCTCGCAGCGGAAGGGCTGCGGGACGTGCTGCGCGCGCTGGGCGAGGGCCAAGTCCGGACGCTCCTGGTAGTCGGGAAATTCGCCCGCGTCGGCTATCGC
>CAZXKN010000070.1:0-4272 GCA_964641815.1 uncultured Gemmatimonadaceae bacterium | reverse complement strand
GGCGACACGCTAAAGCGTGGGCCTCGATGGGCACTGCGCGTTCGCGCAGTGGTTTTCGAGGCGCACCCTTTAGGGTGTCGCCGCCTATGAACGACACTGCGCGTTCGCGGTGTGCTTTTTGAGGCCCACCCTTTAGGGTGTCGCCCAACATCGGACCAGACCCTCTCATGGCCTGGTGCACCCGGAGCGATCAAAATCCCGCTCCACGGTGTCCACCGAGGCGTAGAGCTGCTGGTCGCGAAGGTATCGAGTGCCGTCGAGGCTGCCGGCTTTGCGCTTGCCGACATTGTACCGCGTCCAGGCGTCCTCCACGGCGACGAGCGCCAGCCCGAGGCCCGGACAGCCGGTCTGGTTCGCCTGTACCCGCGCCTTATAGATGTCGGTCAGCGCGGCCACTGAATCGGCGTTGCGGTCGAGGGCGACGAGCGGGGAGTCCGACTGCGTTGTCGGTTGTCGGCTGTCGGTTATCGGCGCTGCCGTCGGCGGCGTGTTCGTGGCCCTCGCAGGCGTGCTCGTGCCGGAGCGTTTGGTCGTGTCGGGCGTCGCTGCGGATGCGGCGGCCTGCGCCGGATGATTCGGCAGCCACCAGTACTTCCATCCCGCGAAGCCGCCGCCGGCGATCAAGGCCATCACAACGAACGCGACGACGCCGGGGTGGCCATCGGAGCGGCGCGGTGCCAACGCCGGTGCGAACGGTTTCGGCGTGATCGTCGGCCGCCCTAAAGGACTTCCTACCGGTCGGCGTGGTGCCGCCGCAGCCGGGACACGTTGCGCGTCGCGCGTGCGCGGCCGCACCACGCCCGGCTCCGACGCCCGCGCGTCGACGTCGCCGAGGTGATATCCCCCCGCTTCGACGATCGGCAGATTCGAGAGCGCGTTGGGCGGCGACTTCATCTGCGTGTCGCGGCGCGGCGGCGCACCCAGCGGCGGAGCGGCCGGAGGTCTTGGAGGGGATGGAGGTTGTGGAGGTTGTGGGGGCTGCTGTGGACGCTCCCCAAGAGCTGGACGCGTGATCGTTCCCGTCGACGATACCGCCGCCGCGGGCGGCCGCGGATTCGCGCTCGCGGCCGGTGCCAATGGTGCGGCGGTCTTGAGCGGCGCAGCGGGCGGCGGGGGCGGCGGCGGCGCGGGCTTCGACGCCGCTGCGGCCGGCGCCGGTCTCACGGCGCTCGCGATTCCCGGCACCGGCTTCGGCGCCGGAGTCGGCGTCGCTTTCACGAATTGCAGCGCGGAGGCCGAGGGCGGTGGCGTCACGGCGAGCGGCGTCGTTCCGTCGGCGTGCTTCGCGGTCCGGTCGTCGGTGAGGTAGTTGATCCACGGCAGCACCGACTGCTTGCTGGCGAGCGTCGCGCCCTCTTCGGCGTCGTCGATCAGCTCGTAAAACGGCAGCGACAGCGACGTCTCTCCCGGCTTGGGACGGAACAACCCCGCCACCGGTCCTTCATGCTCGGAACCGAGTACCAGGGCAACGTGCCAGGGCCGCTTGAAGTACTGCAGGTGCGTCTCGACGTCGCCGGGGGCCAGCTCGACGGTGATCGGCGGGTGGCTGTGATACCAGCCGATGAGGTGGCCCTCGGTCTTCTTGAGCTCTTCCTGGATGCGGTCCCACAGCCGCGACACGATGACGAGCGTCTTGTCGCCGTACACCGCCTGATTGAGACGAATCGTCTGATCGACGACGACGTAGCGCTGGTGGTCGGCGGGGCTCTCGAACAAGTCGCCCACCAGGAACCCCATCATCCCCTGCCGCCCCGCCGTCTCGTAGTGCGCGTTGACGGCGGCGATCGCCTTCTGCTCGATGAACACGGGATACGGTCCCGACGGCGGCTTGCGCTGCACGATCGTGGGCGAGGTGGGATGCCACAGAATCGACTGGCCGATCGGGAGATCGCGCAGCAGATGGACGCCGCCGCCGCTGCCCACCTCGGACTGCCGGCCCTCGGGCGGGACGCCGGTCATGCGAGCACCGAGCAGACGATGTCGGCGGCGCGCTCGACCTGGGCGCGGTCGACGTCGCGGTGCATGACGGCGCGCAGCCGGCGCGGTCCGTATTGCGAGATGCGCAATCCGGCTGCCTCGATACGGCTGTTCATCGCCTGGATGTCATCCCGGTCCCGCACCAAATCGATCATGACGATGTTGCTCTCCGGCGTCTCGACCCGCACCCCGGCACACGAGCCCAGCCGCCCGGCGAACGCCCTGGCGTGCTCGTGGTCCCGCGAGATGTCGGGGAGATGGTGCTCCAAGGCGTACAATCCGGCGGCTGCAAGCACACCGGACTGCCGCATCCCCCCGCCCAGTCGCTTGCGGATCTCCCAGGCTGCCGCTCGCCGGGCACGAGCCAAACCCAGGCACGAGCCGACGGGACACCCCAGGCCCTTGGAAAAACTAACCATAACCGTGTCGAAACCACGCACGAGTCGTGCCGGAGGCACGCCCAGCGCTGCGGCGGCATTCCAAAGCCGCGCCCCGTCAAGATGTAGCGCCAGGCGCGCTTCCCGGGCAACAGCGACGATGCCCGCGAGACGGTCGAGATCGGTCACCCGGCCGCCGGCGAGGTTGTGGGTGTTCTCGACTGTGACGGCGGACACACGCGGGAGGTGGGGAGAGACCGGACGCAACGCCCCGCGCACGAGGTCCCCGGACAGACGCCCGTCAGGGGTTTGCACCGGCCGGATCTGCACACCCATGAGCCCCGCGACCCCGGCCATCTCGTAGTGCAGGATGTGCGCGTTGGCCTCGAGGATCAGCTCGGTGCCGCGCTCGGTGCCGAGCGCGATTCCAGTCAGATTCGCCTGCGACCCGGAGGGGAAGAACAGCGCGTCCTCGGTGCCCAGGATCTCGGCGACGCGCTGCTCCAGGCGGCGTGTCGTGGGGTCGCCGTCCAGCACGTCGTCGCCGACCTCGGCCTCGGCCATGGCGCGGCGCATCGCTTGCGACGGCCGCGTGACGGTGTCGGAGCGGAGGTCGATGGACGTTGCGCTCATCCCAGCTGGACCCGTTGGCCGCGCCGCATGCGCGCGAGGTCGTACACCTCGGCGATCTCCCCGCCGATGAGGAAGACGCAGTTCGTGTAGTAGATCCACAGGATCAGCAGGAAAAACGCGCCGGCGTTGGCGTTCGAGGCGAGGCGGTCGAGCGTCACGAAGTGCGCGACGTAGAGGGCGTAGAGCCGCTTCGCCAGCTCGAAGGCGAGGGCGCAGAAGACGGCGGCGACGAGCGCGGTGCGCCAGGTGATGCGGCGACTGGGGAGGATCTTGAACACGCACAGAAACAGCACCGTGCTGAACGAAAACGCCACGATCTCGAGGCTCAGCCGGTAGCCCCATTCGACGAGAAAGCCCTCACTCATCTGCGCCGCGGTGCGCGCCTCGAGCGCCGGGAGCAGCGCCGAGGAGAGCAGCAGCACGCCGGTGATCAGCACGAGCCCCAGGTCGTACAGCTTGGCGAGGGGCCAGGGGCGCTTCTCATCGGTGTCGAACACGTCGTTCAACGCGGCGCGCAGCCCGCCGAAGAGCCGCGTCGAGAAGAACAGGAACGTCGGCAACCCGATGAGCGTCATCTGCCCGCGGCTGCGCACCACCCCGGCGAGCGCGTCCTCGACCTGCCGCACCGCATCGCCCCCCACGCCCCCGGCCGTCGGCATGAAGCGGTTCAACAGCTCGGCCAGGTCGAGCTGCTGCGTGGTGAGCTGGTGCTGCACCAGCGAGCCGACCACGGCGAGCAGCAGGACGAGAAACGGGATCGAGGTGAGGATGACGTCGAACGACAAGGCGCTGGCGAGGAACGGGATGTTGTCCTCGTACGCCAGCTCGAGGGTGCGCTTGATGACGCCCCAGACGGATTGGTGCCAGCCCTCGACGACTTTTCTGTTCATGAGAGGCAAGAATCTACCGCCACGTTGCCCCGGAGGGCGACACCCTTCCCCAATATCGACACGCTGAAGATGTCGACACGCTGAAGCGTGCCCTGGAAAGACACTGCGCTTACGCGCAGTGATTGTTAAAGGCACACCCTTCAGGGTGTCGCCTCGAGAGGCGTGATCGTTTCTGCTTTAGACGTCCACCACCATCCCATCCCACCCCGGCTCGATCCCCGCCGGAAACTCCGCCACCAGCTCCGCGTGCGTGCGCTCGTGGGTCAGGTGCGTAAAGATCGTGCGCTTGGCGCCGATGGCGCGCGCGGTCGCGATCGCTTCGGGGATCGAGAGGTGCAGCGGGTGGGGACGCGGCAGCAGCGCGTTCAGCACCAGCACCTCGAGGCCATCGAGGC
>CAZXKN010000069.1:0-9334 GCA_964641815.1 uncultured Gemmatimonadaceae bacterium | reverse complement strand
CGTGGTGGGCAACCCCGGCTCGACGGGACGCCTCAATACCGTGGCACAGCTGGAATTCCTGCGCGACGTGCAATACCCCGCTACGCTCGACCTCCTGGCCCGCGAGATCGCCGTCTACCAGTCGATCGCCGCGGCCGACACTGTGCGCGGGAAAGAACTGCGCAATACCCTGTTCGGACTGCAGAACACGCAGAAAGCGATCCGCGGCTATCAGTCGGGCCTCCTCGATCCGCAAGTGATGGCCCGCAAGCGCGAGTGGGAGCGGGCGCTGCGCGCCAAGGTCCAGGCGGACCCTGTGCAACGCCGCCTGTACGGGGCTGCCTGGGATTCGACGGCGGCCGTGCGGCGCCGTCTCGCCGCACTCGATGTGCACCGGCGCTATTACGCGTTCGGCGCGTACGGCACGCGGCTGCTCGGCACGGCGGCGGCGCTCGTGCGGCTGCCCGTCGAGCGCGCCAAACCCGACAGCGCCCGCCTCCCGGCCTATCGCGACGCGAACCGCTCGCAGATCGAGCGGTTGGTGACGAACGACGCGCCGGTCGACACGGTCGTCGAGGCCGCGATGCTCACCGCCTACTTCACCGCCATGGAGCGCGAGCTGCCCGCCACCGACCCGGTCCGCCGGGCGGCGTTGGGCGGCCGGACGCCGGCGGCGGCGGCGCACGCCATGGTCGCGGCGTCGACGTTGATCACCGTCGAGCAGCGGCGCGCGATGCTCACGGGGGGCGCAGATGCGCCGGCGCAGTCCCAGGACCCGTTCATCGCGCTCGCCCGGGTGATCGATCCACTGGAGCGCGCGCTGCAGCAGCAGGTCACGGCGCTCGCCAGCGCCGAAGCGCAGAACGACGAGCGGGTCGCCCGCGCGGTGCTGGCTGCCTACGGCACGAGCATCGCACCCGACGCGACGTTCAGCCTGCGCATCTCGGACGGAGAAGTGAAGCGCTACCCGATGAACGGCACCTACGCGCCGCCGTTCACGACGATCTACGGTCTGTACGACCGCTCGATCGCATTCGGGGGCAAGGAGCCCTGGAACCTGACGCCGGCGTGGCAGGCGGCGCGGGACTCGGTGAACCTGGCGACGCCGTTGGACGGCGTGTCCACGGCGGACATCATCGGCGGGAACTCGGGGAGCCCGGTGGTCGACCGGGACGGCAAGCTCGTGGGGTTGATCTTCGATGAAAACATGGAAGCGCTGCCGCTGCGCTTCCTGTTCAGCGAGGCGACGGGGCGTTCGGTGTGGGTGGACGCGCGCGGCATCGTGGAGGCGCTGCGCCATGTGTACCACGCCGGGGCGCTGGCGGACGAGTTGGCGGGGCGCTAGCCGGCGAGCGGCTTCAGCGCGGCGCCGATCGCCGCGAGCAGCGTCTCGGAGTCCACCGGCTTCCTGACGAATCCGGCGGCGCCGTTGGCCCGCACTTGGCCTTCGAGCGCCGGATCTTCGCTGGCGGTGATGACGACGACGGGGATGAGCTGCGTGGTCGTGGTCTTGAGCAGGCGCTCGAGCATCCGCAGGCCGCCGCCCGCCGGGAGATTGATGTCGAGCAGGATCAGCCCCGGCCGCTCACGCTGCGCCGCCATGAATCCCTGCACGGGATCGAGCGTCGACTTGGCCGGGTAGCCAGCGGCCCGCAGCAGCGACACCAGCTGCTGGCTCACCACCTGATCGTCATCGACGATCAGGACGGTCGGCTTGCCGGGGCTGGTCATGAGACGACAATATTGGTCCCCAGCGGCCAAACAGCCAAGTGCGGCGCTGGCTCACTTCCGGAGGCACATCCCCGATGCCGGTCGGTCGAACCGCATTCGCGTTCGTCATCACCTTCGTCTGCGCGCTGCTCGTGTTCACACTGCCGCGCTTCGCCTGGAATACGCTGCAGGCGGCCCAGCACCCCGATACGACTGCCGTGCAGCATGCCGACACGGCACAGGCGGCGGCGGCTGCCGCGGCCACCCCGCAACAGCTCGCGCCGGACACCCGCACGCTGCCCCAGCGCCTCGTCGGCCTGTTCGGGATCGTCGCGATCCTCGGACTCGGCGTTCTGCTGTCGAGCAACCGCCGCGCCATCAGCTGGCGCGTCGTCGCCTGGGGGGTGGGGCTGCAGTTCGGCTTTGCGCTGTTCGTGCTGCGCAGCTCGTGGGGGCACGCGCTGTTTGCGACGCTCGGGAGGGTCGTCACCGCGATCCTGAGCTTCTCGTATGAAGGCTCGAAATTCGTCTTCGGCGTCATCGGCGAGCAGCACTCCAGTCTCGGCGTGATCTTCGCGTTTCAGGTCCTCCCCGCGATCATTTTCATTTCGGCGTTGTTCGCCATCCTGTATTACCTGGGTGTGATGCAGCAGGTGGTGCGCGTGGCCGCGATCGTCATGAACAAGGTCATGGGCGCGAGCGGTGCCGAAAGTCTCAACGTGGCGGCGTCGATCTTCATGGGGCAGACCGAAGCGCCGCTCACCATCCGCCCGTTCCTCTCCAAGATGACGCAGTCGGAGTTGATGACCGTGATGACTGCGGGGATGGCCCACGTGTCCGGCTCGATCATGGCGGCCTACATCGCGTTCGGGATCGAGGCGCGGCACCTGATCACGGCAGTGATCATGACCGCGCCGGGAACGATCATGATGTCGAAGATCTTCGAGCCCGAGACGCAGGTCCCCGAGACGATGGGAGGGGTCAAGGTCGACATTCCGCGGACCGACGTGAACGTGGTCGACGCCGCCGCCCGCGGCACGATCGATGGGCTGCACTTGATGCTCAACGTGATCGCGATGCTGATCAGCTTCATCGCCCTGATCGCACTCATCAACGGTGGTTTCGGGTGGGTGCATTCGCACGTGTCGTGGTTCCCCGCGAGCATTCAGACGGTGCTGGGCTGGATCTTCGCGCCGATCGCCTGGGTCATGGGGGTGCCGTGGCACGACAGCGGCACGATCGGGAGCCTGCTCGGCACCCGCATGGCGTTGAACGAATTCATCGCGTACTCTCAGCTGGGTCCCATGAAGGCGACGCTCAGCCCGGTGTCTTTCACGATCGCGACATTTGCCTTGTGCGGCTTCGCCAACATCAGCTCGGTGGGAATCCAGATCGGCGGCATCGGCGCCCTCGCTCCGGATCGCAAGCACGATCTCGCCCGCCTCGGGTTCCGCGCCATGCTCGCCGGGACCCTGGCGAACTTCCTGTCGGCGACGCTCGCGGGAATTCTGTTGTGAGTGGCGTGTGGCGAGTGGCGGGTGGAACGGCCGTTTTCCTGCTGTTGGCTGTTGCGTGCAACAAGCCCGCTCCAGCACCTCCCGCCAAGACAGTTGCTGCGGCGCCGACAGATTCCGAGATCCCGCACGATGCGTTTGGTGCGAGCGTGCGGCGCGGGCTGGCATTGCTCACGGCGACGAAGGAGAGTCTGCCAAAGAACGACGGCAGCGCGTTGCGTTGCGTGAGCTGTCACCTCGACCAGGGACGGCGCGCCAACGGCAGCTGGATCGGGAGCTTCGCGCGCTTCCCGCAGTACCGGGCACGGCGCGGCGCGGTCGAGCTGATCGAGGATCGGGTCAACGACTGCTTCACCCGCAGCCTCAACGGCAAGGGGCTCGATCCTGCGAGTGCCGACATGAAGGACATCGTCGCCTATCTCGCGTTTCTTTCCTGGCGCTCGGTCGTCGGCATCCCGCCCGCGGGGCCCAACGCGCGGCTGCAGCGGTTCGCGTCGCTCAGCGCGGACACCGCGACCGGCCGCCAGACGTTCGGGACGACCTGCGCGCGCTGCCATGGACCGGACGGGCAGGGCACTCCGGTCGCGCCGCCACTCTGGGGACCGAAGTCGTTCAACGTCGGTGCGGGGATGGCCCGGGTGCGCACGGCGGCGTCGTTCGTGCGCGACAACATGCCGTTCGACCAGCCGGGAACTCTCACCGACCAGCAGGCATTTGACGTTGCGGCGTTCGTGGTCGCACAGCCGCGTCCCGATTTCCCGGGGAAGCAATTCGATTGGCCGCACGGGGATCCGCCCCCTGATGTAGCGTATTCGACGCTCGCCGCCGCCAAGAAATCAGCGGGGACGGGACACTGATCCACTCAGCCCGGAGGTAGGTCGTCATGCTCGATCTGAATCTCTCCACTCACCGCCGCGGGTTCCTGGGCCGCGTCGCCACCGCCGCCGCGGCCGTCGGACTCGGGGGCCTGATCCCCGGCCGGGTCGAGGCGCAGGACTACACGTCGACCGTGAACCCCGCGGGCGACGCGAGCTACGCCGCGTGGCTCAACAGCATCAAGGGGAAATACAAACAGGTGTACGATGCCGTCGAGCCGAACGGCGGCTTCTCGCTCATCTGGGCCCACGTGTTCCTGCTCACCGGCACGGGCGCGTACGGCCTGCCGGAGAGCGATCTGGGCGTCGTGATCGTCCATCGCCACTCGGCGATTCCGATCGCCTTCAAAGACGCGATGTGGGAGAAATACAAGTTCGGTGAGTTCTTCAAGATCAATGACAACAGCACCAAGGCCCCGGCCGTTCGCAACGTGTTCGCCAACCTCAAGCCGGGCGACCTGCCGTTCCCGGAGGCGGCAGTCGAGAAGCTGGTCGCGCGCGGCGTGCGGTTCGGCGTCTGCAACATGGCGATCACGTTCTACAGCATGATGTTCGCCCAACAGATGGGCATGAAGGCCGAGGACATCAAGGCCGACTGGATCGCCAATGTTCTGCCGGGCTATACCGTCGTTCCGTCGGGCGTCGTCGCCGTGAACGGTGCGCAGTCCAAGGGGTGCAGTTACTGCTACGCAGGCTAGACCAAACTCGTGAGCGGTGAGCGGCAGGCGGTTATGCGAACCCGCTTACCGCTCACCGCTCACCGCTTACCGCTCACGCCTCTTTGGTATCCGGACCCTTCCATCGCCGCACCACAAACCAGCCGGCGAGCGCACAGACGGCCAGCGGGATGATCACGCCGAGTGACTGAATCACGAACGCTACGACCGTGATGAAATTGCGCCACGCATTGCGCACCGCTTCCCCCATCACACCGGGAGACCCTTCGTCCACGACCGGGATTGGCATGTGGATCGTGAGGGAGAGGGTGCTCACGGCGGCGCGGGTCTGCAGGTAGCGCAGCCGTCCCTGGTAACGCTCGATCTCCTCGCGTACGCGCGCGAGCTCCTGCTCCACCGCCAACACGTCGGACAGCTTACCGGTGCGCTGCGCCACGAGCTCGATGAGCCGAGCTTCGAGACGGTGGTCGTTGGCCATCCGCGCCTGCACGTCCACGTATTCCTCGCCGACGTCCTGAGCCGTCACGTTCACCGACTCGACCTTGCCGATCGGCCGCAGGCCGTCGACGGCGTCTTCGAAGCGGTCGGCCGGCATGCGGATCTCGAGCGTCGCTTCCGGGACCGCGCCACGCCCCGACTGCGTCGTGCTCGAGCCGATGAACCCGCCGACGCGCCGCGCCAGTCCGTGGACCAGCGCGATCGCGCGGTCCAGCGAATCGACCTGCATGGCCGCCGTTCCACTGCGAATCACCAGATTGGGGAGTACATCGGTGGCCCCGGGAAGCGGGAGCTCTCCCGAGGCGCTGTCGCTCGCCCGGGCCGGGGCAGCGTCCGAGGCGCGGTCCGCATAGAGAGCCTGCGCCGCTGCCGGGGCGTAAGCGGCACGGGGGCGAGCCGACGCGAGCCGGCCCTCCTGTATCCTGGCTTGCCGCGCGTCGTCTCCGCAGGCACAAACGAGCAGGGCAAGGGCCAGCGGAGCTAATTTCACGATCATCGTTCCTCCTCACAATCGAGTGGTCGTCACGTGAGAAGGTAGAGACGAGTCATCACGGAGGAGTTGCACAATGCCCGGAAGACGATTACTGCCGGCTGCCGGAATCATTACCGTCCTCGTGGCGTCGGTCGCACGGCCGGCTGCGGCGCAAGCGACCGGCTCCTGTACCACCACATCGTTCGTTGCCGAGACGCGCTACCAGGCCGCGATCGCCGCCGCGCAGCGGCTCGTCTGCGACAGCCTCGCCCCGAAGATCCCGGGACTGCAGGTGGCGGTGGCGGTCGACGGCAAGCTCGTCTGGTCGGCGGCGTTCGGGTATGCCGACGTCGCGCACCACTCGCGCGTGACGCGCACCACGATGTTCCGCATCGGCAGCGTGTCGAAGCCGTTCACTGCAATCGCAGTGGCCCAGCTGGTGCTCGGCGGGAAGCTCGACCTCGATGCTCCGGTCCAGCGCTACGTCCCCACGTTTCCGCAGAAACCGTGGCCGGTGACGACCCGCGAGCTGGCCGGGCACCTCGCCGGGATCCGTCACTACCAGGGCAACGAGTTCCTGTCCAACACGCCGTACCCGTCGGTGACCGCTGGACTCGCCATTTTCGCCAATGACTCGCTGCTGTTCGAGCCGGGGACGCGATTCGCGTATTCGAGCTATGGCTTCAACCTGGTGTCCGCGGTCGTCGAGGGCGCCTCCGGAGAGAACTTTCTCGCGTACATGGGTGCGCACGTGATCCGGCCGCTCGGCCTCACGCACACGGCACCCGATCGCGTCGACAGCCTGATTCCCGACCGCACGACGTTCTACGATCCGGACACGGTGCACGGCGGGTTTCAGGTCGCTCCGCCCGTCGACAACAGCTACAAATGGGGCGGTGGCGGGTTTCTCTCGAGCGCCGAGGACCTGGTGCGCTTCGGATCGGCTCTCCTGCAGCCAGGATTCCTGCCGCAGCCGTCCCTCGACCTGTTGTTCACCAGCCAGAAGACGCGCGACGGTCAGCCGACAGGGTACGGCGTGGGATGGTTCGTGGCGACCGACTCACTCGGCCACCACCGCGTGTTTCACGGTGGGGGGTCGGTCGGAGGGACGACGGCATTCGGGATGGATCGCGATGCGCACGTCGCGTTCGCGCTGACGTCGAATCTGACCGATGCGCCCCTGGGGCCGGCAAGCCGGATCGTGCCGCTTTTCGAGGCGACGGGGAACCCTCGCGGGCCATGAGGGTTCGTTTCTCGTATGAGAACACACCTGGCACAACTCGTGGCCCGGCTGGTGCTCGCCGCCGGCTTCCTGCTGGACGGGATTCCGCGGCTCAGCGCCGGCGGCCACTATGCGTTCACCGCGTTGCTGCGCGACATCGGCATTCCGGCACCTGGCATCCTGGCATGGCTCGGCGCAGGCATGGAAATCATGCTGGCGGTGGCGATCCTGCTGGGAGTGTATGTGACGGTGGCGGGAGTGCTGATGCTGGCGGCAATGCTGGTGCTGCTGTTTCGGGTCCACATGACGGGCGGATTCAGCTTCGCGCACGCCCCGGGGCTGAGCGCGCAGGTGCCGCCGTTCGGCGGGCCGGCGTACGAGGTGATCGCACTGTACTGCGCGCTGGCGTTGATCGTGGTCGTCGGCGGTGCGGGGAAGTGGTCGGTGGACGGCGCACGCCACCGCACCGCCTGAGCGCGGTCTACTTCGTCGTCTTCCAGCGATGGGCGTCGAATGACCCGTCGGTGAGCGGGACGTCGACCTGAATCTGGTCGTATTCCTCCATCCAGACGCGCTGGCCCTTGTCGAGGAACAGCACCTGGGCCGACACCCACCCTTTGCCGAACGCGCGGTAGTCGTTGAACTGCGTCTCGCTCGTGACCGACGTGTCGCGCTGGTTCGGCTCGAGCATGCGCACGAACACGAGGCGCTCCTTGTCGACCCAGAACTGGCGTGAATGCAGGTCGCCGGCTTTCGCGCCGACGACGTAGGCCGGCCGGCCCTGCCAGGTGTCGCTGCGAACGGAAGAGAGATCGAAGCCGAGCGACTGCAGCTTGTTGAGCGTCTGGTCCACCGGCTGCGCGTAGACGTCGAAGCCGAGCACCATGAGCGGATGGATGAACGCGTCCGACCGTGCGACGCTGTCGCCCCTGATGGCGATCAGCGAGTCGTTGACGAACAGGATACCGTCGGTGGGTGCGAATCCCGGACCATCGCGGAAGTCGATGCGCAGCTTTCCGGGAATCGCGGCGCGCTCGAACCAGGTCGAGTGCTGCACGCTGTCGGTCCCGAAGTAGCGGGTATTGTGCTGCAGAAACGTCAGCGAGTGATACCACTTGCCGTCGTAGCGGTCGTGCATGGCGCGCACCAGCTCGTCGCCGTTCTTGGGGTCGGTCACACTGCCGAGCGCGGCGAGCAGCAGCAACAGGGCACTCATGGCTGGTCCTCGAATCGGTTCAGGTTTGCAGCCGGTAGCCGGCCTTGCGCGCCGTGAGGATGTGGCGCGGGGCCTGGAGGTCGTCTTCCAGCTTGCGGCGCAGCTCGGCGATGTGCGTGTCCACGGTGCGCGACAGCACGGCGGCGCTGTAGCCCCAGACCTCCGTCAACAGCTCGACGCGCGACGCGACCGCCCCGCGGCGCCGAATCAGCGCGACGAGCAGCTCGTATTCCTTGGGGGTCAGCGGCACCGGCGCGCCGTGGCGCAGCACGGTGCGCGAGGCGCAGTGTACTTCGACGTCGCCGAAGCGCTCGATCAGCGGGGCAGCGGGCTCGGCGGCGACGGCGACGCCGGCGCGGCGCATCAGCGCTTCCACCCGGGCCAGCAGCTCCAGCACGCCGAAGGGCTTGGTGACGTAGTCGTCGGCGCCGAGGCGCAGGCCGCGGACCTTGTCGGCCTCCTCGCCGCGGGCGGTGAGGATCAGGATCGGGAGCTGACGTCCTTCTTCGCGCAGCGCGCGCAACACGCGGTACCCGTCCATCCCCGGCAGCATGAGGTCGAGGATGACGAGGTCGGGCGACGTCGTGCGGGCACGCATCAGGCCCTTGGGGCCGTCGTCCGCCACCTCGACCTGGTAGCCCTCGATTTCGAGGTTGTTGCGGAGACCGTAGGCGAGATCGCGGTTGTCTTCGACCACCAGGACGCGCTTCATGAGTCGGCTCGCAGCGTTGCGGGTTCGGGACTGGGCACGGGGCCGGGCGTGGACGACGGGGCCGCGGGGGCGGGCGCGGCCGGCAGCTCCAACACGAACCGGGCCCCGCCGCCCGGCGCACTCTCCACCCAGACGCGTCCGCGATGCAGCGTCGCCAGCTCGCGAACGACCGACAGTCCGATGCCGGTTCCGGCGACCGCGGAGCCGCGATCGCGCTCCAGCCGCCAGAATTGCTCCCAGATGTGCTCGCGATCGCCGGGTGGAACCCCGAGGCCCTGGTCCTGCACCCAGAGCCGTGTGCGCTCGTTGCGCACCGGGTCGAGACCGACGGTGACGGTCTGGCCATCGGGGCCGTACTTCACGGCGTTGTCGAGCAGGTTGAGCAGCATTTGGCGCAACGCGCTCTCGTCCACGCTTGCGACGACGCCATCGGGGAGCGACGTGTGGAGCTGCACCCGG
>CAZXKN010000068.1:0-11362 GCA_964641815.1 uncultured Gemmatimonadaceae bacterium | reverse complement strand
CGCCGTGGTGGGGCAGGGCCGCACGCGACCCGGCGAATGGGTGGCCGTGCACGGCTGCGGCGGGGTGGGTCTCTCGGCCACGATGATCGCGCACGCCCTCGAGGCGCGGGTGATCGGCGTCGACATCGGCCCCGACAAGCTCGAGCTGGCCCGCTCCTGTGGCGCCGACATCGTCATCGATGCGACGGCGACCGCCGACGTGGCGGGAGCGATCCGGGAGGTGACGGGCGGCGGCGCCCACGTCTCCATCGACGCCCTCGGCAGCCCCGTCACCTGCCGCAATTCGATCCTCTCACTGCGGAAACGGGGGCGCCACATCCAGGTCGGGCTGCTCCTCGCCGACGAGAGCGAGCCGCCCGTGCCGATGAGTCAGGTGATCGCGCGGGAGCTCGAGATCCGTGGGACGCACGGCCTGCAGGCACGGGAATACGTCGGGATGCTTGAGTTGATCACCACGGGTCGGCTGCATCCGGAGAAGCTCTTGGGGAAAACGATTGGTCTGTCGCAGGTCGGCGCTGAGCTCGCACGGATGGATGCGTTCCCTGGTGTCGGCGTGACGGTCGCGGTCCTGGACTGAACGTGCGCGGGAAGCTGTCGAGACTCGGTTGATGCTGAGTTGATCGCTCGACAGTACGCTGGTTGTCATGCCCCCTGACCACGCCTACGTTCCGATGATGGCACCCTCCACACCGATGACGGCCGAGGAGCTCATGCAGGTCTCCATTCCGGGGAAGCGGGTGGAGCTCGTGCGGGGGGTTCTGCTCGTGCGTGAGCCGTCGGGGATGCGCCAGGGCCGCATTGTGACGACGCTCTCTCGACAACTTGCCGATCACGTTGCCACGAACAGTTTGGGCCAGGTTTACACGGGGGACACGGGATTCACCCTCACTCGCGGGCCCGATACCGTGCGCGCGCCGGATATTGCTTTCATCTCTCGCAAGCGTATTCCGGATCCAGAGCCCGGCGGCTTTCCGAACATGGCGCCTGATCTGGCGATTGAAGTGCTGTCGCCCAGCAATCGGCCGGGAGAGGTGCTGACCAAGATCGCCGACTGGCTGAATGCGGGAACCAGACTCGTGTGGGTCATCGACCCCGAGCGCCGGGGGGCGCGCGTCTATCGTCTCGACGGCAGCGCAGCAGTCGCGTCGGCGCACGAGGCGCTGCACGGCGAAGACGTCGTGCCGGGCTTCGTCTGCTCCCTCAGCGCGATGCTGTAGATCGTCGAACACGGCAGGCGTCATCGGCGCAGGTGGATTACGTCGAATTGTGGCTATGTAACATCCAGTCCCCCGCCGGCATCTTCCAAGCAATGAATTCCCAGAGGACGCTTGCAGGCACGCGAGCAGTGATGAGTCCGGGCGGCGAGCAGGTCGCCGAGCTCATTCGCCAGACCGCTGCAGGGGTCCCGGACGGGATCGCCGGGCTGTATCGCCTCTATTCCGGCCACCTGTTGCGGCTCGGCTGGCGCCTCACCGGTTCTCGACACGACGCCGAGGACATCGTCCACGATCTCTTCCTCGGCCTGCCGGAAGCCATTCGCAGTTTCGAGCACCGCGGCAGCTTCGCCGGTTGGTTGAACCGCGTCGCGACCAGAATGGCGTTGATGCGAATGCGCAGTGCCCACAGGCGGCGGGAAGCCACGCTCGAAGACAGTCAGGCTGTGGTGCCGGACAGCCTCAGTGCCGAAGACCGATCCGATCTCGATCAGCATATCGCGGCATTGCCGACCACGCTGCGCGCCGTATTGGTCCTGCGCCAGATCGAGGGATACTCCCACGAAGAGGTCGGTGCATTGCTGGGCATCAGCCCCGGCGCCTCACGGGTGCGGTTCAACAGGGCAGTGCAGCGGCTGCGCCAACGAATGATGGAGAAGCCATGAGAATCTTCGCCCGGCATCCCGACGCCGAGACCTTGTCGCAATACGCGTCTCGTACTCTGAATGAAGATGAGCGGCTCGCGACCGGCAGGCATCTGGAGCAGTGCACCACGTGTCGAGAGACGGTGAAGGTGCTGCGCCAGCTGACTGATCTTGGAGCTGAATCGGTCGAGTCGCAATCACAAGACATCCTGGCTCGGGTTCTCGACTCGCGTGCCGCGGGCGCCCGAGCACTGCTGCCCACGGCCGAGCCTGTCCCGATCCGCTCCCGCCGTCTGCCGCTTGCTGCGGGAGCAGGCGTTGCAGCGATCATCGCCGTCGTCTACCTGTTCTCGATCCGCAATGTCTCGGCCGGCAGCCGCACCGGCACACTCACGTTTGAGCCTGCTGCTCCCCAGCCTGGTCAGATAGTGCGCGCGACGTACGAGCCCAACGCGCCACTAGCCCGATTCGACTCCGTCGTTCTGCGCGCGCGGTTTCGTCGACCGATCGATGAGGACTACAATGAAGGCCCGATGCAGCGACGCGTTGGGGTGATGCTCCAGTCTGGCGGGCGGTTCACGCTGGAGTTTCGTCTGCCGGATTCGGTCGTCTTTGCGGTCTTTGCTGTCGAAAGCCCTAGTGCGGATGTCGTCGATGACAATGACAATCAGCTCTGGGAGCTCGTGACGGCCGACGATACCGGGAGGCCCTTGTTCGATGCTCTGGTGCAGAAGCAACGGGACATGATGGGTCGGAACTGGGAAGGCGGTCTGCGCACCGCTCGCGAGCTCGCCGCGCTCTACCCGGACGATCCGCAGGCGGGAAGCATCGTCACGGTGTTCGAGCGCTGGGTGCTCGGTGACCGCATCGCCGACAGTCTGTTGCCGGGCCATCGCAAGCGGTTCGCGGCATTGCACAGTGCCTTGAGCGAAAAGCCAGGTCTGGCGGCGCGCACGCTGTCCGGGATGGAGTGGTTCGCGATCGCACTCGACGACAGCGCGGCTTCACACTTTTGGCTTTCCCGTCTCCAGGAGTCGTTTCCAAATTATCCCGAGGTGCTCTCCCGGGAGGAAAACAGACTGGCAAGTCAGTACATCAAGGGAAAGCAAGAGCCGAATGGGTCCTACAGGGTCCTGGAAACTCGACCTGCCTACTTCCAGGAGTTGGAGACCGTGTGGCAGAGACTCGAGCCAACCCACGATCCCTACCTGGAGTCCGTCGCGCACAACGCGTTCGCGCATGCCATGGATGCGCGAGACACGGTAAATGTGAGAATCTGGGCCGGCAGGTCCTATCGCCTGGCGCGAGATGTCCCAGGAGGGTCGGACTATTTAGGGAAAGAACTGCTCCAGTATCCGACGCTGCGTGACACGGCAGAGGCGTGGTTACGCAACGGAGTCCGTCTTCTTGCGGAGGGGCGCGATCCTGATCGCCGATTGTGGGCGACCGCCTCGGTGCAACGCGAGATGAATCGCAGTGCTGCCCAGCCGATTCTTGCGTCCCTTGGAAAGGCACTGGTCGAGGACGGCCATCTGGACGCCGGGCTCGACACCCTCCGGCTGGCGGCATCCTACGGATGGAATCCCCAGGTGCTGCGCAGTGTCGGCGATGCACTGATAGCGCGGGGCGATACTACAGCCGCACTGCAAAGCTACGCCCGCGTCGTCGCGGACCCGGGAACCCCGGTGGCCCTGAAGGACTCGATTCGCTCGATCGTGCGCCGCGACGGCGATGCGAATTGGGATCTACTCGTTCGGAACGCCGCGCAGGAGATGCGGCAAAGCGTTCTGCAGCGGGCTGCTCCACGGTCCCTCAATGGGCCGTTCCGCCTCATGACGAAAGCGGGGGCGATTCGCAGCCTGTCCGACGTCGTGAACAGCAAGGTGACCGTTCTGATGTTCTGGTCTCCGTACTGCGGCTTCTCGCTGGAGCCGTTGCACGAACTCGATCTTCTGAACGACCGCCTGACGTCCCAAGGTGCGCAGGTGGTGACGATCGTGGACCAGCCATTCTCAAAGGACCTGGAGCAGACCCTGCAGGTTCATAGAGCGGGGCGCCTGAGCGTGTTCTATGATTTCCGCAGCGATGCACACCGGGCGTTCTCGTCGTTCGGCACGCCGGACTACTACGTCTTGGATTCCAACGGCCGCGTGGTTTTCCAGCACAGTAGTCTCGAGGAGCTGCCTCGCCAGGTTGCGGCATTGCTTCCTTGAGCAGCTCAACACACTGATCGCCGCCAAACGCGGACAACGGACTACGGACAACGGACTACGGCGCCCTGACGTCGTACACCGGATGCAGCTCCCATAACGCCCGCAGTGACGTATTGCAGCGCCCGTGCCCCCCATCGGCCTGGTCGCGCCGGGACGTGGTGCGCCGATGCTGGCCGTCGTAGAACGCGGCGCCCGCGATGCGCACCTCGAGCGCTGTGTCGAGATCCCCGTCCTTGTCGAGGTGCCGGTCGACCAGCAGCGCGTTGAGCCGGCTGCGTGCCCGGCGGTACACCGCGCCGAATCGGGGTAACGGGATTTCGACCACGATGCACGATTCCGCTGGGCTCGTCGCCGCCGCGGTGAGCTCGATGTGCCAGTCACCGTCATCCTTTTTCCTTTCGATTCGGCGGACCCAGCCCCGGACCACGTAACGGTTCAGCTCGCGGCCGGCACGCGGCGCGCAAGCGTCGCTCGCGCCATGCGCCGGCGGCGGCCAGCGGGTGAGGATGTCCGTGATGGTGGCAGGAACCGCCGGACGGCCGGCGAGCGACGTGTCGGTCTTCACATCCCAGCGGTAGTGCGGCTGATCGCACCGCTGGGGCGGGGTGCTGCTCCGGGAGGCGAACAACGCGCCGGCGGCCGCGAGGACAGCGACGCTCCACGCGCGGAGCATCAGGGCACTTTCGGGTGGACCGTCGCCACGAGCCAGCCGATGCCGGCGCCGAGCGCCGCCCCGGCGAGCACGTCCGTCGTGAAATGGCTGCCGGCCGTCATCCGCAGCACGCCCACGCCCGTGGCGCCGCCATACAGCAACATGGCGTTGCGCGTCCGGTGGGGCAGGTGCTCGCGGTGAGCCATGACGAGGTAGGACGTAGCCACCGCGAACGCCACGGCGGTATGCCCCGAGGGGAAGGACCGCTGGTTGTCCGCGGCGCTCGCGGCCGCCACTGCGCCGCTCGTGTACAGTACCGGTCGCTTGCGCCGCACCAATACCTTGAGCCACTCGGTCGAGGCCGAGGTCCAGGTGATCGAGTTGGCCAGCACCGCGAGGTTGCCGCGAACCTGCGCGGGCGATTGGTCGTGCGCGGACAAGTACGTCGCCACGCCGCCGACGCCGAGCAGCAACACGGTGCTGCCGTTGCGGTCGAACGCCGAGTTCTTCCCGACTACCCAGCGATCGATCCCCGGGAGCCCGGACGGGTCGCAGGGTGCGCACGAGGGTGGGCCCTTGGGGAGCTTGAGGAGTCCAGGCAGTAGCGTGGCCACGCCCGTCGCCGAAACGGCAGCGACGTCGGCCCAGCTGGCCCGGTAGATCGTTCGTGGGGGCGTGCCCTGCGCGGCGGCAGTCGATCCCGAAACGGCGAGCAGCGACGAGACGATCACAGTCAAACGCACGCGAGTCTCCACAAGAAGAAGGGATTGCACCTAGGCCTGCTCCATCATCCGTTGCTGCGCACTGCGCGGATCCCCACCCGGGCCGGGCTGGCGCCGCTGGTAGCTCCCGTCCGGTCGCAGCTCCCAGGCGGTCGGGTCGGCGAGCTCCGTGGTCAATACTCGATCGAGCCGCTTCCGGGCTCCAGCATCCTGCACCGGCGTCACCACCTCCACGCGGCGGCGCAGGTTGCGCGGGCGCCAGTCGGCGGAGCCGATGTAATATTCCGGGGCTCCGTCGTTGGCGAAATGGAAAATGCGGGCGTGCTCCAGAAACCGGCCCATGACGCTGATCACGCGGATGCGCTCCGACAACCCCGGCACGCCGGGACGCAGGCGGCACAGGCCGCGGACCGAGAGGTCGATTTCGACGCCGGCCTGCGCGGCGCGGTACAGCGCCATGATGATCTCGGCGTCCGCCAGTCCGTTGATCTTCACGCGGATGCGGCCGCCTCGACCTGCCGTGGCGTGCCGGGTCTCGCGGTCGATGAGCTCGAGAAAGCGCGGCAGCAAGCTGGTGGGAGCGACCAGCAGGCGGCGGAACGGCGATTCGGGCGGCCCCGAGGACCCCGACAAGTCGTTGAAGAGATCGTTCAAGTCGGCGCCCAGGCCCTCGTCCGCGGAGAACAGGCCGAGGTCGGTGTACAGGGCCGCGGTGGCGGCGTTGTAGTTGCCGGTTCCGATGTGGACGTAGCGACGCATCGCGCCGTCCTCGCGCCGCGCGACGAGCGCGGTCTTGCAGTGGGTTTTGAGATTGACCAGTCCGTAGACGACGTGGATGCCCGCCTCCTCCAGCTTGCGCGCCCATTCCACGTTGCGCTCCTCGTCGAACCGGGCTTTCAGCTCCACGAAGACGAACACGTCCTTGCCGGCTCGGGCGGCGCGGAGCAGGGCATCGACGATTCCGGAGCGCCCTCCCGCCCGATACAACGAGAGCTTGATCGCGACCACGGCCGGATCGTCGGCCGCTTCGACGAAGAAGCGCTCGACGGTGGCCTCGAACGCGTCGTAGGGGTGGTGCACCAGGATGTCGCCCTGCTTCAGCTGCTCGAAGATCGACCGGTCCGCGGCAAGCGGCGCTGCTCCGCGGAACGGCGGAAACTGCAGATCGGGATGCGGCAGGCCCGCGAGCTCTTTCAGCGCGCCGAAATCCACCAGCGACTCCGCCTCATAGAGATCGTCGAGGCCGATCGTGCTGGCATCGGCGGCCTCCTCGAACTGCAGCTCGCGCACCAGCAGGTCGCGCACCGCCTGAGGCATCGCCTGCTCCACTTCGACGCGCACCACAGCGCCGTAGGGTCGCCGCTTGGTCTCCTCCTCGACCACCCGCAACAGGCTCGCTGCCCGCTCCTCGGCGAGCTCGAGGTCGCCACTGCGGGTGATGCGAAACGCATACGCCCCTTCCACTTTGCGGCCGGGGTACAGCGCGTCGAGGCCGCCGCGCACCACATCCTCGAGCGGAACGAACGTCTCGCCCGCCAGCGGCACGAACCGCGGCAGGCCCTCGGGGAGTCGCACGCACGCGAAGTGGAGCGCGCCGCTGCGCGGGTCGCGAACCACCGCGGCGAGACAGAGGCGGGCATTGGGAATGATGGGGAAGGGGTGGCCCGGCGCGCGGGTGATGGCCTGCGGCGTGAGGGCGGCGAACACCTGATCGGTGAAGAAGCGCTGCGACGTGGCGCGCTGCTCGTCGTCGAGCTCGGCCCAGCGCAGGATCCGGATCCCGGATGCCGCGAGTGCCGGCAGGCACTCTCCGGTCCAGCACCGCTCCTGCCGCTGCATCAGCCCGCGCAGCCGCAACGTGATGGCGCCGAGCTCCCCGCGAGGCGTCAAGCCGTCGTCGCTGCGTTTCGTGTAGCCTGCCGCGACCGCTCGCGTCAGCGCTCCCACGCGCACCATGAAGAACTCGTCGAGGTTGGCGCTCAGAATCGAGAGAAACCGCACGCGCGCGAGCAACGGCACCCCCGGGTCTTCGGCCAGATCGAGCACGCGCTCGTTGAACGCGAGCGTCGACAGCTCTTCGTTGAGGATCTGCTCGGGCGACGGCTCGTGCGACTCCCCCGCCGGGGGCGCGGCGGGCGTGCTGTCCAGGATCGCCGGCCGTTCGGTGGTTTCCCGCCGCCGCGTCGCGTCGGGCTGGAACACGCCGGCCCGCGTCGCGACCGCCAGCGCCGCGAGCGTGCGCGGCTCGCGCAGCGCCGGAGAGCCGACCTGCGCCAGCACGTCTTCGATCGGCAACCACTGATACGCGCCCGTCCGGGCCTCGGCGCCGCTCACCCGGCGCGCCAACCACACCTCGAGCGGCGGTCCATCTTCGATCATCGGCGCGAGACCGAGGAAGCGCAGCTGCCCGTCACCGCTGCCGAAACTGGCGCGCAGCAGGTGGCGACACCCCTCCTCACCGCTGCCGCCGGCCACCGGCAGAGACAACGCGCCGGGTTCGACCCGCAGGGCCACCGTGTTCTCGTCGAGTGCGATCAGGGCGACTTCGTGCTGGCCGCGTGTCGCGCGCCCCACGTTTTCCGCCTCGAGCTCGCGCGCGAGCTTCTCCGCCCGCTCCAGCTTGCCGACGAGCAGCGGGCGCAGCCCGTACCGTCGCCGCAGCGACTCGACGACCGCTTCGAACGGCGGCCGGCCGCGATGGAGGCAGCGGACGGTCACCTCCTGGAATTCTTGCGTGAGCTGTTGACGGCGTACCGTGACGACGTCGTACAGGAACTCGAACCGTCCGCGGGCGAGCCAGCGGGGCAGGCTCGCGCGCAGCCGCCGCTCGGTCTCGAACTCGAGCCGCGGGACGATGAGCCCGGGGTCGATCAGCGCGCGCAACCGGCGGGCCGGTTCCGACGGTCCGGCGACCGCTTCCTCCCCCGTGAGCTGCTCGACTTCCGCCTCGAACGTCTGCGGGACCACTACGACCGCTGCTCCTTCGGTGCGGCCGAGGCTGCGCACCGTCAGGATGCGCCGGTCATCGACCCGAATGCGGAAGCGGCACGTCACGCCGCGGCGTCGCAGCGTCCAATCGGGTGCGTCGAAATAGACGTCGCGATGGAACGTCTGTGTGACGGGGCCGGCCCGCAGGCCCAGCGGCAGCGGGTCGCCGACGAGGGCGTTGAGGAGATCGAGGGTCGGCACCTCTCCTCTCCATTCGGCTGCCTGTGGGGAAGCCACGGCTAGAACGCGAACCCGGCCCGCACGTAGATCCCGGTGCGCTCGACGCTGTGCGCCGCGGCGATGCTCAAGGTGTTGGTGCGCTTGATGAACGCGAACCAGACGCCGCCGCCCGTGGCCGTGTGCCACTTGGTGGACGACTCTCCCGTCGCATAGACGCGGCCGCCATCTGCCAGCCCGAACGCGCCGAAGTCCACCGGAGTCAGGAAATGGAATTCGAGCAGCTTGAAGCGCAGCTCGGCGTTGCCGTACACGGCTGCGTCCCCGGCGAAGCGATGCTCCGTGAAGCCGCGCACGGTCGACGCGCCGCCCAGGAAGGCGGCTTCGTGAAATGGGAAAGTGCCCCAGACTCGCTTGCCGCCGACCCGCAGCGCGAGCGTCGGCGCGGTCGGCATGTGTGCGGAGAGGTAAGTCGACGCTTCGCCGCTCACCGTGCCGAACGGCCGGACGACATCGAATGCCGCGGCATACCACGCGCCCTGCAGTGTGAGCAGCACGCCGCGCGACGGGGCCCGGGGACCGTCGCGCGTGTCGAAGCGGAATTCGGCCTCCGCGCCCACCTGCCGGAAGGTGTTGGCGCCGTAGGTCGGGGTGACGCCGATGATCGTGCCGGCGGTACGATCGGCCTCGGCGTACTTGAACACGGGACCGAAGGAGATCCGCGCCCGTCCCGACGCGGGAATGGTCAACGACGGCTCGAGGAGGAACTGCTCCAGTCGCACCCGATAGAACGAGTCGGGCTGGGAGGCCACCGTCTCGTTGCCCAGACCATAGAAACGAATCACATCGATTCCCGATCCCCGCAGGTGCAGCGCCCCGATCCCGCCGAGCACCTCGCGGATCGAGTCCGTGAGCTCGGCGCGGAAGCTCGCGGCGGCCGTGGCCCAGCCGGCGCGCAGCACGAGCTTGCTGTGGTAGGGGAGGTGCCGGAATCCGTAGCCGGTGCGCGACAGACCCGCCCCCACGAAGAGGCCGATATCCGGCACGAAGGACAGCGTGGTCCAGGGAACCGTCATCGCTCCCCAATCGCGCGGCCGGCCCAGCGTCATCGTGTCCGCTTGCGGTGTCGTGTACGGGTGCTGATCGACCGAGGTCCCAGGCCCGCGCACGAAGCGATTGTTGCCGCGGTCGTCGTACAACTTCGAATCACCCGCCGAATCCACCAGCACGTCGTCCCCGCCGCCGCCGATCACCCGGAGGGTCGGACCTCCTCCGTCGTGCCCGCGCACGATCAAGCGGTCGCTGCCGCCGTGCAGGTACAGCCGGATCTCATGGGTGTCACGCGGATCGAAGGTGCGGTCGAAGTAGACCGTGCCGTGGGCGGCGAGTCGCACGGTGATGCGGCCGCCGGGCAGCCGCTCGATCTGCGCCGAGTCGCGAACGTCCGTTCCATTGATGTCCACGGTGCGGGCCAGCAGCCGGTAATAGCGGCCGGCCATGTCCGGCAGCTGGTCGCGTCGCCGCTCGAGCGCCCGCGTCAGCGCGGGGCCGCTCAGGCGCTCGTACTCGGGTGGGAGCCGATGGACCGCGGCGACGATCACGGAGTCGCTGAGCCGGGCCCGCAACGCCGTCGCGATCGAATCCCACACCGGTCGCTCGAGGTCCACGAGCAGCCGCCGGTCGAGCACCTGGCCGGTGTAGGTCAGGCGGTAGATGCTCGGGTAATCGTCCGAGAACCCCACGACCTGCGGCTGGTAATACGCCGCCAGTGCGAGGAGCAGCCCGTCCAGTCGGGAGAAGGCCTGGTCACGGTCGCGCGGGATCGGTCGCCACCAGTGCACCCCATTTTCGTCGAACCGGGCCCAGCGCCATTGCAGCTGGTGGCGATCCCAATCGCCCAGGAACACATCGATCAGCCGGGCGACCAGGAAGGCGCGGGAGTCCACGCGGTCGTCCGGGTGCGCTTCGATCTGGTCGAACAGCTTGCTGGTCGTGGCGATATCGAGCGCTCCCGCAAATCCCGGCTCGCTGTCCGATCCCTCCGACGGGCGCTGCTCGATCATTCCCAGCACTCCCGCCGGCAGGCAGCCGAGCGCGGTGACCCGCGGGTCGTCGGGCAGCGCGAACAGCCGCGGCTCTGCCTGGAGCACGCCGGCGGCATCGAGCAGGGGAGCGACCACGAGCGGGCCGCCGGGATGGGCCGAGCTGATCTGGTCCTGCAGCAGGTCGCGGGCGAAGGTCTCGCGCAGGTCCGGCGGCATGGCGAGCGACGGGTCCTTGTCCACGGACCGGAACGCGTACACCTGGCCGTCGGCGCCGCTGAAGCGCACCGACTTCGTCTGTCGCTGTCCGCCGCAGCGCTCGGGCGTCAGTCCGCCGGCGAAGTGGGCGAGATCGAGCTCGGCGACGGCGATTGGCGTGGTCCAGAGGTCGCGGTAATGGGAACCGAGCAGCAGCCGGTGGAGGAATCCCGCCCCGTACTCCGGGCCCGCGGCCACGGTGCGACGCGCGGCTGGGGAAGGGTTCTGGCCGGAGAGGGGCGGCGCAACCGGCCCGGTGCCGAAGAGCAGCCACACCACGGCGCTGTGTCTCATTGCGCCGACTACGTCCGCTTCTTCAGCCCTTGAAGCGAGCGGTACTCAGCGGCCGAGACGCTGGGGGCGCCGCGGCGCTGCAGGGAGTCGAGAAAGGCGCCCGCCTCCACCTCGTCCTTGAGTCGCACCAGGTACTCGAGCGTCGAGACGCCGCCTTC
>CAZXKN010000067.1:0-4391 GCA_964641815.1 uncultured Gemmatimonadaceae bacterium | reverse complement strand
CCAGTCACTTCCCCCGGTCCACAAGACCGTCGCGAGACCGTGAAGGAACGCCTGACCAGCCACGCCGCACCGGGCCGGCTTTCTCTACAGCGCGGCGGGAGCACTCATGGCGGTGGGCTGGGCCTTCGTGAGCTGGCCAGCGCTCAGGCCCGAACCGCTCAGCCGGAGCGAATGCGCCGCGGTGAGAACGCGTGAGGGCGGGAGATACTCCTACCTTGCCATCGCCTTCTACGCCACGTGCGTAATCGTCGCAGCGTGGAGAGATGGCCCTGCGAAGAAGTCGGATTCAAAGGGGCCATGTCGAGGGTAAGCTTGCGGTGGCACACCCTCTGCAGCAGAACTCCAATCCCAAGGAGCCAATATGAGCGTGAAGAAGAAGCCCTCCGGGCGCCGATCCGTGCGCGTTGCAGTCGAGGTCCCCGGCAGCGCCCAGTCTGCAATGGCGCGACGATTGGCGGAGGCCCAGGTGCGTACGCTTGTCGCCGAGTTCGCGCCCGCGCATCGACGGCTCATCGGTGCAATTCGACGGTGGCTGCGGGCGCGCCTGCCCACCGCCCATGAACTGGTGTACGAATATCGCGACTCCTTCGTCATCAGCCATTCGCCGAACGAGCACGGGTACGAGGGCGTTCTTGCGATCCGCGCGAGTGCGGACGGCGTCAGGCTGTACTTCAATCGTGGCAAGGCATTGCCGGATCCGGCGAAATTGTTGGAGGGGTCCGGGAAGCAGACGCGCTCGATTCGCCTGGAGGGTGCGTCCACACTCGCTCGCCCGGAGGTCGCGCGCCTGATCGACGAGGCCATCGCCCGCAATCGCGTGCCGTTCGCGCGAGCCGGCCGCGGGTCACTGGTCATTCGTTCGACTTCGGCCAAGCAGCGTCGGCCGCGTCGCCCCGCCTGACATGCGGTTGCACCTGGCAAAGTCGCAGGCGCCTTGGCTCCGTGGCGGTCCAAGATCCAACCGGCAAGCATTCGCACCAGATCCTCGACGGGATCGATCGCGACGTGCCGGAGGAGGCATACCAGGCGTCCGCGGACGCAATCATCGAAGTCCCCGGCTACTGACTTCCGCACGCGCAGGGCGTGCCGGCGATCGCCGAAGGGGCGCGACGACTACCGCAGCAGCGTGACGCGCTGCGTGCCCACGTCGTGCCCCGCCACCCGCATGCGCACGAAGTACAGTCCCGCCGGCAATGCCGCGCCCGCCTCGTTGCGGCCGTCCCACGCCAGCTGCCGACGCCCGGCCGCGAACCTGCCCGAGACCGACGCCACCCGCCGGCCGCTCGGATCCAGCAGGTCCAACGCCACGTCGCCCGGTTTCGCCAGCGCGAAGTCGATCATGGTGCCGCCGCGCGTCGGATTCGGCGCCACGCCGGTGAGTCGCGTCGACGTCGGAGGCGCTTCGGCGTCCGCCGACAGCGTGCCCTCGTCCACGCGGAAGTCGTAGTAGTAATCGTCATTTTCGTTGTTGTCGGCCGTGACGATGCCGTAGAACCCGGTGCTGGGTGCGGTGTAGTGGGTCACCCCCGAGGTCATGTCGAACGCCGCGGCGGAGCGGCCGGCCCAGTAGGTGCCGCCGCCGGGATTGCGGAATAGCAGCAGATGCCAGTCTCCGGTCCCGCCCTGATTCATCCCGAAAGTGTACGTATGGCCAGCCTGCAGGTACACGTCCCAGGCTTCGACGATCTGCTCGACGGGCAGGTACGGGATGGGACGCGAGATCGAGGGCCCGTTCACGGCAACCTGGTCCGCCCCCGAGTCCCACTCGACGTCGCCGCCCCAGCCGGCGAGCTGATAGGCATAGTCGTTGACGTAGTACGTGCCGGGCGCGTTGTGGTTGAAGTCGCCCACGACGAGATCGGTGGTGCCGGGGCCATACTGTGAGTTGGCCAGCAGGCCGCTCTCGCAGGTCGGATAAATGGTGCCGCTCGCCGCGCTGTAGGCTGAGATGTCGAAGTCGGCGAAGGACAGTGTCGCCACCGCAGTCCAGTAGGGATCCTGCTGGTTGAACGACCAGTAGTCCGTTGCGAGGAACGAGCCGTTGATCTGGAAGCTCGTGAGCGCGGTCGGCGCGGGGCAGGTGCCGATCGCAAGACGCCAGGTGGCCGTGCCGCCGTCGTCGTTGACGACCACGACCGCGTAGTCGTCCGTCGTCGGCGCCACATAGCCCACGTCAATGGGACCGGTGACCTCCCACTCCGAGTTGCTGCGCCCAGTCCAGTACGTCCCGGCCACCGGATTCCGGAACAGCAGCAGTTTGAGGTTCGCGCTGCCGGTCTGCGAGAACAGGAACGTGTACGACGTGCCGGCTTCGAGATGGGTGGTCATCAGCCGGAACACGTCATTCGGTCCGGTGTTGCCGGTGACCGCATTGCTGTTCGGCGAGATCGGCGCGAGATCGTCCTGGAGCTGCACCAGCGCCGAGCCCGATCCGATGTCCTGGTAAAGGTGCGCGCGCAGGTAGTAAGTGCCGCCCGGGTTGTAGTCGAAGTCGCCGAGCACGAAATCGACCTTGGGCGGCGACTGGTTGGAGCCTCCGACCGGGCTCGAGACACACACGGGGAAACTCCCGGTCGGATCCGAGTACACCTCGCAATCCCAATCGCTCGAGCCGCCGTTGGCCCGCACCGCGGCGCCGATCCAGTAATAGCCGTAGATCGGACCGATCTCGGTGAAGTCGTACCAGTTCTCGGCTCCGGTGGTGACCTGAGGCTGCTGCTGCGCGAGGTGGATCGGCGGCAGGCACTCGCCCACCTGCACGCCGAACGTGCCGGCGGCGCCGTTGTCGTTCACGACCACGACGCCGTAGTAGCCGGTGCCGGGCGCCTTGTACTGGGTGGAATTGGTGATGTCGAACTCGGCCGCGTTGCGTCCTTCCCACAGTGTGCCGCCGCCCGCGTTGCGGAACAGCAGTAGATGGGTGTCGGCCGCGCCGGAGTGACTGAATTCGAATGAATACGTGGAGTCCTGCACCAGGTAGACGTCCCACACCTGCAGCACGTTGGTAGCGTCGGTCGACTGCTGCACCACCGGCGCGTTCACCGTCAGCAGATCGGGTCCGTCGTCCCACTCCACCTCGCCGTTGCCGCTGCCTGAGAAGTGCGATGCGGCCACGTAGTAGGTGCCGGTGGCATTGTGGTTGAAGTCGCCCACCACGAAATCGACGCCGCTCGCGCGCGTGGAGTTGCCGAGCAGAGTGGCGACGCAGGTGGGAAACGCGGCGGTGCTCTGATAGATGCCCATGTCCCAGTCGGAGCCGGGATCAGGGCGCACGCCGACCGCCGTCCAGAAGACGTTGGTCTGGGTGAATTGATAGGTGGTCTTGGTGCCCGTCCCGCCTGTCGCGGTGGCGGCTGCGCCGCTCAGCAGCGCGGGATAGGTGCACTGCGCGTGCGCCATCCCCGCGCACGCCGCTGCCAGTGCGCCCATGACGAGCGCCACGGTCGGCCGTCTCCAGAGGCTCATGGCGCCCTCACTTCTCCGCCGCCGGCGCCTGGGCGCGGGCGAGCTTCGCCTGGCGCGCCGCGTCGAGCGGCGCGCGATCGGGCGGACCGACGGTGGCGGGGGGAAGCACGGGCCGCTTCGCGGAGGCGGGCGGCGTCCAGGCGCGCGGCACGAGCGCGCTCGGGCGTGACGACGTCGTGGGCGCCGGATGCGCCGCGAACCAGGCCTTGCGCGCGGCGCGCTCGGTCTCGGACCAGGGATGCGCCGTTGTGAGCGGCGGCGCCTTGGCAGCGGATGCCGGGACCGACGGCGGCGCCGGGTCGTGCGCGTGTGCGGCCAGGAACTGCGCGCGCTTCAGCGCTTCGAGTTCGGGACGCGGCGCGGCCGGTCCGAGTGTTCTGACCTCGGGTTCTTTGGCCGGTGGCTGCGCAGAGCCGGTACCAGGGACTGCGCAAAGAGCGCCAAGTGCGACGAGCAGCACGACACGGGGGAGCATGGTGCGTCTCCTGTTCGAAGGCCGTACCGGGGCAAGGCGCTCCCAGAGCGGATCGCTCAATTTAACGCCATCCGACAAGGAGTCTGCACGTAAATTCCGCGCCCGGCCGGCCGGGGTATCCGGCGACGCCGGGCGGCGCGTCCATTTCGAGCGCCAGGCGCGCACGGTGGCGACGCTCAACCACCCCGACATCGTCACGCTCCATTCGGTCGTGGACGACGGCACGGTGCGCTTCCTCACCATGGATCTGGCCGAGGCGGGCGCGGGTCTCGATCTGCCGCAGGCAGAAGAGGGTGAGCAGGGTCACGCAGTGGGTCTGGACGGGCAAGGCGGGTTGGTTCCGCCAGGAAGGTCATGAAGATAATCCTTGCCCGGCATCGGGAGGGGAGTAGCGTCATTGCGACCCGTTCGATTCCAGGATGCCGGAGGCCTCCTGATGCTCATCCGTCTC
>CAZXKN010000066.1:0-13113 GCA_964641815.1 uncultured Gemmatimonadaceae bacterium | reverse complement strand
TGAACGCTGTCGCGGCGCGCCGCGTGGCGATCCCGCTCGCCCAGGGCGCCGAATCACTCAACGTCGCCGTCGCCGCCGGGATTCTTCTGTACGAGGTTACGCGTGGGCACTGACGTCATTTTCGGCATTGCCGCGGGCGTTCTCGGGCTCTGTCTCGGGAGCTTCCTGAACGTCTGCATCCTGCGGCTGCCGCACGATCAATCCCTCGTCACACCGCCCTCCACCTGCCCGCGCTGCGGAAAACGCATCGCGTGGTTCGACAACATCCCGGTGGTGTCGTGGCTGGTGCTGCGCGGCAAATGCCGCAACTGCGGCGAGCCGATTTCGCTGCAATACCCGCTCATCGAAGCCGCGGTGGGCGCACTCTGGGTCGGGGCCTACCTCCTCTGGGGCGTCAGCGTCCACACGATCGCGGGCGGGATTCTGGGGACGATCCTTCTGGGGATCGGCATCACGGATGCGCGGCACTATCTGATTCCCGACGAATACAACTGGGCGGGGCTCGCGGTGGGCCTGGCGGCCTCGCTGGTGGGGGGGTGGCAGGGCTTTGTCCAGGCGGTGATCGGAGCGGCGTTCGGCTTTTCCCTCTTGTTCGCGGTCGGCGTGGCGGGGCGCTGGATGTTCGGCGAAGAGGCGATGGGCGGTGGCGACATCAAGATGATGGCGATGGTCGGCAGCTTCGTCGGGCCGAAAGACGGGGCAGGGTGGTGGCACGGGGTCCTGGGGGTGCTGCTCACCGTCTTCGCCGGCGCCCTCTTCGGCACGGTCATCTTCGTGCCGCTGTCGCTCAGAAAAAAGCGTCTCGTGCCATTCGGTGTATTTCTGGCCGTGGGTGCCGCCGTGACGTACATCTGGGGCGATCTCATCTTCGATTGGTACCGGCGATTCGTGAGCGGCGGGTGACGTGAGCGATCCGTTGGCAGGGTTGTTCGAAACCGGCGACGTACTCGAGCGCGTGGGGATCGACCTCACCGCCCAGGCGCGACGCGGCGACCTGGAGCCGGTGCGCTGCCGCGAAGCGGAAGTGTCCCGCGTGATGGACATCCTGCTGCGCCAGAGCAAGAACAATCCCGCACTGGTGGGCAAGGCGGGCGTCGGCAAGACGGCGATCGTCGAAGGGCTGGCGCAGCGCATCGCCGCCGGAGACGTGCCCCCGGCGCTGAAGGACGCCCGGGTGCTGGCGCTCGACCACGTCGCGCTCCTCGCCGGCACGTCGTTCCGCGGCCAGTACGAGGAGCGCGTCCGGCGCCTCGTGGAAACCCTCGCCGCCGACCCCGATCTCATTCTCTTCGTGGACGAGCTGCACAATCTCATCGGCCAGGGCACTGCCGTCGGGGCGGCGATGGACGCGGCCAACATGCTGAAGCCGGCGCTGGTGCGGGGCGACATCCGCGTGGTCGGCGCGACGACGGGCGAGGAGTACGACAAGTGGATCCGCAACGATCCCGCCCTGGAGCGCCGCTTCCAGCCGGTGCAGGTGACGGAGCTCGACGCGATTCAGACGTGGGAAGTGCTGGTGGCGCGCCGGCCGCGCCTCGAGCGCCACCACGCCGTCGCGATCACCGATGACGCGCTCACAGCCGCCATCGTTCTCACCGATCGCTTCGTCCCGGAGCGTGCCCGGCCCGACAAGGCGATCGATGTGCTCGACGAAGCGTGCGCCCACGCCCAGGCGACGGTGCGCGTCGGCCCGGAGCTCGAGCGCCTGATCCGCGAGCGCCGCAAGGTCGACGCGATGATCCGTCGCGGGCTGGTGCGTGAATCGGCCGACGAACCC
Organism: uncultured Gemmatimonadaceae bacterium; assembly: GCA_964641815.1. Taxonomy (GTDB): domain Bacteria; phylum Gemmatimonadota; class Gemmatimonadetes; order Gemmatimonadales; family GWC2-71-9; genus DASTHG01. The sequence goes on along the minus strand of CAZXKN010000066.1, from coordinate 11,336 downwards.
CTGGGGGAGCTCGGCGCCATGCTGGATCGGATCGGCGACGAGATTCAAAAGCTCCTGGGCGGGGAAAGTCCAGCGAAGACGGAGCAGGACGATGCAGCGTCTTCCCCGCCACTCCCCGTCCCGCCCCGTCCTTCCCTCTCCCTCTCCGAGCGCCGCAACGAGCTGGACCGCCTGCTGCGCGCCGAGCTCGAGAGTCACGGCGTCGTGGTCACGGGGATCGACGTCGCGCGTGTCGTCAGCACGGCGGTCGGCAAAGGCATTGAATGGGCCGGCTGACGCTGCTCGCCGCCCTGTGCATCACCGGCGGCGGGTGGGCGTGTCGCGAACGGGCGAAGACCGTCCAATCCGAAGCCGCGCTGGTCGACCTGGTGCACCAGCTCGAGACCCAGGCGGAGCGCATCACCGGGTTGCAGTTCAAGCACCAGGTCGCCGTGCGGCTGCGCACCCGCGCCCAGCTGCGCGACTACGTGACCCACAAGTTCGATCAGGACCTGCCGCCCGCCGAGCTGGCCGGGGTGGAAGCGGCGTACAAACTGTTCGGCTTTATTCCCGATTCGCTCGATCTGCGCCGCACCATGATCGCCCTGCTGACCGAGGAGGTGGCGGGCTACTACGATCCCGACTCGGGCGCGCTGTTCGTGCCCAACGATCTGAGCGATCGATTCCAGATTCGCACCGTCGCCGCGCACGAGCTGGTGCACGCCCTGCAGGATCAGTACACGCCGCTCGACTCGATCCTCAACCAGCGCCGCCACAACGACCGCCGCTCCGCCGCCGAGGCGGTGCTCGAAGGCCAGGCGACGTTCTATCAGATCTCGATTCTCATGCCGGAACAGCACCCCGAGACGTTCCCCGACCACTGGTTCTGGCGCCAGAGCGAATCGACGGCGTTGCAGCAGGCGGCGATGCCGGAGTTCGCTGGTGCGCCGCTGTGGCTGCGCGAGTCGCTGATCTTCCCGTATCTGCGCGGCGCCGATTTCATCGGCTGGTACGTGCGCACGCATCACGGCCACGAGCCTTACGGCGCCGACATGCCGGTGTCCACCGAGCAGATCCTGCATCCCGATCGCTACGCGACGGGCGACGAGCCCGTGACCCTCGCCTTTCCCGCCCAGGTCCCCGATGCCGTGCGCTACGAAGATGACCTCGGCGAGTTCGAGATCGGGCTGCTGTTCGCGCAGCTCATGGGCGATGCCAACGACGACAAGGGCGGCGTGTACGCGCAGGGGTGGGGCGGAGACCGCTATCAGGTGTACGGCCCCGCCGGTGGAGCCGATGCGCTCGTCTGGTATACGGTCTGGGACACGCCCGCTGCACGGGACCGCTTCGTGCGCGGTCTGATCCGCGCCTGGGCAGGGCGGCAGGGGGTGCGCCGCGGGCGCCGCTCCACCGTCGAAGCCGTGACCGTGGACGGGATCCCCGGGGCGCGACTGGTGGACGCGCCGGAGACGTGGGGCGGGTGGAAAGCCCTGCCGGAGGTGCACGTCGTTCGCTAGCAGAAAGGCGCCGTCGGCCATCGGCTTTCGGCTTGGCCGATGGCCGACAGCCGATAGCGCCTTTCGGGTCGAGCGCCCCCGCATGCAATGGTTCCGGCGCCCCCACTCCCGGCGTCTTGCAGGGCTTGGTTTCGCCAATCTCCCTAACTAACTTGCGTGGCTTATGTTTACGGCCCTGACCGAGCGTCTCTCGGGCGTACTGAAGCGCTTGGTCGGCCGCGGTGTGCTGTCGGAGCAGGACGTTACCGACGCGCTGCGGGAAATCCGCCGCTACCTGCTGGAAGCCGATGTGAGTCTCGACGTGGCGCGTGACTTCGTCGAGCGGGTGCGGGAGCGCGCGGTCGGGGTGGTCCAGCTCAAGACGGTGAGTCCGGGCCAGCAGGTCGTGAAGCTGGTGCACGATGAGCTCACGGGACTGTTGGGTGGCACCAGGCGGCCGCTCGAGTTCGCGTCGGTCGGTCCGACGGTGCTGCTGCTCGTCGGCCTGCAGGGATCAGGAAAGACGACGACCGCCGCGAAGCTGGCGCGCCGCTTGAAGCTCGAGCAGAAAGCGCCGTGCCTCGTCGCCGCCGACCTGCAGCGACCTGCCGCGGTGGAGCAGCTGCAGCAGCTCGGGGCTCAGGTGGGGGTGCCGGTGTTCAGCGGCAGCCGGGACGTGGTGGAGCTGGTGCGCGGCGCGCTGCGTGAAGCGGAGAAGGCGCGTTGCCGCAGCGTCATCGTCGACACGGCGGGCCGGCTGCAAATCGACGCGCCGTTGATGGACGAGCTGGTGGCGCTGAAGCAGGCGCTGGCGCCGCGCGAGGTGCTGCTCGTCGCCGACGCGATGACGGGGCAGGACGCGGTGCGCAGCGCCAAGGGGTTTCACGACGGCGTCGGGCTCACGGGAGTGATCCTCACGAAGCTCGACGGCGACGCCCGCGGCGGCGCGGCGCTGTCGATTCACGGCGTGACCGGCGTGCCGATCGTCTACGTCGGCACGGGAGAACGCCCCGACGCGCTCGAGCCGCTCGATCCCGCTCGTATGGCGGGGCGGATCCTGGGGCAGGGCGACGTGGTAGCGCTGGTCGAGAAAGCGGCCGCCACGATCGACCGCGCAGCGGCCGAAAAGCTGGAGAAGAAAGCCCGGTCCAGGCAGGGAATGGACCTGCAGGATTTTCTGGTGGCGCTGAAGCAGGCGCAGCAGATGGGGCCGCTGCAGCAGCTGGTCGGGTTGTTGCCGGGCGTCTCGGCGAAGGCGCTGCAGGGTGTGCCGGCCGACGATAAGCGGCTGCGCCACATCGAGGCGATCATTCTGTCGATGACGCACGAGGAGCGCTCCGATCCTAAGATCCTCAGCGGATCGCGGCGGCTGCGGGTCGCGAAGGGATCGGGACGGCCGGTGCAGGAAGTGAATCGGTTGCTGGAGCAGTTCCAGCAGATGCGCAAATTTCTCAAACGGATGTAAGGGCAGACCATGGGAACTCGGATTCGGCTGCGGCGGGTGGGACGGAAGGGCCAGGCGTACTTCCGGATCGTGATCGCGGATCAGCGGGCCGCCCGGGACGGGCGCTCCGTCGCCACGATCGGTCACTACAACCCGCGCACCAACCCCGCCGTGCTCGAGGTGGACAAGGACCAGGCCGTGCAGTGGCTCGCCAAGGGGGCGACGCCCACCGACACGGTGCGGTCGCTCCTCAAGCGGGCCGGGGTGTTCGGCACACGCACCGCGTAGTCGCGCGGCTGCGCCGGCCTCACGGCCAGCACGGGGAGGTGTCGGTGATCCCCCTCGTGGAGGCTCCCGGGACGGTGTTCCAGCCGAAGGCGGAGGTGTACGTGGTGGACGAAGCGCGGCGGGTGCTGGCGGGCCCGCTGTTCGTCGCCCGGCGGCGGTCCTACCACCGCGAGTGGTTGATAGGCTTCGCTGGCGTGACGTCGCGCGAAGCCGTGGAGGGATGGCGCGACCAGCTCCTGGCCGTGCCGGACAGTGATGCTGGCGCTTAACGTCGTCACGCTGTTTCCCGAGTGGTTCGCGGGGCCGCTCGCCTCGAGCATCCTCGGTCGCGCGGCGAAGCAGGGTCTCGTGCAGTACCGGATCGTGCAGCTGCGCGACTTCACGCACGACCGCCACCACACCGTCGACGACACGCCCTACGGCGGCGGCGCGGGGATGGTGCTGAGGCCGGAGCCGTTCTTCGAAGCGGTCGAGAGTCTCGGCGTTCGGAAGGGGTCGCCGCTGGTGCTGTTGTCGGCGCGGGGGCGGCCGTTCACGCACGACGATGCGGTGCGGTTCGCGGTGGCCGAAGAAGTGACGCTGTTGTGCGGCCACTACAAGGACGTCGACCAGCGCGTCGCCGACGGGTTGCCGGCTGAGGAAGTGTCGATCGGCGACTTCGTGTTGACGGGTGGTGAGCCGGCCGCGCTGTGTGTGATCGATGCGGTGGTGCGGTTGCTGCCCGGCGCGCTGGGCGACCACGAATCGGCGTCCGGCGACTCACATTATGAAGGGGTACTCGCGGCGCCGTCGTACACGCGACCGCCGCTGTATCGCGGGCTGGCAGTTCCCGAGGTATTGTTGAACGGTGACCACGCGGCGATCGCCGCGTGGCGGGCCGCCCAATCCCTGCGGCTGACGCAAGAGCGCCGCCCGGACCTGTGGCGGCGGTCGGCCGACGCCGATGGTGCCGATGGACCAGACAGTCATTGAGGGTACGGGTATGGAGAAGCTGAGCGCGCTCTCGCGAGAGGGCCTGAAAGAGAACATTCCGGCGTTCGATCCGGGCGATACCGTGCGCGTCATGGTGCGCGTGCGCGAGGGCGAGAAGGAGCGGCTCCAGGCCTTCGAAGGCGTGTGCATCGCGCGTCGCGGCGGCGGGATCAACGAGACGTTCACGGTGCGCAAGGTGTCGGCGGGGGTCGGGGTGGAGCGCATCTTCCCGCTGCACGCGCCCGCGATCGCGGAGATCGAGCTGGTCCGCAAGGGCCGGGTGCGCCGCGCCAAGCTCTACTTCCTGCGGCGTCTCGCCGGGAAGGCGGCGCGCATCCGTGAGAAGCGCGGGGCGACCGGTCTCGCCGAGACCGGGCCGGGGGCGGCGGCGGCGTCGTCGGGAGGAGCTCCCGAGTCGTGATGCGACGCCCCACGTTCGAGCGCGAGATCGCGCTCTGGAACGCGGGGCGGAGCATCGTCGCCGGCAACGACGAAGTCGGCCGCGGACCACTGGCGGGACCGGTGGTCGCCGCGGCCTTCGTGTTTCCGGTCGGCATGAAGCCGATTCGCGGCCTGCGCGACTCGAAGGTTCTCCCGGCGGCGAAACGCGAGCGCCTCGCGACCGTCGTGCGGGCCCGCGCGCTGGGCGTCGGCGTCGGCGCCGCGAGCGTCCGCGAGATCGACCGCATCAACATCCGCCGCGCCACCATCCTCGCCATGCAGCGCGCCCTGCGCCGGCTCGGGCTCCAACCCGCGGAGGTGCTCGTCGACGGCGTGTGGCTGCCCGAGCTGGGCTGTCCGCACGACGCCATCATCGACGGCGACGCGTTGTGCCAGTCGATTGCCGCCGCGTCGGTGATCGCCAAGACGGTGCGCGACCGCCTGATGCGATTGCTCGCGCTGCGCTACCCCGTCTACTCCTGGGAAGAGAACAAGGGATACGGGACGCCCGAACACCTCGACGCGCTGCAGGTGCTCGGTCCCACGCGGCACCATCGCATGAGCTTCATGCCGGTGGCGCAGCTCTCGCTCGCGCTCACCTGACGTGAGCCCCGAGCGTCGGCGTGGCAAGTCGCGCTGGACCATGGAACGCTTCATCGAGGAGACGTTCGGCGCCAAGCCCCTGTTCCAGGCCTACCAGCTGACCCTCGACGCGCTGGAGCAAGTCGAAGAGCTGCGCACGGCGCGCGCGGCGCCGGCGGCCCTGCGGAAGATCCGGACCCTGCTGGCGCGCGTCGAAGAAGCGGCGCAGCTGCATCACTGGATCGACGAGCTGGACCTGATCGCGTCGCTGCAATTCCGGCGGGCCAGCCGCACCGAGCTGCAACGGCAGCTGAAGGCGGGGTTGCAGGAGCTCGAACGACGGCTGCACGATCGCCTGCTCGGCGCCGTCGTCACGCGCCTCGAGGGCCGGCGGCGCCCGACCTAGGAATTCCGTTTCAGCCCGCTGCGGAACTGCGCCAGCGGTCTGGTATTGAGAATGTCCGCCGCCTCGAGTCCCGCCCGCCGCGCCAGGTCCACCGCGTACTGCATGTTCGCGAGATTCCCCGTGTTGTGGCTGTCGGTCGACAGCACGAATCGCACGCCGTGGGTCTTCGCCTCGGCGGCGAGCGTCTCGGGGAGGTCCATGCGCTCCGGGTGCCCATCGAGCTCCAGCAGGCAGCCGTGATCGGCCGCCGCCTTGGCGACCGCGGCGAAATCGAGCCGGTACGACTCGCGTTTGCCGACGCGGCGGCCGGTGGGATGGCCGATCGTGTCGACGTACGGGTGCTCGATCGCGCCGATCACTCTGCCGGTCAACGTGCGCTCGTCCTGCGTCATGCCGTAGTGAATCGATGCCACCACGTAGTCGGCTTCGGCGAGCACGTCGTCGGGGAGATCGAGCGTGCCATCCTCGAGAATGTCGAGCTCCACGCTCTTCAGGATCGTGAAGCCGCGCGCCCGCGCGTTCCACGCATCGATCGTCTTCCATTGGGCGCGCAGCCGCTTGGCGTCGAGGCCCAATGCCATGGTGACGCGTTGCGAGTGATCGGTGATGGCGCAATACGCGTAGCCCCGCGCGCGGCACGCCTCCGCCATCTGCTCGAGCGTCGCTTCCCCGTCCGATGCGGTGGTGTGCATCTGCAGGTCGCCCCGGATCTGGTCCAGCGTGACGAGGCTGGGGAGCCGGTGCGAACGGGCGAGCGCGATCTCGCCCCGTGCTTCGCGCAGCTCGGGGGGAATCCAGTCGAGTCCGAGCTTCGCGTACACCTCCTGCTCGGTCTTGCCCGCGATGCGGCGCGCACCGCGGTACACGCCGTATTCATTGAGTTTGTACTTCTTGTCCTGGGCGATCTGACGCAGCTCGATGTTGTGCGCCTTGGAGCCGGTGAAGTACATCAGCGCCGCGCCGTAGGCGGCCGGCTCGACGACGCGCAGATCGACCTGCAGCCCGCCCCGCAGCAGCACCGTGACGCGCGTGTCGCCACGTGATGCAACCTCAGCGACGTCGGGGTAGGCGGCGAAACGCTCGATCACCGCGTGCGGGTGCTTGGTCGTGACGAGGATGTCGAGATCGCCGATCGACTCCTTGCGGCGGCGGTAGCTCCCGGCGACCTCGAGGTTCGTCAACCCGCCGCCGGCGCGCAGATACTCGACCAGTGCTTTGGCGTGCGTCTCCGCCTCGGGCAGCAGCAGGCGGCGCTCGACGTGCAGCGCCGCGCCGAGCCCGGCGCGGATCTTCTCCTCCATCTTCGGGCCGAAGCCGGCGAGCGTGCGCACGGAGCCCTTGGCGAGCGCTTTCTCGAGATCCGGGGCCGACTTCACCTTGAGCTTCGTGTACAGCGTTTTCACGCGCTTGGGCCCGAGCCCCGGGATGCGCAACAGGTCGAGCAGCCCGGAGGGCAGCTTGGCGACGAGCTCCTTGTGCAGCGGCAGATCGCCGCTCGCGACGATGGTCGCGATCTTCTCGGCCAGGTCGTCGCCGATGCCGGGGAGTTCGGTGAGGTCGGCACCCTGACGCACCTCCTCCTGGAGCGGCCGCGGAAAATCACGTACTACGCGCGCGGCGTTGCGGTAGGCGCGCACGCGGAACGGATTCTGGCTCTGGATCTCGAGGAGGTCGGCGACCTCGTCGAACAGGCGGGCGATGTCGGGGTTTTGCATCGACCTGACACCGCTTCAACTCACCGTCACCTCTTTCATCATCCCGTGCATGAAATGCGGCTTGGCATCCTTCGCGTCCGGGACGAAGCAGATCAACACGTAATTCCCCGCGGCCAGGGTCCGCGTGAAGAAACCGTGCTCTCCCGCGCCCGGCATCGGCCCGACGAAGCCGCCGGCCGGCATGGCGGGGGGCGCTCCCTTCATGCTGCCGGCCAGCCAGGCCTGGAGATCTTTCGCGCTCTTGCCCGGGGCCATCTGGAAGATCTGGACTTCATGCACCTGCGGGCCCGCGTTCTCGACCCGGAACGTGTGGGTGCCGGCGGTAATCGGGGCCGAGATGTCCCAGGTGTAGTCCTTCTCCGTGATGGTGATGTCCGCCGTGGGCTCGGCGGCCGCCGGGCCCGTGGAGGCCTTCACTTCGATCGGGTGGACCATGCCTTTGTTCACGTGCGGCGTCCCATCAGCGCTGGGGAGGAAGCACACCAGCACGTAGTGACCGGGCGTCAGCGTCGCTGTCGCGCTGCCGGAATCGCCGGGGACGATGCCGTTCGCGCCCAGCGGAAAGCCCAGCCAGCCGGGGACTTTCGCATTGGGGTCCTTCATGACGTTCGCGATGTCGGCCATCGTCTTCCCCGAATCGATGCGGAGGAAGACGACCTGGTGCGCTTCCTTGCCGGTGTTGGAAAGCTTCACCGTCGTCAGTCCGGCAGGAATCGTGTCCGGCGCCGTGAAGCTGTAATCGGCCGCCGTGATGGCCACGACGTTCGCGGTCGGCGGTGCGGGTGGAGCAGCAGGTTTTCTGTTACAGCCCAGCGTCGCGCCGCTGGCGACTGCCAGGGCGACGAAGAGGCGTCGCGTCATGATCACCATCCTGAGAGTTGTGGGTGGGGGAATTCTACCCTCGGATGACGCAGCGGCAAATTCGGCTTGCGGACCCTTCGGGCCCGTGCTACGCTAGCCCCGCCCGAACGCACCACATACCTGGAGGGGGTCGTCATGCTGCCAGTGCGGTCTCGCCATTGGCTTGCAGGGTCGTTGCTTCCCGTCTTCCTGATCGCGTTCCCGTTCGCCCGCGTTTCCGCGCAGGCCCAGGGGACGACCGGCATCATTCGTGGTGTCGTGGTCGACCCGAATGGCGCGCCCGTCAGCGGGGCGCAGGTCCTGCTGCACGAGACGCAGACCAACTTCCAGCACACCGTCACGTCGGACGTGGGCGGCAACTTCGCCGCCACGCTCTTGCCGCTCGGCACCTACGACGTGACTGCACGCTCGGTCGGGTTCAATCCGGTTACCCAGAAGGACATCACGCTGCGGGTGGGCCAGAGCGTCGACTTGCGCCTCACGCTGCTGGCGATCACGCTCGCGGCGGTGAACGTCGAGGCGACGCAGGCCGTGGTGGATCCGACCAAGACCGAGACCTCCCAGCGCATCCCCGTGCAGGCGATCGAGGGCCTGCCCAACAACGGCCGCAACTATCTCAACCTGACCCTGCTCACCCCCAATGTGTCCATCGTGCAGGGGCCGGATGGGGACGAGCTGACGGTGTCGGGCCAGCGCGGCATCCACAACAACGTCTCCGTCGACGGCGCGGACTTCAACAATCCGTTCTTCGGCGAGCAGCGCGGCGGCCAGCGCCCGGCGTTCACGTTCAACCTCGACGCGGTGCGCGAGGTAGTGGTGGTGAGCGAAGGGGCGAACGCCGAGTTCGGGCGGGCGTCGAGCGGGTTCGTGAACGTCATCACCAAGTCGGGCACGAACGAAGTGCACGGCTCGCTGCACTACTTCGGCAAGTTCGACGCCCTCTCGGGCACGCCGCAGCACACGTTCCCGGGCGGCGGCATCGAGAAATTCAATCCTGATTTCTCGCAGCACCAGTTCGGGTTCACGCTGGGCGGACCGCTGAAGAAGGACAAGGCGTTCTACTTCATCGCCTATGATCAGCAGATTTACAACGAGACCAAGCAAACCACCCGGCCGCAGTCGGCGGCCCTCGACTCGCTCACGTCGTTTCTGGGGAGCGCTTTCGGCGGCGCCCTGGCGAACGATTTCGGCCCGATCGCGCGCACCAACGACGGACGGGCGGCGCTCGTGAAGCTCGACTTCCGGCTCTCGGAGCGGCACAACCTGTCGCTCAAGTACAACTACACCTGGTCGCAGCAGCAGAACGGGACCTTCGATTTCGACACCTGGGGCGCGTCCGCCAACGGCCTGGAGCGCGATTACTCCAACGCCGTGAACGGCAGCCTGCACTCGTTCCTCGGATCGCACACGAGCAACGAGCTCCGCTTCCAGTATTCCCGCGAGGACCGGCCGCGGCCGTACGACGGGCCGACCAATCCGGGCTCGGGAACGCCGTTCAAGGACACGGATGTCGACTTCGTGAACGCGTTCCGTTTCGGCATGCCGTTCTTCCTGCCGGTCAAGGACCACGACAACCGCATCCAGCTGCTCGACAATTTCTCCATCGGCAAAGGCAGCCACCTCTTCAAGTTCGGCGGCGAGTGGAACCGCACCGAGACGGTGCAGACGTTCATCGGGTTCGCCAACGGGCGCATGGCGTTCAATAGTGTGACGGGGTTCATCAACTACGTCACGCAGGGCAACGGGTACGTGGAATGTCACGATACCCTGACGAACATCAATAGCAGCAATAACTCGGGTGGCTGTCCGACGAACAACGTGATCACTGGACCCGTCGTGCTGTACCTGCAGTTCGCCGGTGTGCCACCGCTCTCCGTGGACCAGGCGGGGACGCAGTCGATCGTGCAGAACGAGTACGACCTCTACGCGCAGGATACCTGGAAGCCGAACTCCAAATGGACGATCAACTACGGACTGCGCTGGAGCGCGCAGATCGAGCCGGCGCCGCTCACGCCGCCGTCGTCGGTGTTCTTCCAGCCGTTCATCGGTCAGACAGTCACCAACGCGAAGGGCTCCTTCCCGTTCCCGTCCGACGGGACGATCCCGTCCGACAAGAAGATGTTCCAGCCACGGCTGGGCTTCGCCTATGACGTGAAGGGCGATGGCCGCTCCGTGATTCGCGGCTCGGCCGGTCTCTACTACGCCCGCATCCCGGGCCTCAACCTGGCCAGCGCCCGCAGTACCAACGGGTCAGTGGGACAAACGTTGTTTCGCAATAGTGCGCTGACCCCGGTCCTGGGTCGTCCACCCGCGTACGACAGTTTGCTCCCGTCGCCAGTGACCGGTCCGTTCCGTCCGGACGTGTACGTGTTCGACAAGAACTTCCAGAATCCGCGCACGCTCGCAGCGTCGATCGCCTATGAACGCCGGCTGGGCAACGAGATGGCGATCTCGCTGAGCTACACCCACGCGAGTACCGACCACCTCACGCGATTCTTCAACAGCAACGACACCCTTTTCGGCACCGGAGGGCTCGGTCCCTGGTCGACCGGACTCGCTCCCGCGGGTGCCAACGGCATCGGGACGCTGTGGACGGTTCAAAGCAACGCAAAATCTCGCTACAACGCGTTCACGATCGGGTTGAAGCGCTACCTCGATCCCCACGTCCAATTCGAAGTGAATTACACCTTGTCGTTCGACAAGTCGAACGACGATAACGAGCGAGATCCATTTACCTTGCGCTACGCGCAGGCGGACTCGCTGCAGAAGGAATACAGTTGGAGCGACCGCGATCAGCGCCATCGCTTCAACGGCTGGCTGCTGACCGAAGTTCGCGGCTTCCAGATCAACAACCGCATCAGCTACTACTCGGCGCAGCCGGCCTCGGCGAGCTGCGGCCGTCCCGGCACGCCGCCGGCAGGAACGCGCGCGGCCACAGCCACCGATCGCATTTGCGCAGACGGTCACATCCTGCAGCGCAACACGCTGCGCAAGGACAACGCCTTCTTCTCGTGGGATCTGCGCGTATCGCGGGCCCTGCCGGTGGGCCGGCCGGGGCAGCAGCTCGAGATCATCGCCGAGGTGTTCAACCTGACCGGCGCCGACAACTTCCGCGATCCGTCGTTCGCCACCTACCTCAACTTCGACGGCAC
>CAZXKN010000065.1:0-5808 GCA_964641815.1 uncultured Gemmatimonadaceae bacterium | reverse complement strand
CGCCGCCGACTCGGGCGTCGCCCGGCTCGACGTGGCGGTGGAGCCGTGGACCGCGTTCCGGCCGGAGCTGGCGCAGTATGCCCGGCTGGCCCGGGCGTGGAACGGCGTGCTGATCGTCATCGTGTTTCTGATGGCGATCTTCGGCGTCACCAACACGCTGCTGATGAGCACGTTCGAGCGACGCCGCGAGTTCGCCGTCGAGGGCGCGCTCGGCGCGGGCCGTGGCGCGATCGCGCGTAGCGTCGTCTACGAGGGACTGGTGCTCGGCGCCGTCTCCCTCGCCCTGGGCGCGACACTCGCCGCGGCGGTGGTGTACTGGTGGCACGCCGCCCCGCCCGATCTGTCGCACTTCGTGGGCGGCTTCACCGTCTCGGGCGCGCTGGTACGCCCGGTGCTGCGGGCCGAGCCCTCGTGGCGGGCGCCGCTCCAGGCTGCCACGGCACTGCTCGTGACCTCGCTGCTCGCCGCCCTCTACCCCGCGTTCCGGGCCACGCGCATCCCGCCCGCCGACGCGCTCGCCGGACGCCAATGAACCGCTTCGCCCCACTGCTGCGGATCGCCGCGCGCAACGTGGTGCGGCAGAGCCGGCGCAGCGCGTTGATCGCCGCCGCGATGACGCTGGGCGTCGCGACGCTTGCCATCTTCCTCGCCCTGGGCGACGGCATGCACCTCCAGTGGATCGACACGGGCGTCCGGCTGGCCGACGGCCACGTCACGCTCGAGGCACCGCGCTACCGCCCCGCCATGGACGTCGCCCACCGGCTCGACTCGACCGCCCTGCGCCGCGTCCGCGCCGCGCTCGAGCACCCCGCCATCGCACGCGACATCCTGGCCGCGGCCCCGCGCCTCGCCGTGGACGCCCTCGCCAGCTCCGCCACGTCGGCACTTCCGGTGCACGCCCTGGGCGTCGATCCCGAGGCCGAGGGACGTTTCTCCGCACTCCCTGCCCACCTTGTGGCGGGCAGAATGCTGCAGCCGGGCGACCGGCTCGAGGCGCTCGTGGGCTCCGGGCTCGCCGAGCGGCTGCGTCTGCGGCCCGGCGCGCGCTTCGTGCTCACCGCCCCGGACCAGAGCGGCGCAGTGCAGGAGCAGCTGGTGCACGTCGCGGGCGTGTTTCAGACCGGCATCCGCGAGGTGGACCAGGGCGTCGTCGACCTGCCGATCGAAACGGTGCGCCGCTGGCTGGAGATGCCGGGAGCGGCCACCGGCGTGGCGGTGCTGCTGGCGCGCGGCCGGAGCGCGGTCACCGTAGCGCGCGAGCTGCGAGGTGTCCTCCCGCCCGGGATCGCGGCGCGCACGTGGCACGAGACGGCCCCGGAGCTCGATGCCGCGGTCCGCGTGGACGATCTCGGCAACTACCTCTTCAACGCCATCCTGCTCGCGATTGTCACGCTGGCGGTGCTCGAAGCGCTGCTCGTGGCCGTGCTGCACCGGCGCCGCGAGTTCGGCGTGCTGCAGGCGCTCGGCCTCACGGCTCGGGAGACGTCGCTCGTGGTGCTGGGCGAGGGGATGCTGCTCGCCGGGGTGAGCGGGTTCGCCGGGCTGGCGCTGGGCCTTGGCGTGACCTCGATCCTGTCGCGCACCGGCATCGACCTGACCCGTATGATGGGCGACCAGCTGTCGATCTCCGGCGCGCTCGTGAGCCCGGTGGTGCACCCGGCGGTGCGGCTCTCGCGCGTTTGGCAGGGCGCCGCCGTCGTGCTGGTGCTGGGCCTCGTCGCCTCGCTCTACCCGATGTGGCAATCCACGCGCATCGACGTAGCGGATGCGGTGAAGCTCGAGGCATGATCCCGCAGCGATCGGAAAGGAATCGATGATGCAGGCAAGCAACGATCTCTCGGTGCGGGCGGAAAGTGTGTGGAAGATCTATCCCCAGGAGCCGGCGCCGGTGGAAGCGGTGCGCGGTGTAACGCTCGACGTGGCCACCGGGGATTTCGTTGCGCTCGCAGGCCCGTCGGGCTCCGGCAAGACGACGCTGCTCAACATGCTGGGGGGGCTCACCCGGCCCACGCGCGGCGCGGTGCGGCTGCGCGGCATAGAGCTCGCGGACCTGTCCGCTGCCGCCCTGGCGCGGGTGCGGCTCGAGCACGTGGGCTTCGTGTTCCAGGCGTACAACCTGCTGCCGGTGCTGTCGGCGCTCGAGAACGCCGAGTTCACGCTGCTGCTGCGCGGCGTCCCGGAGGACGAGCGGCGGCGGCGCGTGCTGGATCTGTTCGGGCGGATCGGGATGGCGGGGATGGAAGACCGGCGGCCCGCCAAGCTGTCGGGGGGCCAGCAGCAGCGCGTGGCGGTGGCGCGGGCCGTGGTCGGTCGCCCCGCGATCGTGCTGGCGGACGAGCCCACCGCCAATCTCGACAGCGTCACGAGCGAAGCGCTGCTCGATGTGATGGAGCAGCTGAACCGCGTCGAGCGGACCACGTTCGTGTTCGCGACGCACGATCCCCGGGTCATGCAGCGGGCGCGGCGGCTGGTCCGCCTGGTGGATGGCGTGATCGCGAGCGACGAGCGGACGGCGCCCGTGCAGGGTGTATGACGCGAGCGTTCGCCGCGCTCGGTCTCGCGGCCACGCTCGCCGCGCCTGGGGCGGAAACCGCGGCCCAGGGAATGCGCTTCTCCGGTTACTACCAGAACGTGGGCACCTTCACCGGCAAGGTCGGGGCCGGTGGCAGCGCGCTCGCCGACGTGCAGCGCCTGCGCCTCATGGCCGACCCCGCGTGGGGACCGGTGGACGGCGAGATCGCGCTGGAGCACACCCTTACCTGGCAGAGTGCGGACGGGGCGGCGCTCGCGTTCGGGTTGCTGTCGAGCACGCGCGCGGGCGATGACTGGCTCGGCATCGACTGGACGATTCACGATGGCCGGAGCGTGCTGTGGCGCCAGCGCGTGGACCGCGCCAATATCGGGGTTTCGCACGGCACGTGGTCAGTGCGCGCCGGCCGGCAGGCGATCTCCTGGGGCACAACGCTGTTTCTCACCCCCGCCGATCCGTTCGTCCCGCTCGATCCGGCGGACCCGTTCCGCGAGTACCGCCGCGGCGTCGACGCGCTGCGGGCGCAGTGGTACCCCGGTCCGCTGTCGCTGGTCGACGTCGTGATCCGGCCCGCGAGCACGCCGTACGGGAAGACGCTCACGGCGCTGGCGCGCGGCAAGACGACGCTGTACGGCTGGGAGCTGTCGGCGTGGGGTGGTACGGTGCACGACGCGGCCGCCGCCGGCGCGGGGCTGACGCGCTCGGTGGGCACCTCGGCGCTGCGCGCCGAAGTCGCGCTGCGCGAGGACTCGGGCGGTGCGCTCGTTGTGCGTGGCGCCATCGGTCTCGACCGGCGCGTCACGCTCGCGGGCCGTGATCTGTACGGCGTGATCGAGTACCAGCACGACGGATTCGGCGCGGCGAGCGCCGCGGGGCTTCCCGCCGTGGCGCTGTCACCGCCGGCGCAGCGCGCCGAGCTGCAGGTGTTGGGCCGGGACGAAGTGGCGGCCCAGCTCACCTATCAACTCCACCCGCTCGTCGGTCTCGAGCTCCTCGCCCTGTGGAATCTGCGCGACGGGAGCGGGCTCGTGGCCCCGGCGGCGTCGCTGTCCCTGAGCGACGAGGTCACCGCCCGGGGCGGCCTGTTTCTCGCCGTGGGGCCGGCGGGGCCGAACCCCCTGCCTCCGGCCTCGGAATACGGGCCGCTGCCGGCGGGGGCGTACCTCGCGGTGAGCGCGTTCTTTTGAGGCGACGCCCTCTCCTCGCCAGCAACGAAACATCACGGTCCCTGGCGTCCCGGGTGAGCATCGCGTCGGCGCTGTTTCCCAAGTACGACCGCAACCTGAACACCGGCGGCAACAACGAGCGGGATACGACGTTCGTGGTGGCGCACCAGCGCGTGCTGCACGACGCGGCGCACCCGTCACACGTGGTGCTCCCAGTGATACGCCGCTAGGCCGGTGACTGGGTGGCAGCAAGCTCGAGGCAGCTGCGGCAGATCGTGCCCCCGGGCCATGTCAACAACTCAGACCGATCACGTCTTCCGCAGAAGGAGCACCCGATCGGGATTGCGACGGCGTCCGGGCCTGCTGTCACCGCTCGGTGGAGCTGGCGGATGCATCGAGTACACAGAGCGGCAGCTGTTGGAGCGATGAAGGCACCTGTTTCGGGAGCGCAGAGCGAGCCGCAGCGGATGCAATTGCTAGCGCTGCAAGGTGGATTCGGGTCGACTAGTGGCACGGGCGGCTCAAAAAGCGACCCGCCAAATGCGATGCGAGAAGAGACGAAGCCAATTGCTCCCAGGACGAGGAACGACACGACGACCTCGACCCACTCTGCGAGGCTGAAATCGAGGTCGTGCGGATTGCGAACCACGTCATAGATGAGTCCGCCGAAGGTGAGCCCGATGGCTACGCCGACAAGACCCGCGACAATGCGGAACGGCCAGCGCGACCGGAGCTCGAGGAGGTGAGAGAGCGAGATCACGGCCCCTTCGCCGTCACCGTAAACACACCGCCATCACTCCGCCCGTTCACCCCCGGGTTGTACATCTCCTCCGCGTGCACCGGCGGACGGATGAACACCCCCGGCGTCGTCGCCCGCGCGACGTAGGACATCGTGTACGTCCCCGGCCACAGCGTCGTCGCGACGTAGACCACCCGGTCGTCGCGCAGCTCGCGATGGTCCCACGGCGACCACCACCCGAACTCCCAGTAGCCGTAGTACCACCCCGGCCCCTCGCTGCCCGTGACCTGCTGCTGCTCCTCGTCGGCGTCCTCTTCCTGCTGTTGCGGCTGGTTCGCAGTGGCGACCGGCGGCAAACCCGCCGTCCGCAGCGACAGGTCCACCGCTTCGAGTCCCGCCGGCAACGCGTCGTCCACGACGATGAAGTTGCGCAGCTCGGGCACCGTGACGCGCAGCTTCACCCGCACCAGATCACCCTCGACGGCGCGCGTGATCGGCACCGGCCGGTCGTAGCGCTCATACCAGCGCTCGACCTTGACGCCAGCGTCGGCGGGCGACACCGGCCGTGCCGCCGGCACCGCCTGCACCGTCACATAGAAGAAGACCGGCGCTCCGCCCCCCTCGGCGGCGAGCATGACCTGTAACGCCTGCTTGCCGTCGGGACGGTTCGCCACGAGCCCCGTGAGCGCGATCGTGGTATCGCTGAACGTGCCGCCCGCCGGCTTGTCGAACAGGATCCGCGTGCCGCGGAACACGCGCACCTGGCGGTCGGCGCCGGCACGGCGATACGTGTCGTAGCGCGCCAGGGCTTCCACCGCCGCGGCGTAGTCCTGCGTGTCCCACCACCAGTCGGGGGACGCGCGGCCGCGCGCGGCTACCGTCTCGACCAGCGGCCCGATCAGGGCGTTGCCGGGATCGACCGCCAGCGTCGCCATCAGCAGGCGCGCCACCGGCCGCACCGACGACTGGAAGTAGAAGTACTTCGCCGACCAATCGGTCGGCAGCACCGCACGCCGCCCTTCGACCGTGACCTGCGCCCACGCCGGCTCGAGCAGCGCCCGTGCCGCCGCGATCTCGCGCCGCCGCGCCAGCATCTCGGCGAGCAACGCCCGGTCTTCCCATGACAGCGCACGCACGCGCTGCAGCAGGTCGTTTTCCACTGCGATATCGGGGAACCCGGCGCGGCTCAGGAAATCGGCCGCCGCCACGCGCTCGCCGAGCTGCACTTTCTGGTCGTCATACCAGTGGAAAACGGGGATGTAGAGCGAGGCCGGCTTGTGCAGTGTGCCCGAGAGGTAGGCGACGAGTCTTCCTACGCCCGAGTCGCTCACCGGGATCCCCGCCGCACGCGCCGCGAGCAACACCCGCCCAGC
>CAZXKN010000064.1:0-5751 GCA_964641815.1 uncultured Gemmatimonadaceae bacterium | reverse complement strand
CACGGCGGTGACAGGCAATCATTCGAACCTTCCGGCGCTGTCCGACAACGGGGTGAACTTCGCGTTCCAGGACAACGGGGTGCGGAATTCGTTCACCTATTTCTATGCCGTGACGGCGTTCGACCTGAACTCGCTGAAGTCAGGCCCCACGTCGATCGAATCGGCGCGGATCACGAAGCCCGTGACGCCGCGGGCGCCGTCGGCCCAGGTTGTGTCGGGCCAGTTGTCGGCGCTGCAGCTCATCGGACAAGATGGCGCCGTGTTGAATCCCGATGCGCCGCTGCCGACGCTGGACGCGGCGACGGGCGAGTTCTCGGGGCCGATGCCGCCGACCAACGGCGTGCAGCTCGGTCTCGCGGCGTTCCTGCCGGAAGTGCTCGATACGGGGACACTGACGCTGTCCATCGATTCGATCCAGCCCGGCTACGGGAGCGTGGACTTCGCTCCCGCGCGCTCGCTGACGTATTTCATGAGCGTGACCACGCCGAGCGGCGTGACACCGATCACGGTCCCGATTCCTCAGGATGTGGGCTCCACCGAGGTTCCCGGTTCGGTCGGATTCCCGGCCCTGTTCGCCGTCCAGGGCAAGGCGGCCGTGTTCGGGGGCGACTCCACGTTCCCGATCTACGGCAGCTCGGGGGTGAGTATCCCCGGGGCGTGGCGCATCACGGCATGGGGCCGCGGCTCGATCAACGGCGACCCGCCGAGCTCGGACTTCAACGGTCCGCGCTGGTGGGAGGGGGCGCCGAACGAGAACACCGCCGATCCCAACGGCGTGCTGTGCTCGCCGGCGGCCGGCGGTTGTGTGCTGGCCGATGTGAGCCGGAATGCCGGGTCACTGTCCGACCTGACCGGGCTGTTCCACCCGCAGGGCTATTCGTCGGTGAACAGCGTGCCGCAGCGCGACCTCGAGACGATCACGGCGGGTGTCAGCCGGGCGGCGGACTTCGACGTGTACTGGGCAGCCGGCGGTGCGATCGATTCCGTGCACGACGTGACGCACCACGTGACGGTGCCGTTCAGTGACCGGATTCGCGCGTCGTGGGGCTTTTTGACCGATGCGTCGTTCGCCACCGCGAACGCGGCCGCAACGCCCGACAAGAACAACGGGCTGCTGACGTGGTCGGACATCTACTGCGTCCGTCCGGCGCCGCAGTTCATCGGACAATGTCTGGTGAACGTGTCGTTGAAGAACGTGGCGACGCTCAGCCCGATCGCCATCAAGTCGGCGACGTTCGCCAATACCGCGACGCTGACGACGACCGGTAACGGGTTCATCTTCTACCTCAACGGTCACTTCTTCCTGATGCAGGCGGCGGCCCTGCCGGCGGCCGGCACGGTGTGGCACGCCCGGTTCTACTCGGGCGCGGTCACCGGGACGGTCGGCAGCTACGCGTTCACGCCGGCGGTGCGGCCCCCGGCGGTGCCGGGACTGCGGATTCAGGCGCAGTTCACCGGTACGTCCGTGGATCCGTCCAAAACCACGGCCGCGTCGCTGCAGAACGTGCACACGGTGCCCGACCCGTACTACGTGACCAACGCCCTCGAGGCGACGGCGAACACGAAGATCCTGAAGTTCGTCAACCTCCCGGCGCAGGCGATCATCCGGATCTACTCGCTCTCCGGGATCCTGGTGCAGGTGCTCACGCACAATGATCCGAGTGGCGGTGGCGAGGCGACCTGGAATCTCCGCAACCGGAACAACCAGTTCGTGGCGAGCGGCGTGTACTTCTATCACGTCGAGACCCCGGACAACAAGACGAAGGTGGGCCGGTTCACCGTCGTCAACTTCGCGCCGTGAGGAGACCGACTACCATGACTTCTCGCTTGCATCGCGTGCTCGGCACGCTCATGGGCCTGGCGGCGCTGACCAGTGCGCCGCTCGTGGCCCAGCAGGGGCAACAGGACAACACGGGCTACGGCGGCACCTCGGGAGAGTTTCTGCTCCTGGGCGCCGGCGCCCGCGGGGCGGCACTGGGCGGGGCGTTCGCGGCCCTGACCCAGGACGTCACCGCGCTCTACTACAACCCGGCCGGCCTGGCGCAGATGGCCCGGCCGTCGGCGATGGTGTCGACGTACAGCTATGTCGCCAATACGCGCTACAGCTGGGTGGGCATCGGCCTGCCGATGTCGGGCGGAGCCCGCGCCTTCGGCGTGTCGGTCGGCACGTTCGGCTTCTCCGACCAGCCGGTGTACACACTGGAGGATCCGGACGGCACGGGGGAGACCTACTCCGTGGCGGAATCGTTCATCGGCGCGACGTATAGCCAGAATTTCTCCGATCGTTTCTCGGCGGGATTCACCGCGAAGATGATCTCGGATCACCTCGGCTCGACCAGCGCCACCGGGTTCGCCCTCGACTTCGGCACGAACTTCCACGCCATGGTGGGAGAGCGGCCGATCCGGGCGGCGTTCGTAATCGATAACCTGGGATCGAACCTGCGCCACGACGGCGCAGCGCTCGAATCGGGCGTGACGCGCGCTCCGCCGCTCGGCACGGTGGACATCCCGCAGGAGCTGCAGCCCGCGCGGCTGCGCACCTCCTCGTGGGGGCTGCCGGTGCAGTTCCGGGTGGGCGTGGCGCTCGACGTCCTGAACCAGGGCGCCAACCGGGTGTCGGTGCTGGGCGAATTCACCCAGCCCGTCAACACCAAGCCCGGCGGCGGCGCGGGTCTCGAGTGGGCGATGGCCAATGTGGGCAACTCGGGCTTCTCGCTCGCGGCGCGCGGCAGCTACACGCTGCAGCCCGACAACAAGCTCGATCCGGGAACCGGCGCGGGCTTCGCCACCTCCATCAGCACGTCGAGTCTGTCGAGCGACGGGGTCGCACTGGGCGGCGGGTTGGCGTACGGCCGCGGTAACTGGCACGTCGGGTTCGACTATGCGTATCGCAATCTCGGCGCGTTGGGCGGCACCAACTTCCTGAGCTTCAGCGTGAGCTGGTAGCGGTCCAGGGCAGAGACAATGAAGCAGGCAGCACATGTGGCGCTGGCACTCACGGCCGTGATGGCCGTGGGTGCCGGCGGGCCGGCACAGACCGAGTCGGGATTGACCGTGAGCATCATCCGGCGCTTCCGGCCCGCGTCGGCCCAGACAGTGGTCGATGTGTTCTGTCGTATCCCGCTGCAGCTGGTCAGTCCGATCGGCAGCACGGGCGGCGGATCGTACCGGTTCGCCGTGTCGGTGCGGGATTCGACGGGGCTCGAGCTGGTGTCGCAGTCGTGGGCGACGCCGGTGCGGGCGGAGGTGCTGCGATCGCGGGGCGCGTCGACGTCGGAGCATGTGACGTTCGCCGCGAAGGCGGGCCGGTACGCCGTGCAGGTGACGGTGACCGATTCCGCCACCGGCCGGGTGTCCCGGACGGAAGCCACGGCCACGGCGTTCGCGGGCTCGCCCGGGGGATCGGATCTGCTGCTGGGCAGCGACGTGCGGCAGGCGGCCGGCCCGGGCGACACGGCGGTACGCGGCGGGGAAGTGCGGCTCGGGTCGCTGTTCCTCGTGACGTCGGGGTTGCCGGTGTTGACGCCGCAGTCGTCGAAGCTGGCATACTACCTCGAGCTGTACCCGGCGCATGCGGAGAGCGTGCAGGTCGCCGTTCGCGTGCTGAGCGATTCGGGGAAGCAGATCGTGGCGGCCGCGCCGGAGACGATGACGATCGGGGCGGGTGGCGGGGTCGCGAGCCGCGTGATCGACCTCGCGGGATTGCCGCCCGGCCGCTATCAGGCCGAGGTCAAGGTCGGCGGTCCGGACTCGGTGACCCGCGTCGCCCGTTTCGGCATGACGGGATTCGAGTCGGTGGCCGAAGCGGCCGCCGTGGTGGATGCCGGAGAGTGGCCCGGCGCAGCGTCGGAAGCGCAGCTGGACTCGGCGTATGAGCCGCTCGTCTATCTCATGAGCGGCGAGGAGCAGGGGGTGTACTCGGGGCTGACGCTGGACGGGAAGCGGAAGTGGATGCGCCAGTTCTGGGCACGCCGCGATCCCACGCCGGGCACCTCCCGCAACGAAGAGCGGGACCGGTTCTACGCCGCCATCGGCGAGGCCAACCGGCGGTTCCGCGAGGGCGGTGCGTCGCAGGTGCCGGGATGGCGGACCGACCGCGGGCGCATCTTCGTGAAGTACGGCACGCCGGACGAGACGCTGGAGCGGCGGCAGGCGGGCAGCACGAACCCGTACGACTGCTGGAAGTACACGCGGACGCGGGCGATGAAGTTCGTGTTCATGGATTTGACGGGATTCGGCAACTACGTGCTGATCTACACCAACGACCAGCACGAATCGGGCCGACCGAATTGGCAGGACTTACTCGGGCCGGAAGCTCTGCTGGACGTGCAGCGTTTCTAGCCGTCGCCAGGGGATCATCAAGAGAGGGCTCTATGATCAGACGTGTTGTTGTTCTGCAAGGCGCGCTCCTGGGGGTGTTGGCGCTCGGCTCGTGTAAGAGCGATCCCACCAATACCGACGTCGGCACGACCGCCGCGGTCGCGATGGAGTTCAAGCTCCGCACGATGGCGGTCGGCGACTCGGTGCGCACCTTCGCCGAGGTGGTGGACAAGTTCAGCCACCCGCTGCAGGAGACCGCGACGATCGCGACCGCCTGCACGCCGGGGATTCTGTCGCTCTCCGCCGCGTCGGACGCGCCGCAGCCGCGCACGGCGTTCGTCGTGAAGGCGATCGGCTACGGCACGTCCTGCGTCGTCGCGACGGCGAGCGGCTTCGCCGACACGCTGACGGTGACCACGGTACCGGCGAGCCTCGCCGTGACGGGCGGGCCGGACTCGATCGCGTCCGGTGCCACCGTGACCTACGCCTTCGCGTACAAGAGCGCCGACGGCGCGGTGCTGTCGGGGATCCCCGATCCGACGCTCGAGTCGTCCGACACGACGATCGCCCAGACCGGGGCAAACCTCGGTGACGTATCGGGCCGGGCGCCCGGCGCCGCGGTGCTGACGTTCAGCGGCACGGCGGGTCTCTCCGCGACGAAGAATGTGACGGTCGTCGCCGCGGCGTTCACGGGCACGGCCTCGGCCACGGTCGATCCAGGCGCAATCCTCACGATCCATCGCGATCCAACCGGTCCGGTGTTCGACGCCAACACGGCGACGAGCGCGGGATCGATCATCGCGGCGTCCCGCTCGGCGGATTCGATCCAGGTGCGCGTCGCCGATCTGGCGAGCGCCGGCGCGAAGACGTTCTCGCTGACCGGCGTCGGGCCGAACGATATCGCCTACGACGGCGGCACGTACACGGTGAACGCCCCGGTGGCGTTCGGCGGCACGTTCGCTCCCGCCACGATTTCGCCGATCGACACGATCACGGTGACCGCCGCGGGCGGCGATCCGGCGTTCTCGAGCGCCATGAAGGTGTTCCGCGGCACGAGCGTCGGCGGTCTGGCGGCGGTGACGCCGGTGACCGGGTCGATCACGGCCACGACGTTCAAGCTCACGACGACCGATCTCACGGCCGGTGGGACCTACATCGTCCAGATCACCGAGCTCGGTCCCAACTTCGTGGCGCGCCGCGGCTCGTACACGGTGGCGGTCGCCGACTTCACCGGCTCGGCGACGCCCGATTCCGGCATTCCGGCGGGTCTCGTCGTGCTGCACCGTGGCGGCTCGGATCCCGTGTTCGACGTCGATAGCCGCATCTACTTCGACGGCCTGCGGACGTTCATCCAGTCGTTCTCGGCGGACACCGCCGTGGTGGCGATTCCGCCGGTGGGTCACACGGGCGCGCTCGATCTGCTCGGAACCC
>CAZXKN010000063.1:0-6226 GCA_964641815.1 uncultured Gemmatimonadaceae bacterium | reverse complement strand
GGACCGTCTCAGCGGTTCGTTCGCGATCCAGCGCCGGTTCACGACCGATGTGAGCCACGAGCTGCGCACGCCGCTGACCGCGCTGCGGGGGGAGATCGAGGTCACGTTGCGCAACGAGCGGTCGCCCCGGGAATACCAGCGGGTGCTGCACAGCGCGCTCGAGGAAATCGAGCGGATGACGACAATGACGGAAGAGCTGCTGCTGATCAACCGCGCCGAATCGCGCCAGCTCTCGCTGCAGCTGGCGCCGACCGACCTGCTCGCCGTGGCCCAGGAGTCGCTCGACGGCTTCCGCCACCGCATCGCCGAGAAGGAGCTGCACACGCAGTGCGTGAGTGGGGACGGCGGAACGCGGCCGCGGGTCGACGCCGAGCTGATGCGCCGGCTGTTCGACGAGCTGCTCGACAACGCGATCACATTTTCCGAATTCGGCGGTGCGCTGACCGTGCGGCTGGAGCAGGCAGCGGGGGTGGAACGGGTCGTGGTCGAGGATGCCGGTCCCGGCATCGCCGCTGCCGACCTGCCGCATCTGTTCGAGCCATATTACCGCGCCGACCAAGCGCGCACCCGCGGCACGGGTACGGGGCTCGGCCTCACGGCGGCACTCGCCATCGCCCGCCTCCATGACGGCAGCATCCGGGCGATGAACCGGGCCGCAGGTGGCGCCCGTTTCGAAGTCGACCTGCCCGTTGGGGAGGGGGGCTGATGGTGGACAAAGGGTTGCAGGAGGCGATGGCGGTCGCCCGGGCGAGCTATCAGCGCGCGGCCGAGGTTCCCGACTTCTTCCCCGGCTTCTATCGCCGCCTCTTCGAGGTGCGGCCCGATACGGAGCCCCTCTTCGCCCAAACCGAGTTCGAGCGGCAACACAAGCTGTTGCGCCACGCGATCGGCCTGCTGCTCACGTTTCCGGAGCAGCCGGACGGGGAGCCGACCATTCTCTCGCGTATTGCCGAGCGGCACAGCCGCCGCGATCTGGGCATCGAGCCGTCGCTCTACCGGCCGTTTCTCGAGAGTCTCCTCGATACCATCAAACGCTGTGATCCGCAGTTCACGCCCGCCGTGGAACACGCGTGGCGGACGACCTTGGCGAAGGGGCTCGCCTACATGCAATCGCGCTACTGACCGGAGGTCTCCCGTGGCTGAGAAGGCGCCGCTCGCGGAACACCCGAAGGGCACGTTGCTGCTGGTCGCTATCTACGGACTGCTGGTCGTGCTGAGCTGGTTCGGCGTCTACTTTCTCATCTATCTGCGGCGGGGAGGGGTGACGCCATGAACGTCCCCCTCTACGAGAAGATCTGGATGTGGGCGGCGGTAGTGATCATCGTCGTGTTCTCGCTGTCGGTGGCGATCGGGTACGGCGCCAGCGCACTCCAGCCGCCCAGCCATGTGGAGACGATCGACCCCGGGAAGGTGTTCGGGGACCCCCGCTTCGCCCAACGCGGTGTGACCGTGACGGCGGGCGGTGCGACGGTCGTGGCCGTCGCGATGATGTTTACGTTCCAGCCCGCCGAAATCCGCGTTCCAGCGGGCAAGCCGGTGACGTTCCGGCTCACCAGCATCGACGTCACCCACGGCTTCGAGATCGTGGGTACCAACGGCAACACGATGGTCGTTCCCGGCTACATCAGTCAGTTCACGACGCGGTTCGCGCCCGGCGAATACCTCATCGTCTGCAACGAATACTGCGGTGGGGGGCACCATCTGATGTCGGCGAAGCTCATCGCGGAGGCGACGCCATGAATCGCGCCGACCGCCTCCCGCTGGCGAATTTCGCCGTCGCGATCACGGCGTTCGGCATCGCCGCGGCGATGGCGATGATGCAGGCGCTGTCGCGGGCGAGCCTCGAGCTGCCGTTCCGCTCGCCCAGGATGTACTACCTCTCCGTGACCGCCCACGGCGTGCTCATGGCCCTGGTGTTCACGACGTTCTTCATCATGGGATTCGGGTACGTGGTGGCGACGCGGACGCTGAACCGCCCCATCGCCACGCCGCGGCTCGCCTGGACGGGGTTCTGGGTCGCCCTCACCGGCACCGCGCTCGCGGCCGGCGCGATCCTGTCGGGCCACGCCAGCGTGCTGTACACCTTCTACCCGCCGCTCCAGGCACATCCTGCCTTCTACATCGGCGCCGCCCTGCTCATCGTGGGCAGCTGGTGCTGGTGCGCGACGACCATCCTCACCTACCGGGCCTGGCGCCGCGAGCACCCCGGGGTCCCGGCGCCGCTCGCGATGCACGGCATGCTCGTCACCGCGATTCTCTGGCTGATCGCGACCGTCGGAGTCGCCATCGAGGATCTCGTCCTCCTGATTCCCTGGTCGCTCGGGCTCACCAAGACGATCGACCCGATGCTCGCGCGCATGCTGTTCTGGTACTTCGGGCACCCGCTGGTCTACTTCTGGCTGCTGCCGGCCTATGTCGTCTGGTACACGATCTTCCCGAAGGTCGCGGGCGGAAAACTGTTCAGCGATCCGCTGGGCCGGCTCGTGTTCATTCTCTTCCTGATCCTGTCGACGCCGGTCGGGTTCCACCACGAGTTCATGGATCCCGGCATCCCGGCGGGCTGGAAATTCCTCCACTCGATGATCACGATGTGGATTCTGTTCCCGAGCTTCGTGACGGCATTCACGATCACCGCGTCGATGGAGGTCGCCGGGCGCGCCCGGGGAGCGACCGGCTGGCTCGACTGGCTCGGGAAGCTGCCGTGGCGCGATCCGACCTTCTCGAGCGTCGCGCTCGCGATGCTGCTGTTCGGCGTCGGCGGCATCGGCGGCGCGATCAACGCTTCGTACATGCTCAATTCGGTCGTGCACAATACGGCCTGGATTCAGGCGCACTTCCATCTGACCGTCGGGAGTGCGGTCGCCCTGACCTTCATGGGCACCGCGTACTACCTGCTGCCGCGGCTGCTGGGCCGGGAGCTCGAGCTGGGGCTGCTCGCCCGCGTGCAACCCTACCTGTGGTTCATCGGGATGGCGCTGTTCTCGTTCTCGAACCACATCACGGGGCTGATGGGGATGCCGCGCCGCGTGATGGAGGCAACCTATGGCGGGAGCCCGATCGCCGCGCAGTGGAAGGTGCTCACCGGCGTTTCAGCGGTCGGCGGGCTGTTTCTCTTCGCGAGCGCCGGCTTCTTCGTGCTCGTCATGCTGGGCACCTGGCTCGCGGGGAAGCGGCGCGAGCCGGAGCCGATCGAGTGGGCTGAGCCGCTGCATCCCGTGACGGCCACCACCACCTGGCTCGACCGCTACGGTCTGTGGACCATCGTCGCGATCGTGATCGTGTTGATCGCGTATGCGGTGCCGCTGTGGCAACATCTGCAGATGACCACGTACGGGTCACCGGGCTTCAAGCCGTTCTGATGGGACGCCTCGGTCTGCAGCGCTATCCGGTGGCGGTGCTCGCCGCCACCGGACTGGTCGCGGGCCTCGTCATCCAATTCCTCTTTCGAGCCCCGGTCCTGGCCCGCTGGGTCTACTTCGTCACGTTGGCCCTGGGCGGCACGCCGCTCGTCGCACGGACGCTATGGGGAATGGCGCACGGCCGCTTCGCCGCGGACGTGGTCGCGATGCTGGCGATCGTCGGGGCGGTGGTCTTCCGGGAGCCGTTCGCGGGCGCGGTGATCGTGCTGATGCAGTCCGGGGGCGAGGCGCTGGAAGCGTACGCGATGTACCGGGCCACGGCTTCGCTCGAAGCGCTGCTCGCCCGCGCTCCCAAGATCGCGCACCGCTTCTCGGGTGCGCAGCTCGAGGACGTCACGGTCGAAGAGGTCCGCCCCGGTGACATGCTGGCCGTGAAACCGGGAGATCTGGTGCCGGTCGATGGCGTCGTCACGGCCGGGACGTCGGCGGTCGACCAGTCCGCCCTCACCGGCGAGCCGATCCCGATTCGGGCGCTACCGGGAACGGAGCTGATGAGCGGGAGCGTGAACCTGGAAGGTGCGCTCACGATCCGGGCGCTGCGCCCGAGCGCGCAGAGCCAATACCAGATGATCGTGCAGCTCGTGGATCGGGCGCGGGCCGAGAAGCCGCCCATCGTCCGCATCGCGGATCGTATCGCCATCTGGTTCACGCCGGTGACGCTGCTCATGTGCGGTATCGCGTATCTTCTCACCCGCGATCCCGTGACGGCACTCGCGGTGCTCGTCGTCGCCACGCCCTGCCCGCTCATTCTCGCGGCCCCGGTCGCGGTGATCGCGGCGATCAGTCGCGCCGCCGCCGCCGGCATCATCGTGAAGAGCGGCGCGGCGATTGAACAGGTGGGGCGGGCACGGGTCGTCGTCTTCGACAAGACCGGAACCCTGACGCTGGGGCGGCCGCTCGTGGAAAGCGTCACCGTGACGAACGGGCGCTCCGCCGACGAGCTGCTGCGGCTCGCGGCGGCGGTCGAGCAGCTGTCCGGCCATCACTTCGGCCGCGCGGTCGCCGAAGCTGGTGTGCGGCGCGGGCTCGCGATTCCCCATGCCAGCGACGTCCAGGAGACGCACGGGCTCGGCGTCTCGGGCACCGTCGACGGACATCAGGTCGACGTCGGATCGGCTGTGTACCTGGTGAGCCGCGGCATCGCGATCACGGACGGCCTCTCCGAGCACACCAGCGCGTTCGTGGCCGTCGACCGCCGCTACGCCGGGTTCATCACCTTCGCCGATCGCCTGCGCCACCAGGTGCCGGCCTTGTTGCACCGGCTGGAGGGGCTGGGTGTAGCCGACACCGTGATGCTCACCGGGGATCGGCTGGAATCGGCCGAGGTCATCGCGGCCGAAGCGGGGATCCGGACGGTGCGGGCGAACCTCCTCCCGGCCGATAAGGTGACGGCAGTGCAGGAATTGAAGAGCCACCGCGGAGCTGTGGTGATGGTTGGCGACGGCATCAACGACGCCCCCGCGCTCGCCGCCGCCACGGTGGGGATCGCGCTCGGCGAACATGGCCCGGCGGCGTCCGCCGCGGCTGCCGACATCGTGCTCCTCGTCGACGACCTGTCGCGCGTGGGGGACGCCATCGCTCTCAGCCAACGGATGCGGCGCATCATCCTGCAGAGCATCGGGGTCGGGCTCGGCGTCAGCTTCGCGCTCATGATCGTGGCGAGCACCGGTCGAATCCCACCCTCGATGGGGGCGGTCCTGCAGGAAGTGCTCGACGCGGCCGTGATCGTGAACGCGCTGCGGGCGCGCGGCGGGGGTTAAGGTCTCTTCATCGGCGCATCATGCTCTCCTCCTGTTGCACGTTCCACTTTTCGTGTGGTGGCGTAGCGCACGGATGATGAGAGGGTGCCCCTCGGCACCGTGGGAGACTCGGCTCGAAGGCCCGTTTCTTGGACCGCTGCGCTACGCCACGCTGGTCCACCAGAGCAGGTGGGAGGGGCCATGCGACACGAGGGGTTGACGGTCTTCCTGCTGTTCTTCGGGCTCGCCCTGCTCGACGCGATCGGCGAGGGTCAGTGGCTACGCGCCGCCTTCTGGCTTGCGGTCGGCGTGGGCTTTGTCGTGCTGGACCGGCGCAGCGAGCGTGGACGCCCCGTGCGCCGCTCGGGTGCGCACCCCTTCTGGGTGTGAATCGCGAAACAGCCAGTAGTAGACCGGCGCGCCCAATCCAACAATTCCCAGACCGAGCACCGCCTGCAGCGGGTTGTGTCCGGCCAGGAGGACGAGCAGCACGGCGACCAGTGCCAGGAAGAGCATCGGCGTCAGGGGATAGCCCGGTGTCCGGTAGCCGGATGGGGCGAGTTGTCCCGCGCGTCGACGAATGACGAATAGACCCGCCACGGTGAGGGCGAGGAAGAGGACCGTAACGAATATGAAGTAGGCCACGATCCCGTTGAACGAGCCCGACAGTACGAGCACCGAGGCGAGGCTCGCCTGGATGGCGATGGCGCGGGCGGGGGTCCCGAACCGCGGGTGCACGGTCGCGACCGCCTTGAAGAACACTCCGTCGCCGGCCATCGCGTAGTACACCCGGGGCAACGCCATCAACAACGCGAGCAGGCTGCCGAACACCGCAATGACGACGATCGCGGCGAAGATCCTTCCGCCGGCAGCGCCGAACAGGACCGATCCCACCTGTGCCGCGAACGTCTCCCCTGATGTCACCTGCTCGAGCGGCACCAGATAAAGAAAGACGGCACTGGTGAGGATGTAAACCGCGGCGACGGCGGCGACTCCCAGCGCCAGGGCCCGCGGCACCGTGCGCTCGGGGTCGCGTGCTTCACCGGCGAGCTTGCTGATCTCCCACCA
>CAZXKN010000062.1:0-14249 GCA_964641815.1 uncultured Gemmatimonadaceae bacterium | reverse complement strand
CCTCGCCATCGCGCAACCGGGGCAGCATCTCGAAACGCTGCGCGATCTCCGGTCGCTGCTGACGGCGCTCGCCGATTCGGGGAGCCCCTGCCACGACTGTCTCGGGCGTCTCGAGCGGGGGTTGTTGCTCGCCCTTCCCGTGGCCGATCCGTCGGCGGACGCCGCACACGGTGGTGCGGGACTCGCGCGCAAGTACTTCGACCTGCTGCGCGAGCGGCGCGGGCCGTAGATGAACCCGTTACGGGTCACGGCCCTGGCAGCGGCGCTCGTCGCCCTCCTGGTCATCGGGATCCGCCCGAGCTGGCGCGTCGGCGCGACCGCTCATGACGCGGTGCTCATGACGCCAGGGGCCGAGCGGGGGAGCAGCCAGCGGCTCGCCGACTCGCTCGGCGGAGCACCGGTGTTCGCGAGTCTGGCGGACGCGCTCGCCCATCGGGACGGAATGCGGCGCCTGCACGTCGTCGGCTGGGGGCTCGACGCTGATGACTGGGTGAGACTGGAATCGATCCCCGTCACCGTTCACGCGGCGCCCCTGCCCGCGGGCTTCGAGCGTGCCGGCTGGTCCGCACAAGTCGTCCTGGGCGATCGGCTGACCATCGATGGGAAGTTTTCCGCCCGCCCGAGATCGACGATCGAGCTCGTCGACCCCACGGGGATCGTCGATAGCAGCGCCGTCGACTCCACCGGCGCCTTTCATCTGGAGACGCGGCCGCGCGCGGAGGGTCGGATCCTGTATACCGTGCGCGTGCGCGGTGCGGCCGTCGCGGAGACGCTCGGCGTCGACGTCGCGGCACCTCCCGTCTGGCGCGTGCTGGTGCTCGAGAGCGCGCCGCGGCCGGAAACCACGGTGTTGCGCGACTGGCTGGCGCGGCGTGGCGGGGCCGTCGCCGTCCGCTCCACGGTGAGCCGCGACCGCGTCCATCGCGAGTTCGTCAATCGTCCGAGCACTTCGCTCGACGTGCTCACCGGTCCCCTGCTCTCCCAGTTCGACATCGTGATGATCGACGGCCGCACGCTGGCCGGCCTCGGCGCCGCGGAGCGCGCGGCGCTGCATCGCGCGGTGGAAGTCGACGGCCTGGGCGTGCTGCTCGTTCCCGACACGGCTCGCAGCGACTTCTTCCTCGACTTCGCGGAGCAGCGGCGCGGCGATCTCGAGGAGCGGCTGGTGCGGCCGGTGTGGCAGGATCACGGCGCGCGAGAGCAGCCCGCTGCGGCGGTGGCAGCGGAGCCGTACGCTCTGGTCGATCGCTTCGGTGCCGCGACACTGATCAGTGACGGCTTCGGCCATGCGCTCGCCCAGGTAGCTCCGCGCGGCGCCGGGCGCGTGACCTTGAGCCTCATTACCGGGACGGCACGGTGGCGGCGCTCGGGCCTCTCGGACACGTATGCGACGTACTGGTCCCGGTTGCTCGCGGCGACGGCCGCTGCGAGTCGCGACGCGCCTCGCTGGTCGATCGCCACGCCGGGCCCCTGGATCGTCGGCCGGCCGGTCGCCCTCGAAGCCGCGACCGAGCGCCCGCTCACGACGACGCTCGTCACGGGTCCCGCGGGAACGGTCGATACCGTGTTCCTCGCGCGCGACGCGTCGGGGCGGTGGCGCGGAATCTATTGGCCCCGGACTCCAGGCTGGCACGTGCTGGCGGGGGACGGCAGTCCAGCTATCTATGCCCAGGGCGCCGGCAGCTGGGTCGGCGTACGAGCCGAACGGCGGCTGGCCGCGAGCTTCGCAGCCAGCGTCACGGCGGAACGCGGCGAGCGCGCCACCACGACCGGGCTCAGCGTTCCCGCGCGCCCGGTGCCGCTGGGATGGGCGTTCGCGCTGTTTCTCGGGGCGGCGGGATACCTCTGGTCGCAGCGGCGCCGGGTGGTCGCCACGCAGGGAAGTCGAGCCGATACAGCGACTTGAGGCTCGCACGCAGTCCCGGGGCGAATTGACACCGAAGGCACCGGGGCATAAGCTTGCCCCCAACATCTAGAGCCCGGATAGGGGAGCTCGGCGTGTCCGCAGAAGCCGCGCTACAGAAGGTTCCGCTCTTCAGTCAATTGTCCCAGGTCGACCTCACGCGGGTGATCGAGGTTGCGCGGGAGCGCGCCTATCCCAAGAACTCGGTGATCCTGTTCGAGGACGATCCGGGCGACGCGCTCTACGTCGTCAAACAGGGGCAGGTGAAAGTCGTCTTGATCGGCGAAGATGGCCGCGAGGTGATCCTCTCGGTGCTCGGCGAAGGCGACTTCTTCGGCGAGATGGCGCTGATCGACGACGAGCCGCGCTCGGCCCACGTCATCGCCATGGGCGACTCGACGCTGCTGGTGCTGCGGCGCGAAGATTTCCAGGGCCTGCTGATGCAGACGCCGGCCATCGCGCTGGCGATGCTGCGGGAGCTGACGCGGCGGCTGCGCCGCGTCGACGAGAAGGTGGGCAGCCTCGTGCTGCTCGACGTGAATGGACGCGTGGCGCGGCTGCTGCTCGATCTCGCCGACGAGGCGGGCGGCGAGCGCATCACGCGCCGCCTCACGCACCACACCATCGCCCAGATGATCGGATCGTCGCGCGAGACCGTGAGCCGCACCATGCGGGAACTGGTGGATAAGGGCTACATCGAGGTATCGCGGCGCGACATTGTGATTCGTGACCGCTCCGCGCTGGAATCCGCATCCGGACGTTCGTAGGCCGGTGAGCCTGGTCACCCCGCACCGGTGAGCGCGCAACTTGTCCTACGTCCCCGATTTTCCGTAACTTAGCGATCAATTGGGCATGCCCGACCGCGTGGCCTACACGGTGACATTCTGGGGGACGCGAGGCTCGATCCCGACCCCCGGGCCCCAGACCGCGCGCTACGGCGGGAATACGTCTTGCGTGGCCGTGGAAGGGCCCGGCGGGCAGCTCGTGATTCTGGACGCCGGGACCGGGATCCGCGGCCTCGGGCTGACTCTGGTCGAGCGGCAGAACGGCGCCGTGAAGGCGGAGATCTTGTTGTCGCATACCCACTGGGATCACATCCAGGGGTTGCCGTACTTCAAGCCGTTCTTCGCGCCGGGCAATACGGTCCGCATCTGGGGATCGAAGCAGGGGACGACATCGTTGGACGAGATCCTGCATCTGCAGATGGATCCGGCGGTGTTCCCGGTGCCGCTGACGGCGGTGTCGGCGACGTTGTCGCTCGAGGAGGTTCGGCCGGGGGTCGAGTTCACGGTCGGGCCGTTCCAGGCGCGGGCGATGCAGCTGCGCCATCCGGGCACGACGCTGGCCTATCGCCTCAAGCCGAAGGTCGGCGGGCGGAGCATGGCGTACGTCACCGATAACGAGCTGGGCCCGGGCGGCAGTTACGGCACGCCTGGCAGCTGGCGCCGGGATCTGGTGCAGTTTCTGAAGGGCGTGGATCTGTTGATTCACGACGCGATGTACACGCCGGCGGAGCTGGATACGCACCGCGGCTGGGGACATTCGTCGTACGAAGAAGCGGTGGAGCTCGCAGTGGAGGCGGGAGCCGGCAAGCTGGTCCTGTTCCACCACGAGCCTGAGCACGACGACGGCGCGATGGATGCGCTGCATGCGGCGGCGCGCGGCGCGGCCCAGCAACGCGGCGCGACGACGGACGTCGCCGTGGCACAGGAAGGCATGCGACTGTCTCTCTAGATCGAGGTGCAGAACTTATGCGGATGCGTTCAGTCATCACCCTGCTCGGGTTGGGCCTGTCGGTCGGTGTGTCGGCGCTGGCCGGCCAGGGCGGCGGCAATGACACGCGACCCGGCATCGCCATCTTCGCGTTCTCGAACGGCGGGTCGTACGGGGCGCAGAAAGAAGATTACGACGCCCTGGAGCGCGGCATGGCCGGGATGTTGATCTCGGAGCTGGGCGCGAATCCGGCGCTCCGTGTCGTGGAGCGCGAGAACATCCAGAAGCTCGTCGACGAGCAGAACCTCGGTGCCTCGGGCCGCGTCGACGATCAGACCGCGGCGAAGATCGGCAAGCTCGTGGGCGCGCGCTACGCCGTGATGGGCAGCTTCGTCGATCTGTACGGCGATTTTCGCGTGGACGTGCGGGTCGTGAACGTCGAGACCTCCGAGATCATCAAGACCGAGAAGGTCACGATGCAGCGCGAGCACCTGTTCGACCTGGTGCGCAACCTGTCGCAGGCGTTGAACAAGGATCTGAACCTGCCGCCCCTGCCGCGCCAGGTGTCGGAGCAGCGCATGAGCCGCCAGGTGCCGACCGAAGCGCTGACCTATTACAGCCGGGCGCTGTTGTACCACGATCGCGGCCAGAAGGACAAGGCGATCGAGATGTACCAGCGCGCCATCGCGGCTTTCCCGGCGTACGCGGAGGCCCAGGACGGCCTGAAGCGGGAGCAGAATTCGTGACCGGCTGGTGAGCTCCGGTCCGATCGTCCAGATCGGCGGCGTCGCGGCGCGCTGGCTCTCCCAGGTGGGAGCGCTGGCGCGCTTCGGCTTTGGCGGGGCGCGCGCCGCCCTGGCCCTGCCCCGCGCCGGGCGCGCGGTCGTGCTCCGCGTCACCCTCAATCAGATCCGGTTTACGGCGGTGCACGCGATCGGCCTCGTCGTGCTGCTGTCGGGGATTCTCTCCTTCCTCGTCATCTCGCAGGCGGTTCGCGAGCTGGGCCAGATCGGTGCCACCGGGCTGATCGGCACCCTGATGGTGGTGGCGATCGTGCGCGAGCTGGGGCCGCTGATCACCGCGCTTGCCATCGTGGGCCGCTCCGGGACCGCCATCGCCGCTGAGCTCGCGACCAACAAGGTGATGGGCGAGGTGCGCGCACTCGAAGGGATGGGCATCGACCCGCGGCAGTACCTCGTGTTGCCGCGCTTCATCGGCGCGGTCATGAGCGTGTTCGCGCTGCTCGTGGTGTTCGACATCGTTGCCATCTTCGCCGGATTTGCCGCGGCCAGCTTCAACGGCATGACGGGGACGCGGTACACGCAGATCGTGCTGCAATCGCTTTCCCCGGGCGATGTGTGGCTCACCGTCGCCAAGGCGCTGACGTTCGGCTGCATCGTCGGGATCCTGCCGAGTTATTTCGGGATTTCGGTGCGCCGCGCGGCAACGGAGGTGCCGATTGCGGTGAGCCGCGCCACGGTGGCGTCGATCGTCGGCGTGTTCATCTGCTCCGCCCTGTTCGTCGCCATCAGCTGAGTCCCCGGTGACCGTCCCCCTCGCCTTCGAGCACATCCCCTTGAGCGCCCGCGAGCGGGAGCCGTTCACCCTCAGCGTCGCCTCCCACCAGACGGTGGCAGTCCTGGGGGACGAGGACTCGGGCGTGGACCGGCTGGGGGGCTACGCCATGGGCCTCGAGCGGCCCCGCGCCGGGATCGTGCGCACCTACGACACGGACGTCGAGGCGTTGCCGGAGCGGGAGCGTTTGGCCTTCCGCCGCCGGGTCGGGTACCTTCCTGCCGGTGATGGGTTGCTGCAAAATCTCTCGCTGCGCGACAATGTCGCTCTTCCCTTGCGATTCGGCAGCGACGCGACGCCGTACGACATCGACGGCCGGGTGAAGGTGATCCTGGTCGCCGTACGGCTCGGCGCCGCGGCCGAGCGGCGGCCGGCGCAAGCCAACGAGGAAGAATGCCGCCGCGCGGCCCTGGCGCGGGCGATCGCCTTCGACCCGCTGCTGCTCGTGCTGGAGCAGCCGTTCGACGGCATCACGGCGCGGGCATCCGCGGAGCTGCTCGAGATCGCGCGTGGGGGGGAGACGGCCGAGGGCGCCCGGCGCTCGATTCTCATCACCGGCCAGGAGATCCCGACCGTCGTCCAGCGGCGCTGCGACCGGGTGTACCGACTGACGCGCGCCGGCACCCTGGAGCTGGAAACGGCCTGAGGCGAGGAAGCGTGGAATCACCCCGGCAGGACTTCATTGTGGGACTCGTGATCGTCGGCGCCCTCGCCGTCGTGGTGGGGGCGTTGCTCGCCACCAGCGGCTGGGGCGAGCGGCGTTACGACCTCTACCTCCGGGCCAGCAGCGCCGACGGCCTGAGCACCGACAGTCGTGTGTTCCTGCAGGGGCTCGAGGTCGGGCGCGTCACCCGGGTGTCGCCGCGGGTCGACTCCCGGAGCCACGCGATCTCCTTT
This sequence comes from uncultured Gemmatimonadaceae bacterium, assembly GCA_964641815.1. Classification (GTDB taxonomy): domain Bacteria; phylum Gemmatimonadota; class Gemmatimonadetes; order Gemmatimonadales; family GWC2-71-9; genus DASTHG01. Next base: position 8,161 of record CAZXKN010000062.1, on the reverse strand, counting down.
GTGGCCCGGCTCTCGATGATCGAGCGGTTCGCCGGCGGTGCCGATGTGCGTCTCCCCAGGGGCACAAGCGGCCAGCTCGAGCCGGCGAACCAGTTCTCTCCATCGGTGTTGATCCGCCTCGTGTTTCCGGACACGTCCGCACGCGCAGCCGGCCTCCTCGCCGCCGGCGACACGATCGACTCGGAGCGCAAGATCCCCGTTCTCGATCAAGTCGCCCAGGTGGCCCAGAGCCTCTCCAAGGAAGTCGAGGAGGTGCTGCACCGCACCCATCAATCGCTCGAGCACGTCGACGCGATCCTCGCCCAGACCAACGGCTTGATCAGGGACGTCAAGCCGAACGTGCAGGCGACGCTCGCCGATGTCTCGACGACGATGCACCGCGTCAACGCGCTGGTGCAACGCCTCGATCCCGGTCTCGCGGATTCCGTGTCGGGAGCGCTGGCACTCTCCAACCGGGTGCTGCTGCGAGTCGACTCGCTCGCCGCCCAGGCGAGCCAGATGACCGCCGAAAACCGTCAGGATATCCGCACCGCCGTCGGCAACCTCACGGAGCTCACGAAACAGCTCAATCACCTCACCGAAGAGGTGTCGCGCCGGCCCTACCGCCTCCTCACCGGGGTCAAACCGCTCGCCCCCGACACGGTGCGTCCCGCCGCGGCCCACGCGACGGACCCGAAGGACTCGACGCGGCCATGACCTACCTGCTGCTGCATCCCGCGACCTGGTCGCCGGCTCCGCTCGCTGCGGCCCTCGAGGCGGCGCGGGTGGAGACGCGGTCGGTCAGCGGCGGCCGCGACCTCGTCCCCGACGACCGGCCGACCGTCTTCCTGCTGGATCCCGATACGCGCAGTGCCTTTTCCGTGGAAGCGTTGCGCGCCTTCGTCGACGCCGGCGGAGCGATCGTCGCGATCGGCCGCGAGGGCGAGGACGACGTGCCCGACGGGCTGCCCTCCGAGCTGCTGACCGGCTTCGTCCGCTTCCCGGCGGGGCAGCGCCAGCTGCTCGTCTCGATCCGGGCCGGCTACCGCGAAGCGGCGGCGCGCGTCGAGACCGGCCGGGCGCGCGCCGAGGCGGCGCAGCGCAGTCGCGAGGTCGGCGAGATGACGCGCATCGGCACAGCGCTCGGGACGGAGCGCGACACGAAGAAACTGCTGGGGCTAATCCTCGACCAGGCGCGGCGCATCACCAATTCCGATGCCGGCAGCCTGTACCTCGTGGAGACCGACGAGGACACCGGGATCAAGCGGATGCGGTTCATGGTGGCGCAGAACTTCACCAAACCGGATCTCCCGTTTCGCGAATCGACGATGCGGCTCGACCGCACCAGCCTCGCCGGCTACGCGGCGACGACGGGCGAGCCGCTGGTGATCGACGACGCCTATTTCCTGCCCCCGGACGTCGAGTACACGATCAATCGCTCGTTCGACGAGCGCTACGGGTACCGCTCCAAGTCGATGCTGGTGATCCCGATGAAGGACCATCGCGAGATCATCATCGGCGTGCTGCAGCTGATCAACCGCAAGCGCACCTACGACGCGCAGCTCGCCACCCTGGAGGACGTGCAGCGCGAGGTGGTGCCCTTCTCCCGGCGCGCGGTCGAGCTGGTCACCGCGCTGGCGGGCCAGGCGGCCGTCTCGATCGAGAACGCCCAGCTGTATCAGCGCATCAACCGCATGTTCCGGGAGTTCGTCGACGCCTCGGTGCAGGCGATCGAACAGCGCGACCCGATCACCAAGGGGCATTCCAAGCGCGTGGCCGGCCGGACCGTCGGACTGGCGAAGGCGGTCGACCGCGTCTCCGATGGACCCTTCGTCGCGACGCACTTCACCGATGACCAGCTGCGCGAGATCGAATACGCGGGACTGCTGCACGATTTCGGGAAGGTCGGCGTGCGCGAGGACGTGCTCCAGAAAGCCAAGAAACTCTACCCCGACCGGTTGGAGCTCATCAAGCAACGCCACGCCTTCGTGCGCCGCAGCATGGAACGGGACTTCTGGCGCGCCCGGGTCGAGTTTCTCGAGAAGTATGGCCGGGACGGGTACCCCGACTTTCTCGCGAAACTCGATGATGACCAGCGCCGCGACGTCGAGCGGCTCGATCAGTTCCTGCGCTCGGTGGTCGCGGCCAACGAGCCGAATCTCCTGCCGGCCGAGAGCGCGGCCGACCTGGCCCAGCTCGGGGGCCGCACCTATCTGGACATCGAAGGGCAAGACCGGCCGCTGCTCACGCCCGAGGAAGTGCGGTATCTGACGATCCGCAAAGGCAGCCTCGACGACGCCGAGCGCAAGGAGATCGAGGGCCACGTGGAACACACGTGGAATTTCCTGCAGGAGATCAAGTGGACACCGGAGCTGTCCCGCATCCCGATCATCGCGTACGGGCACCACGAGAAGCTCGACGGCACCGGGTACCCCCGCGGCATCTCAGGGGACGCGATACCGATTCAGACCCGTATGATGACGATCAGCGACATCTACGATGCGCTGGTTGCGCAGGACCGGCCGTACAAGAAGAAAGTGATGCCGGAGAACGCCCTGGATATCATGCACCGGGATCTGGTCACCCCCGGACAGCTGGATGGCGATCTGTTCCGCGTGTTCATCGACGCGAAGATCTTCGCGATCGAGGTCGAATCGGCCTGACTACTGGCCGATATCGACGGACCCCGAAAACGTATCGCAGGCATCGAGCCGGCCGGTCTCGAACCCTCGCTTGAACCACGCCACGCGCTCGCGCGACGTCCCGTGCGTGAAGCTCTCCGGGTTGACGTGGCCCGTCGCCATCCGCTGTAAGCGGTCGTCCCCCACCGCCGCGGCGGCCGTCAAGCCGCCCTGCAGGTCTCCCGGCTCGACGATGCCCTCGCGCCCCGCTTCGTATCCCCAGACGCCGGCGTAACAGTCGGCCTGCAGCTCCAGCCGCACCGACGCGTCGTTGCCGCCGCCGTGGGCGCGTTGCTCGGTCCCGAGCAGCCATTGCACGTGATGACCCAGCTCGTGCGCGAGCACGTACGCTTCGGCGAACTCCCCCGGCGCGCCGAAGCGATCCCGCAGCTCGTCGTAGAAACCGAGGTCGATGTAGACCTTGTTGTCGCCGGGACAGTAGAACGGACCGCTCGCGGTCTCGGCGAAGCCGCAGGCCGAATTGATGCCGTCGCGGAACAGCACGAGGTGCGCGTGTTGATACGGCGTTCCCTGCTGCGCGAGCAGCCCGGTCCACGTCGCCTGGGCCGTGTCGAGCACGAAGGTCACGAACTGCACCAACGTGTCCTCGCGCGGCGTGGTGACAACGCTGTCGCCCACCACCGTCGCCGGGACGCCGCCCGTTGCGCTGCTGTCGAGCAGCGTGAAGAGGTTGCGGCGGAACAACAGGCTCAGCACCAGCAGGACGACGAATCCGCCGAGGCCCAGACGCAACCCGCCGCCGCCGAAGCCGCCTCCACCGCCGGTTTCGCCGCGCCGATCCTCGACATCCGAGCTGTCCGCCCCAGCGCTCCACCGCATGCGTCCTCCTCGATGGCTAGCGCGTGCCGCGCTGCGCCAGGAGCTCCAGAATCTTCGCGCACCCCGCCAGGATCGCCTGGCGTCGCTCGTCGCGCACCAGCGGCGTGCTCTTGCCGCCGCTGTCGATTTGCGCGCGCGCAATCTCCATCGTGGTGCGACCGTAGGGGTCCTTCACGAGTGGGTCGCCGCCGCGCGACAGCAGCAGCTCGACGACCTCGGGATGGCCCCATACCGTGGCAAGCTGCAGCGCGGTCCATCCGCCCACCAGGGCGTTGACCTGACGCCGTGGACCCTTCACGAGCTCTTTGACGCGATCGAGCAATCCGTACGCGGCCGCCCGGTGCAGGTCGACCTCGGCGCCGCGCTCGTAGAGATACCGCACCATCTCGACGTGGCCTTCTTCGTTGGCCCAGCCGATCGCCGTCATCTGGTAGGTATCGTCGCGGGCGTTGAGGTCGGCCCCAGCGGCCAGCAAGGTGTCGACCATGCGTCGGTCGTTGGCGATCGCCGCGAAGTGCAGTGCGGTGCCACCCTCGTTGCGGGTCGAGACCAGAGTAGGATCGTCAGCGAGGATGGCTTTGACGCGGTCGGCCGACGGCTCCTGCACCGCGGCGAAGAAGGCCGCGGGATCGGAGCGCCGCGTCCCGGGAAGGGCGCCGCTGTCCGGCGTGGGGTTGGTCATGGCTCCTCCAGCACTGGGGCGCGGGTACCGTCAGGGAAGTTGGCCGGGTGGACGGGTCCCCGTCAACTCAACAGCAGCTTGCCGGCGACGAACACCAGGAACACGCCGAACGCGCGCCGCAGCGTCGTGTCCGAGACGCTCTGTGCGAGCTTCGCGCCGAGCAGCGCGCCCAGAAGTAACCCGACGGCGATGAGCGCCGCATAGGCGAGATTCACCTGTCCGCGTTTGTAGTACTGCAGGAACCCCAGCAACCCCACCGGCAGGAGCAGCGCCCCGAGCGACGTCCCGTTCGCGGTGTGTTGGGGCAGCTTCGCCAGCAGCACGAGGCCGGGCACGACCACGATCGCGCCGCCCACGCCGAACAGACCGGAGATCACGCCGGCTGCCAGACCCAACACCGCCACCAATGCGTAGGTCATGCTCCACTCCTCGTCGCTGATGGTTCGTTGCCCCACCCACCGCCTCCGGGCGTCTCGATGCGCAGCACATCCCCCGCGGCGAGCGAGACGTTCACCTTCGCGGGCAGGGGCGCACCGTTCTTCAGATTGATGCCGCAGGACCCGTCGCCGCCGCCGGCGGAGCCGCGCGGCGGATGCCGCCGGCGCTCGGAGAGGATGCTGGCCTCCGCAGGGACGAGCAGCTCGAGTTCCCGCACGACGCCGGCACCGCCACGCCAGCGCCCCGTCCCGCCGCTCCCTGCGCGTAACCCATAGCGTCGCACGCGCACCGGACATTCGAGCTCGAGCACCTCGATCGGCGTATTACGGGTGTTCGACATCCCGACGTGGACGCCGGACGCCCCGGCGCCGTTGGGACCCGCTCCCTGGCCACCGCCCAACGTCTCGTAATACGTCCAGCCCCGCCCGCCCAGCGTCACGTTGTTCATCGTGCCCTGACCCTGCGCGGGCACCGGCACACCGCCGGCAGCGAGCGCCCGGAACACGGCGTCGGCAATGCGCTGTGACGTTTCGACGTTGCCGGCCGCCACGGCATGAGGCCACCGCGCATGGACGAGGCACCCTTCCGGCGCTGTGACGCGCACCGCCCGTGCGACGCCTGCGTTCATCGGGATCTCCGCCCCGATGATCGTCTGCACGACGAACAACACCGCGGCGTGGGTCACGGCGATCGGACAGTTGACGTTGCCGGGGACGGCGGCAGCGGTCCCGGTGAAGTCGGCGAGCAACCGACCGTCCTCGATGGTCACGGTGACGCGAATGGGAATGTCGGCGTCACTGATCCCGTCGCCCTCGAGGAAATCGGTCGCCACCGCCGGTCCCTGGGAGCCGAGCGACACGCGGGAGAGCACCGCCCGCGCGCGCGTTTCCGCATCGTCCATCAGGGCCCGTGCCGCGTCGTGCAGGAATGCCCAGCCATGCCGCGCCGCAAGCGACCACATCCCCTCTGCCCCACGCTCCACCGCGGCTTTTTGCGCCGCCAGATCGGCGCGGCGCACCTCGGGCGTCCGGACGTTGGCGAGCACCAACCGCTCGACTTCCGGTGTGAACAACACCGGTGGCAGGACGACTCCCTCCGCAAACAGCTCCCGCGCTCCCGCCGGCATACTCCCGGGCGTCGCTCCGCCCACATCCGAGTGGTGCGCCCGCACGACGCTGTAACCGCCGATTCCGTCGACGGTGCGGATGACCCCGATGAGCGTCAGGTCGGGCAGGTGTGAGCCGCCGGCGTACGGGTCGTTCAGGATGTACAGCTCTCCCGGCTGCGGCTTCTGGGCGCGGACCGCCTGCACGGCATCCGCCAGGGCGCCAAGATGAACGGGGATATGCGCGGCCTGCGCGATCATGTCGCCACGGGCATCGAACAGCGCCGCGGAGGCGTCGCGCCGTTCGCGGATATTCGGCGACACGGCCGAGTGAATGAGGACGAGCCCCATCTCCTCGGCGATCCCCGCGAAGGCATGCGCCATCACTTCACGCGCGACGGCGTCGAGCGTCACTGGCGCTCCAGCAGCACAGCGCCGCTCTGGTGCACGGTGCCGCGCCACCCTGGCTCGACGAGCGCCGTAGCATCGGGGCCGGCGAGCACGGCCGGCCCCGGAATGCGAATGCGCGGCGGCAGCTCGCCGAGCGGCCAGACCTGCGCACGCACACGCTCTCCTTTCACCACCATGCGACGCCATCCCGGCGTGGGCCGACCGATCCCGACGCGCCGCCCGAGCGCGGGAGCCGGCGCGGGACGCTCGGCGACGACGCGCAGGTTGACGATCTCCACCGGCCCTTCGACACCGCCATGCCGGTAGCGCGCGCGATGCGCCGCGTTGAACGCGGCTTCGATACCGTCGGGCTCGCCGTTGGTCAACGGCACGGTGATCTCGTATCCCTGCCCCACGTAGCGGCAGTCGGCGAGCCGCTGCAGGGCGGCCCCAGGCAGCAGCGCGCCGGTGCGTGCCTCCAGCTCGGTGAAGGCGGCGAGGATGGCCGGCCGCTCGGCGGCCCCCGCCCGTCGATGCAGCGCCTCGACCAGCTCCACCCGTTCGGCGGCGGACGCGAGCCCCAGTGCCGATAACACGCCGGGATGCGGCGGGACCAGCACCGTCCGCATGCCGAGCTGATCGGCGAGCGCGCAGCCGAACAGCGGCCCGGCGCCGCCGAACGGGACCAAGGTGAGCCGTCGCGGGTCGACGCCGCGGGCGACGCTGACGCGCTTCAGCGCGCGTGCCATGACGGCCGTCGCGACGTCGACGATCCCTCGGGCGGCGCGGCGCACGTCGCCGTCGAACCTCCGCCCCACCGGTTCGAGGGCACGCTCTGCCGCCGCCACGTCGAGATGCACCGTTTCAGCGAGGGCCCAGTCGGGGTCGAGCCATCCCAACATGAGGCACGCGTCGGTCACCGTTGGCTCTGTGCCACCGCGTCCGAAGCACGCCGGTCCCGGGAGCGCACCGGCGCTCCTGGGCCCGACCTTCAAGGCGTCGGCGTCGTCCACCCAGGCGATACTGCCGCCGCCTGCGCTGACGGTCTCGATCAGGACCGCCGGCACGGCGAGCGGCACGCCGCCGACGACCGTCGACCCCTCCTCGCGCGCTTCCCCTCCCTGGACCAGGCTCGCGTCGGCACTGGTGCCGCCCATGTCGAGAGTGAGGAGGTCGGCGTGCCCCGCGACCGCGCCGAGCACCCGCGCGCCCACCTCGCCGCCGACCGGGCCCGACAGGGCGAGCGAGGCCGCGGACCGCGCCGCGACGCCCGCGGTCACGGTGCCGCCGCCGGACGTCATCAACCGGAAGGCGGCGATGTTGCGCGACGCCGCCGCCGCTTCGGCCCGCGTCACGTAGCCGCCCACGAGCTGCCGCAGATAGGCTTCGGCCGACGTCGTGGCGCAGCGCTCGTACTCGCGGAACACCGGCAACACCTCGTGACTCGCGACCACGGGAGTGCGCGGCAGGGCGGCGCGCAGCGCGGCCGCGACGCGGCGCTCGTGACCGGGATGACGGAAGGCGAACAGAAAGACGATGGCGACCGCTTCGGGATTGATGGCGCGGACCGCCGCCACGACACGCTCCACCTCTTCGTCGACGAGCGGAGTGATCACGCCGTCGGGGCCGGCACGCTCGGTGGTACCGACGACGTCCTCACGACGCACCAGCGGCGGGGGATGATCGAGACCGAGATCGTACAGGGCCGCGCGGTCCTGGCGCCGCAGCCAGAGCAGATCCTCGAAGCCGGCGGTCGTGACGAGGGCGGTGCGCGCTCCGCGGCGCTCGAGCAGCGCATTCGTCGCGATCGTGGTGCCGTGCACCAGCAGCTCGATCGCGACCCCGGGCGGCCTGGCCATGGCGTCGCACGCCTGAAACAAGCCGATGGACGGATCGTCGGGCGTGCTCAGCACCTTGCGGATGTCCAGCGCGCCATCGGGCGCCACGGCGACGAGATCGGTGAACGTGCCGCCGACGTCGACGCCGACTCTCATGAGACATTTGCGGAATGCGGATTGCGAGTTGCGGATTTGAACGGACGAGTCT
>CAZXKN010000061.1:0-4125 GCA_964641815.1 uncultured Gemmatimonadaceae bacterium | reverse complement strand
CCGACAAGCGCAGCGGACTCGCGACGAGCGGCACCGTGCCGCCCCCCGAGCGGGCGGCATCGATGCGAAGGCGGCGATGGCGCACCTGCGGATCTTCGAAGACCTGTGCGACGTCGTTGATCGGGGCTGCCGGGATGCCCGCCGTTTCGAGTGCGGCGAGCCACGCCGCGGCGGGCCGCACCGGGAGCAAGCGCTCGAGCTCGGCGTCGAGTGCCTCGCGATGCCGCACGCGGTCCGCGTTGGTCCGGAACCGGGCGTCGCGCGCGAGGGCGCCCGAGCCGAGCACGTCGCACAGCTTCGCGAATTGCGCGTCGTTCCCGACCGCGACGACGATGGGGCGATCGCCGGTCGGCACCACCTGATAGGGCGCGATGTTGGCGTGGGCATTTCCCCACCGCAGCGGGACGTCTCCGGAGACGAGATAGTTGAGGGCCACGTTGGCCAGCGTGGCCACCTGCACGTCCAGCAGCGCGAGATCGATGTAGGCGCCGCGCCCTGTGCCGGAGCGCTGCACCAGGGCGCCGAGGATTGCGATCGCGGCATAAAGCCCTGCCATCACGTCCGCCACCGCGACGCCGACCTTCTGGGGTCCGGCACCCGGCCGGCCGTCCCGCTCCCCCGTGACGCTCATCAGTCCGCCCAGCGCCTGAATCGCGAAGTCATAGCCGGCGCGCCGCGCGTACGGCCCCGTTTGACCGAATCCCGTAATAGAGCAGTAGATGAGTCGAGCATTGAGCTTCTCGAGGTCGGCGTAGCCGAGACCGTATCGCGCCAGGTCTCCGACTTTGTTGTTCTCGAGCAGCACGTCGGAATCCCGGGCGAGCCGCCGCACGATCTCTTGCCCTTCCACTCTCGCGAAGTCGACGGTGAGCGAGCGTTTGCCGCGATTGGCGCTCAGGAAGTAGGCGGCATCCCCGGATCCATCCGTCAGCGTCGGCGGGCCCCAGTGCCGGGTGTCGTCCCCGGTGCCTGGCCGCTCCACCTTGATGACGTCCGCGCCGAGGTCGGCGAGCACCTGGCTGGCCCAGGGTCCCGCGAGAACGCGCGACAGGTCGAGGACGCGAATCCCCTCCAGGGCCGCGGGCATGTCACGCCTCGCGGTCGCGCCGCGCGCTGACGCGGCGGCCACGGATCGCCACGCGCGATAGCCCGCGAATCGCCGCATCGGCGGCGTGCGGCGCGAGGTGCACGAGGCAGAAGGCATCGCGCAGCTCGATGCGTCCGATGTCCGTGCGCGCCAGGCCGACTTCCCGCGTCAGCGCGCCGACCAGGTCTTTGGCACTGGCGCGGTCCTTCTTTCCTACGTTCACGAACACCTTCACCCACTCTTCCTGAGGCGCCGTCGGCTGTCGGCTGTCGGCGATCGGCTGAGAACCGCCGACAGCCGAAGGCCGAAAGCCGACAGCGAGTAACGCCGCCGCAACCTCGGCTGCGTCATAGCGCTCCAGCAGCGGCTCCAGCAGTCCCAGCTCCGCCTCGAGGCCGCCGGACTCGAGACGCGCCACTACGCGCTCGCGCAGCTGATCGGCGTCGGTCGCGGCTTTCGCGCGGGCGGCATGCAACGGCAGGGCGGTGAGGGGCGCCGCGATCGTGCGGGCGTAGGGCAGCTGCGCGGGACTCAACAGCAGCACCGCCGCCCCGCGGCTCGCGATCTCGGCGAGCTCGGCCCGCGACGGCAGGTCGAGGCACACGATCACGTCACCGGCTTCGGGGCTCGCGCCGCGCCGCCAGGTCGTCACCCGGGGGCGGTCGATCGCGTCGAGGACGTCGCGGCGCACCGCCGCCCGCCGCGGCGCGGGGACGATCGCGTACCGGGCCGGTCCCACGGGGGGAAGGGGACGGGCGTCGTCGCCCAACGGCAGGTCGCCGATGACGTGCGGGCGCCGGGCATAGCGCTCGATCACGTCATCCAGGGCTGCGGGATTCCACGCGAGGATGATACGGCGGGCCTCGCGCGTCTCCCCGAGAATGTGTTCGAGCGGCCCCAGGCGGTCAGTGGCGAGGAGCCACTCGGGCCAGGCGAGGACGACGTTCGTGACGGCCTCGAGCTTGAGGGTCGAGGTACGAGCGAGGGCTTGCAGGTCTTCGGGTGTGCCAACGAGGACGTCAACGGCGCCGGCAGCGAGGAGTCGGGTGGTGCGGCCGAGGGCGGTAACGGGGTGCACGAGCAGGTTCTGGGGTGCCGCATCGCCCCACTCTTCGGCGGCGGCACTGTCGGTGCACACGATCACCGACGTCGGGCCGGGCAAACCGACCCCGGGGTTCTGCTCCCGGGCTAACAAGTCCCAAACCGCCAAGGCCTGTTCCACGGCCGGCGGCGTCACCAGCATCACGGCACGGCCGCGCTCCAGGGCGGCCTGCCCGTCATTCACTCCCGTCACGCGTTCCTCGGTTGTCAAAGGGCGGCAATGCGAAGCGGATGGTAGCTTCGGAGAAGACGCCACGCAATCGGAGACGAGGTGTCCAAACGCGGAACGCGGAACTCGAAACGCGAAACAGTCGGGCGGGCATCGTGCACACGCCTCCCCGATTCGTTCCGCGTTCCGCGTTTCGCGTTCGCCCTTCTGCTTGCCCTTGCGACACCGCTTGTTGGTCAGTCTCGCCCCCGCGCCCGCGACCTTGGCATCGTCGTCGGCGTGCTCCCCTCAGGTCCACTCGATGCGATCACCGATGTCGCCGGTGTCCGGGTCGGACAGGTCACCATCGCCCGCGGCGACTCGATCAACACCGGCGTGACGGCGATTCTCCCGCACGACGGCAACGTGTTTCGGGACAAGGTCCCCGCCGCTGTTGTCGTCGGCAACGCGTTCGGGAAGCTCGCCGGCTCGACCCAGGTGAACGAGCTGGGAGAGCTGGAATCGCCGATCGTGCTGACCTGTACGCTGTGCGTCCCGCGCGCCGCGGACGCCGTCTTGACCTACCTGCTCGCCTTGCCGGGGAACGAGGATGTCCGATCTGCCAACCCGGTCGTCGGCGAAACGAACGACGGCTACTTGAATGACATCAGAGCCCGTCCGATCACCGAGCAGGATGTCTTGACGGCGATTCGCGGCGCCCAACCCGGCCCCGTCGCCGAGGGCTCCGTCGGGGCAGGCCGGGGAACGATCGCGTTCGGATGGAAAGGGGGAATCGGTACTGCGAGTCGCCGCATTCCCGCAGCGCTCGGCGGGTGGACCGTCGGGGTGCTGGTGCAGACGAACTTCGGCGGCGTGCTGAGCATCGCCGGAGCACCGGTGGGGCGCGAGTTGGGTCAGTACTACCTCAAGGGAGATCTTGGGAACGGCAGCGTCATGATCGTCGTCGCGACCGACGCGCCGCTCGACCACCGGCAGCTGGAGCGTCTGGGACGGCGGGCGCTGGCCGGTCTGGCGCGGACGGGAAGCAGCATGGGCAACGGGAGTGGGGACTTCGTTATTGCCTTTGCGAACGGCCGGTCCGGCGGACCGGCGGTCGGTAGATCCCGTGCGGCGGTGTCCGCCGGAGCGCCGGACCGCCCAACCGCCCGCCTGACCGACACCGTCGCGGTCGTCACCAACGACGCCATGTCCCCGCTGTTCGAAGCCGCCATCGAGGCGACGGAAGAAGCGATCTACAACTCGCTATTCAAGGCGGAGACGGTGCGAGGGCTTCGGGGGACGATTCGGGCGCTACCGGTCGACTCGACGGTGGCGATTCTGAAGCGCCACGCCCTGCTGCCGGAGTAGCCGCCGTCAGGCGACCCGGCAGCGCACCCTTCGGAAGGCGCTCAAGAACGCCCGGTAGACGTCGGGGTGCCAACTGGAGCGCTCCCGGGACAATTCGGCAAGCGCCCGTGATGGCGTGACCGCCGGGCGATAGCTCCGGGTCGATGTCAGCGCATCGAACGCATCCACGATCCCGATGATCTGCGCCTCGAGCGGAATCTCGAGCCCGCCCAAGTGGTCGGGATAGCCACTGCCATCGTGCCGTTCGTGGTGCCACCGGATAATCGGGGCGACATCCCACGGCAACCGCGTCGCGCCGAGCAGCTCCAGGCCGCGTTGTGGGTGGGTCCGAATCACGTTGAGCTCGTCCGCCGCGAGGCTACCCGGCTTCGTCAAAATCTGCCGCGGGACCAGAACTTTGCCGATGTCATGCAGGTAGGCC
>CAZXKN010000060.1:0-20891 GCA_964641815.1 uncultured Gemmatimonadaceae bacterium | reverse complement strand
AAGCTTAAAGCCGACAGCCGATAGCCGATGGCCGACAGCGCCGTTCGCTTGGACAAATGGCTCTGGGCCGCTCGGTTCTTTAAGACCCGAGCCGAGGCCTCCCAGGCGATCAGGGCCGGTCGGGTCGACGTCAACGATGTGCGTGCCAAACCGGCGAAGGCCCTCGGCCTCGGCGACCGCGTCCGCGTCAGAAAGAGTCCATTCGAATTCCGGCTCACTGTGCGGGCGTTGAGCCAACAGCGCGGCCGGGCGGCACAGGCCGCGCTGTTGTACGAAGAGGATCCTGCCGGCAAGGCCGAGCGCGAGCGGCTGGCGCAGCAGCTGCGGATCGCCCCTCCACCGGCCTACGAAGGGAAGGGGCGACCCACCAAACGCGACCGCCGCGAGCTGGAGCGGTTGCGCGGCGACGAGGAGCCGTGAGCGGCTCCTAGTTCTTGCTGAACCTGCGACCGAGCAGCAGCCCCAGCCCGATCCCGAGTCCGGCACCGACGAGCGCCGTGATCATCAGCTTCCTGGGCGCCCCAAACTGCACGAACTTCGTTTCCTGACCGGTGATCTCCACCACGCCCACCGGTTTCGCGGCAACGCCCCCCCCGGCCCCTTCACCCTCGCCTTCGACCGGGGCCTTCCCGTCCGGGGTCTTCTTCGCATGGGTCCCGCTGCCGTGACCTGCACCGAAACCGTATGCCACCTTGGCCACGGGAATCACCGTCTTCCCGTCGACGACGATCGGATCGCCGTACACCGTCTTCACGCTGGCGCTGCTGCGTAGCTGCTCGATCGCGCCCTCGATCAACTCTTTCGCGCTCATACGCACCTCCCTCGAGTTGCCTTCAGGCTAGTACGCAGGCCTTGAAACGACGATGAACCGGGCGTGAGTCTCCCAGAGGGGCAAAAAAAAACGGCGGGCGCGAGGCCCGCCGTTCTCCCCACCTGGAATCCGTGTCTCGTCAGCGGCGCCGCGAGTTGGCCAGCAGCCGCAGGATCTCCAAGTACAGCCAGATCAGCGTCACCATCAGCCCGAACGCGGCGTACCACTCCATGAACTTCGGGGCGCCATGCTCGGCGCCGCGGGCGATGAAGTCGAAGTCGAGCGCCAGGTTGAGCGCCGCGATCGCGACCACCACGAGGCTGAAGACGATCGCCCCGGTCCCGCCGCCGTACAGCAGCGGCACCGACACATGAAAGAAGCCCAGGACGATGGTGACGAGGTAGAACAGCGCGATGCCGCCGGTCGCCGCCATGACGATCATGCGGAATCGGTCCGTCACCTTGATGATCCCGGAGCGATACAGCACCAGCATCACGGCCAGCACGCCGAACGTGAGGCCGATTGCCTGGAAGACGATGCCGTGCAGCTGCTGCTCATAGAGCGCCGATATCCCGCCGAGCGCCAGCCCCTCGGCGACGGCGTAGACGGGCGCCGTGATGCGCGCCCACGTCGGCACGAAGATGGTGGCGAGCGCCGCAGCGATCCCGCCGATCAAGCCGCCCACCAGGTACGGCATGATGACGGCGGGATCCTGCGTCTGGAAGTAGCGGGTCCACACCCACGTCGCTCCCGCCACGACGAGCAGTAACAGCAACGCCGTCTTATTGATCGCGCCTTCGACCGACATCACCTCGCCGGTCGCGGCCTGCGCATACTGGTCGGCGCGTTGAAAAGCCTTGTCGTTGAGCACCGGATTTGCCATACGTCCCTTCGAGAGTTTCAGGTTGAGCGTGGAATATAACCGAGGCGCTCGATTTCGTCCGATTCGTACATGTTGATGCCGCGCGGCGCGCGAAGCGCAACGCGCACCATCGCTTCCGCGACCGTCGCGGCGGCAATCGGGCGGTACTTGCGCAACGGCCCCACCATCGCGAATGCCGTTCCCCGCAGCACTGCGCTCCCGAGCGATTCGCCGGCACGCCGCTCCGCCCGCTCGCCCACGAGGATCGAAGGACGGAAGATCTGCCGGCCTTCGAATGGCAGCGCCGTGACGGCCGCTTCGGTCTCGCCCTTGACGCGGCTGTAGAAGATCCGGGAGGTCGGGCTCGCGCCGAGCGAGCTGACGAGCAGGAACTGCTTTGCCCCCGCGCCGAGGGCGAGACTCGCGAGCGACACGACGTAGGTGAAGTCGACCTGCCGGAAGGCCGCCTCCGATCCCGCCTGCTTCATCGTGGTTCCGAGACAGCAAAAGACGTCGGCGGCGCGCGGGAACTCGAAGCCCACCCTCCCCAGCCGGTCGAACTCCACGACGTGCTGCTCCAGCCTGGGATCCTCGTGCGGCAGGGGACGTCGCGACAGGGTGATCACACGGGTATACGCCGGCTCTATCAGCAACCGTTTGAGGCAGCGGCTGCCGACGAGGCCGGATGCGCCGGCGAGGAGCGCGCTGCGCTCGGTCATTTCAGGTCGGCGAACGCCTGGTTGAGGATCGGGTACTGGCGCCAGTCCTTGTAATCGAAGTGCCACCACTCGTCGACGTTGCGCGTGAACCCTTCCTCTTCCATCACCCGCCGCAACAGCTCGCGCCGCCAGCGTTGCAGGTCGGTGGTCACGGGGTAGTCGGGGTACGAGCGTTTGGTCGCTTCGTCGTAGGTCCCGCCCATGTCGATCGGGTTTCCGGTACGCAGGTCGTAGATCGTGAGGTCGACGGCGCAGCCGCGGTTGTGGCGCGAGCCGTTCGCGGGGTTCGCCACCATCCACCGGTCGGACGGTGGGGTCGCGTCCCAGAACGTCTTGGTCACGTACCAGGGCCGGTAGCCGTCGTGAATCAGGAGGCCGTACCCCATGGCGCGCAGCTTCTGATGCGCCCGCAGCATCGCGGCCGCGGCCGGCCGCTGCAGGAACGCGTGCGCCGTCGAGTAGAAGACGCTCCCCAGGAAATTGTTGGTAGTGGCGTAACGGATGTCGAACCGGATCGTCGGATCGAGCGTCGCGAGATCGACGAGGTCGGGCGCGCGAAAACTGCCGCTCTCGGCCGGGGGGCGCTCGCTGTGCGCCAGGGCGAGCAGCTCGGCGACGGGATGGACGGGTTGCAACTTCTTCTGGCCGCCGGGCGGAGGGCCGACCTCGCGTCGCGGGAACGTCACAGCGCCCGCCACCGCCGCCGTCGCCGGCCCGCGGCGAGTACCGAGGAAGGTCACCCGCTCGCCGACGTACATGCTGCTCGGGGGAAACGCGAAGACACTGTCCGACACCCGGGTCAGGGCGTCATCCTCGACCCACTCGATCAAGGCGTGCATCCTGCCGCGACGCTCATAGATGAACAGCGTCTCGTAATCCCAGCCGAATTCACCGAACAGGCGTTCCCAACGCGTCGGCGCGGTGGGGGGCGGCGGCTCGGCCATGCGCGTGAAGGTGTCGTTTCCCACGACCACCTGGTTGGGCAGCAGGCGAATGGTGCCGCCGAACGTCAGCGCGTCGTCGAAGGTCAGCGAGTCTCCGAACGCGCGGATCCGTGTCGGCACGGCGCTGCCGTCGCGCGCGAGAAACAGCTCGTTCTGGCGCTCGAGCAGGTCGACCGTCCGCCCGTTCTTCCCGCTGCGTCCGTAGTGACCCGCCGCCGAGCGCGCAGCTCCCGGCGCCAGGGGCCCGGTTTCCGGCGGCTCCGGGATCGGCGCGCCCGCGCGCACCGCCAGCATCGCGTGCAGCGCCGCGTCCGCGATGCGGTCGGTCACGCTGTTGGCGCCATCGAGGGTCGTCACGACGACGACGCCGAGGCGCTCGTCGGGCAGCGCGGCGAGCGTCGTGGCGAAGCCGTAGATCGCGCCGTCGTGCCCCACTCGGGCGTGCCCGTCGAAGCGTGACACGAAGAAGCCGAGGCCGTTTCCCTCCGTCGCCCCGGAGTCGGCGAATTGCGGCACCCACATCCGCTCGAGTGTGGCACGCCCGATCACCGGATTCGAATCGGCGAAGAGCGCCGCCAGGAACCTCCCGAGATCGAGCACGCTCGTGTACAGCGTGCCGCTCGGCGCGTTGCGGTGGAACGTCGGAGCGGCGAAGCGCCGTCCGTCGGATGCCCACATGAACGCCGTGGCCACGTCGGGAGCGAGCTCGGGCCCGGGCTCGAAGAACGCGCTGCGCGTCATGCCGAAGGGCACGAGCACCGAGTCATGCATGTAGCGGGGAAACGGCTCGCCCGCCGCCCGCTCGAGCGCCAGCCCGACGACCTGCAGCGCGCCATTGGAGTACTTGTAGCGCGAGCCCGGCCGGTAGACGAGGGCAGTGCGGTTGAGACTGGCCACCACGTCGGCGAGCGGTGGCGCGGTCGAATCGAAGTAGCTGCCCACGGGCGGCTCGCGGACCAACCCTGCGTGGTGCGTCATCAGCTGGCGCAGCGTGATCGTGCCGCCGAAGGCGTTCGCCGGGTGGAAGTCGGGGAGGTACCGGGTGACCGGCGCGTCCAGGTCGAGCGCGCCGCGCTCGACGAGGCGCATCAGGGCGATGTCGGTGAAGAGCTTCGATACCGATCCGACGCGGTAGATCGTCCGCGCGGTCGCCGCCACACTGTCCTTCGGATTCGCGTGCCCGAACCCCCGCGCCCACACCGTCGTGTCCTTGTCGACGAGAACGATGGACACCGCGGACAAGTCTTTGTCCTTCATCTCGTGGGTGATGTACGCCCCGAGCCGCGCCGCGGTCGCGGCGTAGTCGGCGCGCGGGGCGACGGAGTCCTGGCCCGGGAGCGGGGAGGCACAGAGCGCGAGGGCGGTGGCTGCGGCGAGACCGCGGGTCATGTCGAATCGATCCTCGAATGTGGTGATGTCGTCACGCCGCGCCCCGGGTGCGGCGCCACACCCACCAGTACAGCAGGGCGTTCACGACGAGCACAACGGCGCCGAGCGCGATCTGACCACGCGGGGTGAGGCCGTCCGGGTAGACGAGGCGCGTGATGTAGTGATCGATGAATCCACCGGCGTAGCCGGCCTGACCGGCGCGGGCACGCAGGGCGTTTTCGAGCGGCGTCAGGGGGCAGGTCTTGGCGAAGAACTCGACCCAGACCCCCCACGCCACGGCGGGGAGGTGCAGCCACATCCACCAGCGCCGCTGCAGCACGAGCAACGCCCCGCCGATCACGAAGACAATGTAGGCGAAGTGCAGCAGCATGATGCCGTCGGCGAGGATGCGGTAGCGCATTTGGTGTTGGAAGGCTACGCTAACCGCAACTGGCCGCCTAGTCCTGCCTGCTGCATCTTCACCCGCGTATGTACACGCTTACCGCTGATCGCATCCTCCCGTGCACGATCACCGGCTCCTGGCCGCGGCCGCGCTGGTTCGATCTCAGCATGTGGGGCCGGCCGATCGACAGCTGCATGATGGACGTGCGCTTCCGCGAGAAATTCCAGGATGCGATGGCTACGGTGCTGAGCGACCAGGAGCGCGCCGGCATCGACATCCTCACGCACGGCGATCTGCATTGCGACGACGACATGGCGGGCCGCTCGTGGCATCACTACCCGCTGCAACGCTGGGCCGGGTTCTCGGGCGACTACCTGCAGTCCGAGGAGACACGATCGCCCTGGCTGCGCTATCCGCCGGGCACGCTCCTGAACGAGATCTATACCGGGTGGCGCTGGCCGCGCGTCGTGGACAGGATCGAGCATCGTCCGCTCGACTACGCCAAAATCTGGCGCATCGCGCAGAGCAAGACCGCCAAGCCGGTGCGCTTCGGGACGTGCTGCTCGCAGGTGATGGGGCTATTCCTCGACCTCCACACGCCGAAGTACAAGGACCGTCACGAGGTCATCTGGGACATGGCGGTGGCCATGAATACGGAATTGCTGGCGCTGCGGGACGCGGGGTGCCGCTCGATCCAGATCGAAGAGCCGACCGTCCATTTCTGGGCCAACACCTACGGCCGTGCGCACGACGAAGTGAAGTTCATGGTCGAGTGCTACAACCGCGAGGTGCAGGGATTGGACGACGTGGAGCTGTGGGTGCACACCTGCTGGGGCAATCCCAACATGCAGCGCGTGATTGAGAACGACAGCTACGAGGAGTCGTTCGAGCTCTACCTCGACGCCATGCGCGGCGACGTGTGGACGGTGGAGATGAAAGACCGCAACCTGCGAGAACTGGAGCTGTTCGCGCCGTTGAAGGGCCGGCTGAAGAAGAAGATCTGCATCGGGGTCGTCAGCCACCGTTCGCTGCAGGTCGAGCGGCCCGAGGATATCGCCGCCACCATCCGGCAGGCGTTGCAGCACATCGCGCCCGAGCAGCTCATTGTATCGAGCGATTGCGGTTTCGGCCGTCAGGGTGGCAACCGCGACATCGCGTTCTTCAAGACCACCGCCATCGCGCAGGGCACGAACATCGTCCGCCGCGAGCTCGGGCTTCCAGTGACGGAGATCCGGGCGGCGGATTCCGCCCTGCAGACCGACATCGTTCCGAAAACGCCCGATCGCTAGCTGCCGTGGCGGCCCTGCCCGCCGCATCGTAACTTGGCGCAACCCCTGCCGACCGTGGACTCGAACCGTGAGAATTTCCCTGATGCGCCATGCCCTGCTGTCCCTGCTCGCCGTTTCCCTGCCGCCCATCGCCCTGGCGGCGCAGACGGCGTCCGCCGACACGATGCTCAATAGGCTGACGCCCGCCGAGCAGGCCGCGGGGTGGCGGCTGTTGTTCGACGGCCGCACCACGGACGGCTGGCGCGGCTTCAAGCTCAACATCATGCCCGACGGCTGGAAGGTGGTGGACGGGGCGCTGACGCGCGTCGCGGCGGCGGGCGATATCCTGACGACCCAGAAATTCAAGAACTTCGAGCTCGACCTCGAGTGGAAGATTTCCCAAGGCGGCAACAGCGGCATCTTCTATCGCGGCAGCGAGGACGAGGACGCGATCTACTGGACGGCGCCCGAGATGCAGGTGCTCGACGACGCCCATCACGAGGACGGCAAGTCGCGCCTCACCTCGGCCGGTTCCGACTACGGGCTGTACGAAGCGCCCCCGGGGATCGTCAAACCGGCGGAGCAGTGGAACCAGGTGCGCCTCATCGTGAACGGCCGGCACGTCGAGCACTGGCTGAACGGCGTGCGAATACTGCAATACGAGCTGTACAGCCCTGACTGGGAGATGAAGGTGCGGGACAGCAAGTTCGCCGCGCATCCCAAGTACGGCCGTAACGAAGAGGGGTACATCGGGCTGCAGGACCACGGCGACTGGGTGGCGTTCCGGAATATCAAGATTCACGTGCTGCCCTAGGAGCCTGTCAGCTATCAGCCATCAGCGGGACCCATACCTCTACCTGGAGTGGCATGGTGAGCACGCGCACAAAGCTCTCGGTGATGATGTTCCTGCAGTTCTTCATCTGGGGTGCCTGGTACACGACGATCGCCGTGTTCATGACGGGCCACGGGATGGGGACGCTCACATTCTGGCCCTACACCGTGAACCCGGTCGCGGCGATCGTGGCGCCGTTCTTCCTCGGGCTCATCGCCGACCGCTACTTCGCGACGGAGAAAGTGCTGGGGACGCTCCACGTCCTGGGCGGCATCATCATGTTCATCGTGCCGCGGTTTACCGGCTCTCCCACGGTGTTCATCATCCTGCTATTGCTCTACAACCTCTGCTACATGCCGACCCTCGGCCTCGCCAACAGCCTGGCGTTCCATCACATCCAGGACCAGGAGAAGCAGTTCCCGCTGATCCGGGTGTTCGGCACGATCGGGTGGATCATCGCGGGGCTCTTCATCAGTTACGTGCTCGGACCAGTGCTCGGAGTCGTCGCCGAAGGCACCGAATGGCCGATCTACACAACGGCCATCGCCAGCATCCTGCTGGGACTCTACGCCTTCACGCTGCCGCACACACCACCGCCCGGTGCGGGAAAGCAGGTGTCGGTGCGCAGCATCATCGGGCTCGACGCACTGGCCCAGCTCGGCGATCGCTCGTTCTATGTGTTCATCGCCGCGTCATTCCTGCTGTGTATTCCGCTCGCCGCCTACTACAACTTCACCCAGCTGTACCTGGGGAGCGCCAACGTCACCAAGATCGCGGCGGTTCAGACGCTGGGGCAGATATCGGAAACCGGGTTCATGCTGCTCATGCCGTTGATGTTCCTGCGACTGGGCGTGAAGAAGATGCTGATGGTGGGCATGGCGGCCTGGGTGTTGCGCTACGGGCTCTTCTCCTTCGCCGCCCCCAACGCGATCATCGGCCTCATCGTCATCGGCATTCTGCTGCACGGCGTGTGCTACGACTTCTTCTTCGTCACCGGCCAGATCTACGTCGACAAACGATCCACGCCGGCGATCCGTGGTCAGGCCCAGGGATTCCTGGTGTTGGTGACATACGGCCTCGGCATGTTCATCGGCGCGCAGGTCGCCGGCCGAGTCTACAACCGCTTCCTCGGGAGCGCAGCCAGTCTCACGTTGGATCAGTGGCGCAGTTTCTGGATTCTGCCGGCGGCATTCGCGGCGCTGGTGCTGGTGTTCTTCGCGGTCATGTTCCGGCCCAACAACACAAAGGCGTAAGGAAGAAGCGTAGGGGTAACGACGTAAGGAGAAAACGTATGGCGCGGAAGCGGATCACCAGGAGAAGGTTCGTCGGCGACGTCGCGGCGGGCGCGGCATTCACCATCGTGCCGCGGCACGTCCTGGGCCGGGGATATCGGGCGCCGTCCGACAAGCTCCACATCGCCTGCATCGGGTGCGGCGGCAAGGGCCGCTCCGACATCGACGGCGTCGCGAGCGAGAACATCTACGCGCTGTGCGACGTCGACTGGCACATGGCGCTCGATGCGTTCCAGCATTACCCGCAGGCGAAGCGCTACCGCGATTACCGCGAGATGCTCGACAAGGAAGGCAAGAACATCGACGCGGTGACCGTCTCGATTCCCGATCACTCCCATGCCGCCGCCGGTCTCGCGGCGATGAAACTCGGCAAGCATGCGTTCATCCAGAAGCCGCTCGCGCGCACACTTGGTGAGGTGCGAGCACTGGAGCAGGCGGCGCGCCGCTTCAAAGTGGCGACCCAGATGGGCAACCAGGGCCACACGCACGAGGGGACGCGCCTGATCCGCGAGTGGGTGGAGGCCGGAGCCATCGGAACGGTGCGCGAGGTGCATTGCTGGACCAACCGGCCGTGGTGGCCGCAGGGTATCGAGCGGCCGCTCGAGGAGTTCTACGTCCCCGAGTGGCTCGACTGGAATCTCTGGCTCGGACCCGCCGCCGAGCGCCCCTACAATCCGGCCTACGCGCCGTTCAAGTGGCGCGGGTGGTGGGATTTCGGGACCGGCTCGCTGGGCGACATGGCGTGCCACATCATGGACGCGTCGTTCTGGACACTCGGGCTCGGGTATCCCACCCGGATCGAGCCGGAGTCGACGCCGCGCTTCAAGGAAACTGCACCCGCGACGTCTCGCATCACCTACACCTTCGCCGCGAAGGGAAGTCGTCCCGAAGTGAAGGTCGTGTGGCAGGACGGGGCGCTCTATCCGCCGCGGCCGCCGGAAGTCCCCGACGACGCGGCGTGGCCCCCGGACGACGGCGGCGGACAGCTGTGGATCGGCTCGAGCGGCAAGCTCATCGCCGGTACATACGGAGACGACCCGACGCTGCTCGACGCCGCGAAGATGGCCGACGTCACGGCACACCCCGTTCCCCAGAAGTATCCACGCTCGCCAGGGGTGTATGCCGAGTGGATCGCGGCGTGTAAAGGCGGCGCGCCGGCGGGGTCGGCGTTCGACACCTACTCCGGGCCGTTCACGGAGATGGTAATGCTCGGCTGCCTCGCGGTGCGCCTGGGCCGCACGCTGGAGATCGATCCGGCGACCGGCGCCGTGACGAACGTGCAGGTGCCGCAGGAGCTGATCACACCCGCCTACCGGGCCGGGTGGACGTTGTAGGGAGCCATGACCGCCTCCCACCTGCAGTCCGGCAGAATCACGAGGGAGCTCGGCGCCAAGCCGCGCGACGACGAGCTCGATCTCTACGGATTGACGCATCCGGGCAAGGTGCGGCAGGAAAACCAGGACCACTTCCTGCTCTGTACGGTGCACCCGCAGGCCGTGATTCATGCGACGAGTCTCCCCGATCCCGAGAAGCTGGAGGCGCGCGGGCAGCGACTCGCGACCGTCATGCTGGTGGCGGACGGGGTCGGGGGCAGCGCCGCCGGTCGGGAGGCCAGCCAGCTCGCGGCCGAGACGATCATGCGGTACGTGACCTCCACGTTGCGCAGCTACCCCGCCATGGGCTCGCAGCAAGACGAGGAATTCCTCAACGCGCTGCGCCGAGCCGCGCTGGAGGCGGACGCGGCCGTGCGCACGGCGGCGGCGGAGCGCGCCCAGGCGACCGGGCGGCTCTCCTCGAAGAGCATGGCTACCACGCTGACACTCGCACTGGCGGTGTGGCCCTGGCTCTATGTCGTGCAGGTCGGAGACAGTCGCTGCTACTACTTCCGGGACGGCCAGCTGCAGCAACTGACGCGCGACCAGACGATGGCCCAGGACCTGGTCGACAAGGGTGCCCTTCCCGCCGATCGGGCGGCGCAGTCCCCTTTCAGTCATGTGCTTGCGAGTTCGATCGGAGGCCCGGAGACTACACCAGAAGTGACGCGGGTCGATCTTACCCTGAGCGGCTGCGTGTTGATGTGCACGGATGGACTGACCAAACACGTCTCGGACTCGGAGATCGGCGCGCACCTCGCAGCCATGCAGTCCGCGGAACAGGTTTGCCATGTTTTGCTCGAGCTGGCACTGGAGCGGGGCGGGAGCGACAACATCACTGTCCTCGCCGGCCGGATTCAGCCGAAGAGGTAGACGCTATCGTCATTCTCGATGAGCAAGCCGTTCGGCGACTGCTCACCTATCAGGAATTGATTCCCGCCATCGAGCGCGCCCTGGCCGACTTGTCGGCCGGCCGGGTCGTGCAGCCGGTGCGCGTTGTCGTCCCCGTCGCAGATCACAAGGGATTCCTCGGTGTCATGCCCGCCTATGCGGGCGCGCTCGGCGCGAAGCTCGTGACGTTCTATCCCGCGAACACCGCCGTCCACACCCATCACGCCGTGATTGCGTTGTTCAAGCCGGAGACCGGGGAACCGCTCGCCATCATGGATGGGCGCCTCATCACCGAAATGCGCACCGCCGCGGCGTCGGCGGTCGCCACGAAGCATCTCGCCCGGGCAAACGCATCCGTCCTCGGGATGCTCGGCTCCGGCGTGCAGGCGGGGAGCCACCTCGAGGCACTGCGCCAGGTGCGACGGTTTTCCGAAGTCCGGGTCTGGAGTCCGCGCAACGCGGAGGCATTCGCCGAGCGGCACAGCGTGACGGCGGAGCGTTCCGCGGAGGACGCGGTGCGCGGCGCGGACGTCGTCGTCGTGGCGGTGAGCTCCAAAACACCGGTGCTCGAAGGCCGGTGGCTCTCACCCGGGACACATGTCAACGCCATCGGCGCCACGCGGCCGGAGTGGCGCGAGCTCGACGACGCTCTCATCACGCGGGCGCGCGTGTTCGTCGACTCGCACGAGGCGGCGACGAAGGAGTCCGGCGATGTCATCGCCGCACGCGAAGTGGTTGGAGAGATCGGCGAGGTGGTTTCGGGAAAGAAACCCGGGCGCACCGACGCAGCGGAGATCACGGTTTTCAAGTCGGTCGGGGTCGCCGTCGAGGACGTGGCGTCCGCCGCACTGGTGTACGCGCACCATGCCGCCGGAGCCTGAACCGATCCGGCCGATCTCGCTGGCCGAGATCCGGCAGGCGCGCGAGCGCATCGCGGGCACGATCCTTCGCACTCCCCTTGTCCGCCTCGCGCTGGGCCCGGGCGCGCCCGATATCCGGTTGAAGCTCGAGAACCTGCAGCCGATCAACGCCTACAAGCTGCGTGGCGCTGCCAACGCCGTCGCCCTCCTGTCCGAAGCGGAGCGGCGGCGCGGCGTCTGGACGATCAGCGCGGGGAATGCGGGGCAGGGTGTCGCGTACGCCGCCCGGAAGGCAGGTGTGCCATGCACCGTCGTGGCGATCGAGACGGCGCCGGCCTCGAAGCTCGAGCGCATGCGGGCGCTCGGGGCGACCCTCGTGCTGGTGCCGTACGAGGTCGCCTGGAAAGCGCTCGACGATCGGGCGTATCCGGGGGTGGAGGGGACGTTCGTGCATCCGTTCGACGACCACAACTTCATCACCGGCCATGCGACGATGGGGTTGGAGATCCTCGAGGACGCGCCGGACACGGCGGCGGTTGTCATGGCGATCGGTGGCGGGGGACTGATCACGGGTGTCGGCAGCGCCGTGAAAGCCCTCCAGCCGACGATTCGCGTCTGGGGCGCGGAGCCCGAGACCGCGGCTCCGGCCGCATTGTCGTTCGAGCGCGGCTCACCACAAGTGTTCAGCGCCTGGAAGGCGTCGTTCGTGGACGGAGCGGGCGGCCAGAGTCTTTTTCCCCGCATGTGGCAACGCATGAAACCGGTAGCCGACGGCTCCATCGTGGTCACGCTCGAGGAGACGAGGCGGGCGATGCGGCTCATGGCGGAGAAAACGCGGGTGATTGCCGAAGGGGCGGGGGCCCTTCCCCTCGCCGCCGCGTTGACCGGGAAGGCCGGTCCGGGACCGATCGTCGCGGTCGTGTCCGGCGGCAACATCGACTTGCAAAAATTTTCGGAGCTCGTCGCCTAGCTCACGGCGGTTCGAGCGCATCGCTCGCCTCGGTCCACCGGGCAAGCGCGTCGTCGAGCTCGCGGCGTGCCTTCGTGAGCTCCGCATTCAGTCGTCCTGCCTCCCGCGCCCCGGTGGACCCTCCGTCATACAGCGCCGGGTCGGCCAGGGCCTGCTCCAGCTCGACGATTCTCGCCTCCGCTGCGTGCACGGCCAGCTCCGTGTCCCGCGCTTCGCGCTGTGCCGAGCGGCGCGACTCCTGGACCTCGCGCCGCGCCGCGGCCGACTTCCGGGTTTCGGTCCGCGTCGTCCGGCTCGCGCCGCCGACCTGCGCCCGCTCGGCCCGGTCAGCGGCGGCACGCTCGGCCTGCTGCTGCTCCCACTCCACGAACGTCCCGGCAAACTCCTGGATCCGGTCGCCGTCGAACGCCCATACTCGCGTCGCCAGCTCCCGCAGGAAGGCGCGGTCGTGGCTCACGACGATGACCGAGCCCTCGTAGTCTTCGAGCCCGTCTTCCAGAGCCTCGATCGACTCCACATCCAGATCGTTGGTTGGCTCGTCGAGCACGAGGAGGTTGGCGGGCCGCAGGGTGAGCAGCGCGAGCGCCACCCGCGCCCGCTCCCCGCCCGACAGCACAGTAGTGTTGCGCAACACGGCGTCGCCGGGGAAGCCGAAGCAGCCGAGGTGATTCTGGATGTGGCCGCGCGTCCACCGACCGCGTACATCTGCGATGCAATCGTAGATCGTCCGGTCTTCGGGAACCTGGGCCAGGTCCTGGCGGAACCATTCGGCCTGAACGGCGGCGCCGAGCCTGGCCGTCCCCGACGCCGGTGCGCGGGCGCCGAGCAACGTGGCGAGGAGGGTCGTCTTCCCGGCGCCATTCGGGCCGACCAGCGCGATCACGTCGCCGCGCCGTGCCGTGCCGGTGAATTCGCGTACGAGGGTCCGGTCGCCGACCGCCACGCGGAGCCGATCGACGATCAGCACCTGGTCTCCGCCGCGCTCGGCGGGGGCGAACGCGACGCTCATCGCTTCCTCTTCGCCCGGTGGAGGAGAGAGGCGCGGCAGTCGGGCCAGCCTGGCGCGACGCCCTTTGGCCTGCGCGCTGTTGCGCCCCGCGATATTGCGCCGGATGTACTCCTCTTCCTTGGCCACGACTTTGCGTTGCTGCGTCACCTGCCGCTCGAGCGCGAGCCGTCGCTCGGCACGCTGCGTCACAAACGCGGTGTACCCGCCCCGGTAGGCGGTCGTGGTGCGGCCGGCGACGTGCAGCACGTGGTCGACCGTGTCGTCGAGAAACGCGCGGTCGTGACTGATCACCATCAGCGTCTCACCGAACTCGGCCAGGTAGCGCTTGAGCCAGTCGATCGTCTCGAGATCGAGATGGTTGGTCGGCTCGTCCAGCAAGACCAGGTCGACCGGCGCCGCGAGCTGGGCGGCCAGCCCGACGCGTCCCCGCTCGCCGCCGCTCAGGGACGCGAGCGGCCGCTTGCGCGCCTCGGCCGGGTCGAACCCGAGGCCCTGCAACACGGCGTCCACCCGCGCCTCGAGCTGGTAGCCGCCCTGGTGCGCGAACAGCTCCTGGTCGCGGCCGAAGCGCTCCAGGTCGCTCGCGGTAACCTGCTCACCCAGCTCGGACAGGCGTTCCGCCTGCCGCGCGATGCGGTGTTCCAGCGCCACGAGGTCTCCGTAGCCCGATGCCGCCGCGTCCCAGACGGTGTCCGCCCCACCGAACACGCGGGCCTGGTCCAGGACCGCAAGGCGCAGCCCCGACCGGCGCACGACCGTCCCGCGCGCCGGCGTCAGGGTGCCGTCGATCAAGCGGAACAGCGTCGTCTTGCCGGCGCCGTTGCGACCGACGATACCCCAGCGTTCGCCCTCGGCGACGTTGAACGTGACGTCGTGCAGGAGCGTGGTCGCGCCGAACTCCACGCTGACGTCGGAGAGGGAGAGGATCGTCACGGGGAGGAATATCGCTACTTTCCCCTCCATGAAAGTCGGACTGGTGGGCTTCGCCGGGTCGGGAAAGACGACGGTCTTCAATACGATGACGGGCCTCGCCGTGCCCACGGGCTATGGCGGGGAGCTGCGGCTCGGCACGGTGAAAGTGCCCGACGAGCGCATCGACGCGCTGAGCAAGATCTTCGCTCCCAAGAAGACGACGTATGCCGAGGTCGTCTTTTGCGACGTGCCGGGGGAGCATGGGGCCGATCACAAGGGGCTCTCGCGCAAGGCGCTGCAGCAGATTCGCGATCAGGAGGTGCTGTGCCTCGTGCTGCGGGCATTCCCCAATCCCGCAATCGAAGGCGAGGCGAATCCGGCGGCGGACCTCGAGGCGTTTCACACCGAGTGCATTCTGGCCGATCTCGACATCGTCGAGAAACGCATCGATCGCGCCAAGAAAGAGAAGCCCGACCCTCTGGAGCTCGCGGCGTTTCAACTCATGCAGGAGACGCTGGAACGTGAGCTGCCGTTGCGCGCCCTGCCGCCCGCGGCGCTGAACCGCGACTATCTCAAGGGGTACGGGCTGCTCACCGACCGGCCGCTGCTCGTGGCGCTCAATCGCAGTGAAGGAGAAGCCGGGCAGCCGCTGCCGGACGCGTTGGCGACCCGGATACAACAGGTACACGGCGCGGGACTCGTCCTCTCGGCGAGTGTGGAGGCGGAAATCGCCGCGATGGCCGCGGCCGATCGCCCCGCGTTTCTCGAGGACCTGGGGCTGACGGAGTCGGCGCTGACGCGGTTCATCCGCACGTCCTACGGGCTGCTCGATTTGATTTCGTTCTTCACGGTAGGACCGGACGAGGTGCGGGCGTGGCCGATCCGGCGCGGCGCCAACGCCCGAGCGGCAGCGGGACGGATCCACTCGGATCTCGAGCGTGGTTTCATTCGGGCGGAAGTGATTCCCTACGCGGTCTTCATGCAGTTCGGGACCGAGCAGGCGGTCAAGGATGCGGGCAAGCTGCAGATCGAAGGCAAGGACTACGTGGTGGCGGATGGCGATATCCTGCACATCCGGTTCAACGTCTAGAACGCGGAGGACATCGTGAAACGTTTTGCTCTCGTTGCGGCGCTCGTGATCCCTGGGACGGCGCTGGCGCAGCAGTCATCGATCCCCGATGCCATCATCGGGAAGGCGCCACCCCCGAGCGGCCAAACGGCGAAATACCTCCCCGGCGACACGCTGACGCGCGGCTATCTCGCCGTGCCGGCGGGGAAGGGACCCTTCCCGGCGCTGATCATGATCCACGAGTGGGACGGCGTGAACGACCGCGATCGGCAGGTGGCGGACATGTTCGCGGCGCACGGCTACGTCACCCTCCTCGCCGATCTCTATCAGGGGAAGACGGGGAGCAATCAGCAGGAGAACGTCGCCCTGATGAACGATGCCCGCGCGCATCTCGACCGGGTCATCACGAATCTCGACGGTGCACAGAAATTCCTGCGGGCGCGGCCCGACGTCAGCGGCAAGGTCGGCGTGATGGGGTGGTGCTTCGGCGGCGGGATCGCCCTGAGCTATGCGCTGGGCGGCGCTGAGCATCAGGCGACGGCAATTTTTTACGGGATGCTGGTCAACGATCCGGCGCAGCTGGCCCGCATCCACCATCCGATCTACGGCACCTTCGCGGGACAGGACAAGAGCATCACGCCGGCGATGGTGGCGCGGTTCCGCACGGTGCTCGATTCGCTCGGGATCACGAACGACATCCACGTCTACGATCCGGTGCAGCACGGCTTCTGGCTGTGGGTGGACCGGGATGCCGCGACGAACACCGCGCCGGCCACCGATGCCTGGCAGCGGCTCGTGAAATACCTGCACGACAATCTGGGCGGGGGGAACTAAGCCTACCGCAGCGGCCCCATCCCCTGGATGGCGACGGCACGGTCAGTGCCGCCCGCGAAGGTGTTGCGGCGCACCATGAACTCGCCCGAGCGGCCGTCGTCGAGCACGATGCGGTAGCGCCGGCCGGCTTCCAGACCGGCGAGGTGGGTGACGGTCATCGTCCCGTGCCACTCGAACCCGTCGCCGTGCTGCACCTCGACGACGTTGATATCGACGGCGGAGGCGAGGGTGCTGCCGTCGTCCTTGTGGATCGCGCAGCGGTGGAACGGCATGCGCGAAAGATAGCTGTCTTTCGATCTGGCGGCCTCTGGAGCTTCGCCTCATTTTGCTTCCCGCATGTCCAACCGGGTCACCGTCTCTCGGGATTTGTCCAGGGGACTCGCCGGCCGCTACGCCATCGAGCGCGAGCTCGGTCGCGGCGGCTCGGCGGTCGTCTACCTTGCCCGAGACCTGCGCCACGAGCGTCTCGTGGCGATCAAGGTGCTCCGCCCGGAGCTCGCCGCCGCGCTCGGGCCTGAGCGGTTCCTGCGGGAGATCAGTACCACGGCGCAGCTGCGGCACCCCCACATCCTCCCGCTGTTCGACTCCGGGGAGACGCACGGCTTTCTCTATTACGTCATGCCGTTCGTGCCAGGCGGGACTCTGCGCGGTCGTGTGGTGCGGGAAGGGCAGCTGCCGCTCGACGACGCGCTGCGGATCACGCGCGAGGTGGCCGAAGCGCTGGCGTACGCGCACGGTATGGGATGGGTGCATCGCGACATCAAGCCGGAGAACATCCTGCTCGAGAGCGGCCACGCCGTGGTGGCGGACTTCGGGATCGCCCGCGCCGTCTCGGCCGTGACGATCGACAGCCTGACGGATACGGGACTCGCCGTCGGGACCGTACGGTACATGAGCCCGGAGCAAGCGACGGGGGAGCGCGCCATCGACGGACGGACCGATCAGTATGCGCTCGCAACCGTGCTGTACGAAGCGCTCGCGGGGGTGCCACCGTACGACGGCCCGTCGGCTCCGGTGGTGCTGACGCGACGCATGACGGAGCCGGTGCCGCCGCTCCGTGCGTACCGTGCGGCCGTGCCGGCTGCCGTGCAGCAGGCGATCGAGCGAGCGCTCGCCAAGTCGCCCCGCGACCGTTTCGACAGCATGACACAGTTCGTCGAGGCACTGACCCATAGCAGCGCCGCTGCAACGCCGCTCCGGCAGCGAGCCGCGGCGGGGATCGCTGTCGTAGCGGTGGCAATCGTGTGCGTCGCGGTGTGGACCTTCCGGCAACATCCGTTCAGGATCACGACCGGCAATGCGACACCGGTCACCAACAGTCCGGGAGTCGAACTTCAACCGTCGCTGTCACCCGACGGCAAGCAGGTCGCCTTCGTGACGGACGGCAGGCTCGCGGTCTCGCGCAGTGTCGCCGTGGGCGGCAACGGCGAGCTCCACCCGGCGAGCGCTCTGGAAGGCGGGCAGAGCTTCCCGGCCTGGAGCCCGGAC
Source organism: uncultured Gemmatimonadaceae bacterium (assembly GCA_964641815.1). GTDB lineage: Bacteria > Gemmatimonadota > Gemmatimonadetes > Gemmatimonadales > GWC2-71-9 > DASTHG01. The sequence continues at coordinate 2,986 of CAZXKN010000060.1, read as the reverse complement.
GGCGAGACGCTCCGTTTCTGGAGTTGCTCCGGCAGGATCTGTGGATGGCGAGAGGTAGGACGGTTGGGCGGGCCGGTGCGCAGCCTCGACGGGCCGCAGGCCGGTCCGGGCCTGGTATGGTCGCGCGACGGAGCCCGGGCGGTATTCTCCCGGCGCGACAGCATCTTCGGGTACACGGCGCGGGACGACCGCACACGGCTCCTGGCCGTGCATCCCGACGCCATGGACGCTCTGCATTCCTTCGCCTGGTCGCCGGACGGCGAGCGGATCGCCTACGTCCGCGGCAACCAGTTCTGGCGGTACGGATTCAACCTCAACCCCGCGGCCATCTGGGTCGTCGATGGCGCCGGGACGCGCGTGCTCGTGGCGCAGGGGTCGCTCAATGTGAGCCCGGCGTGGCTCGACGCTGCGCATCTCCTCTTCATTTCCGATCGCGATGGGCAACGGGAGATCTACGCGATCGAGGTGGGCTCGCGCGGGCCACGCGGAGAGCCGCAGCAGGTCCCGGGAGGGACCGACGCGCATTCGATCTCGGTGTCGGCGGACGGATCGCGCCTCGCGTTCGCAAAGCTCACGGCTATTCAACACGTCTGGTCCTATCCGCTCAATGGCGGGCACCCCCTGTCGGTCCGTGCTGGCCGGCCGGTCACATCGGGCGCGCAGGTTGTGGAGACGCACAACGTGTCGCGCGACGGCCGGTGGCTGATTTACGATTCGAACCTCGGCGCGCATGCAGGCGGCGGCTCCCAGATCTACAAGGTGCCGGTCGCGGGCGGTTCGCCGACCGTCGTCGTGAGGTCCGGCGCATCTCCCCAGTGGTCCCCCGACGGCAGCGAGGTCGCGTTCCAGGAGGACGGGAACTGGATCATCTCGGCCGATGGTGGCCAGCCGGTGCAGGTGGTGGCGTCTGAACCGGGACACTACGACAACTTCGCCCTCTGGTCACCGGACGGGTTGCACCTGGCGTTCTGGTCGAATCGCAGCGGCCACCTGGAAACCTGGGTGGTGAGCCGCGAGCGCGTGGGGGGCTCGTGGAGCGAACCGCGACAGGTCACGACGTTCGGGTGTACGATCGCTGCGTGGGCGCCGGATGGGAGCGGGTTTCTCTGCCGCTCGGAACCCGGAGAGCGGGAGGTCGTCCTCGTTACGTTGCAGGGCGCCGTGGTGTGGCGGCGGGATATGCAGGCAGCGGGACTGTCGGGCATGCCGCAGTTTTCGGCTGATGGCTCGCTGATCTTCCTGGAGGGACGGGCCGGTCGTGCCCCGGGGATCTGGTCGTGGCCGGTGGCAGGTGGAGCCCCGCATCTGGCTGTCGCGTTCGACGATCCTGCGCTCTACGCAGCGACGTATCCGGGCGCCATGGAGATTGCAGGCGATCGACTGTACGTGACGGTGCGTCAGAGCGAGAGCGACATCTGGGTGATGGATCTGAAACGGTGAGCACCACTGATCCCCGCGTCGTCGGGGCGGTCGTCGTCTACCGGCTCTACGACGTCGGTTACGAGATCGACCTCGAGCGCGCGCTCGATTTCCTCGCCGTCACGCCGGCGGATCGCGAGACGCTGCGGCTCAACCTGGAGCAGCGGCGCCGCGTCGAAGCCCAGGCGATCCGCATCAAGAACCCACCGATCACCGTCACCCTCGGCGTCGAGCCATTCGACGCCGCGGGCCGGCACCACGACGCGCAGGTCTCGGCGCGCATTTTCGATTTCGGCGTCATCTCGCTGCGCATGCGCTGCGACATCCCCGGCGCGCTCACCTGGTCGGCCGTCGCCCAGTTCGGCGACTCGGCGGATCTCACCCGCGCGGCGCGGGCGGGGTTCGATCGCTCGATCGAAGAGCTCACCGGGCGGATCGCGCCGGCCATTGCACGGCCGCAGATCGCACCGGTCAGTGAAGACTACCTCGTGTACCGGTTCACCCGGATCGAGGACGCCGCAGGGCAGGCGCTGCCCGCGAGCGCACTGCGCGAGCTCGACGTGGCGCCGCTGCTGCTCAACGAAGACCGGCCGATCTCCGACCAGGCCCGCAAGGAGCTCTTGCCGCACTGGTTCTCCTACTACCCGGACGATCTGTCGATCATCACCTGGAACACGGCGCTGGTGCTCGACCCGGTGGAGGACGAGAGCGACGCGCAGCTGATCCTCGAGTTCGCCAACGCCCAGCTGCTCGAGTTGCGCTACTACGATGCGCTGCTCGACGCCGAGCTGCCGCGGATGTACGACCGCATCGAGAGCGCACGCAAGGGACCGGGGGCGCTCTTGGGACGCCGCTACGCCGGATTGCTCACCGGGCTGCAGACGCTGGTGGCGGACTCGACCGAAATCGTGGAGCGGACGCAGAACGCCCTCAAGGTGACCGACGACATCTTCCTCGCTCGCGTCTACGGGGCGGCGCTGGAGCTGTTCCGCGAGCGGGCGTGGCGGGCAGGGATCGACCACAAGCTCGGCATCATCTACCAGACCTACGAGATGCTCAATGCCGAGTCGATGGCGGTGCGCAACGAGGTGCTGGAGGTGGCGATCGTCGTGCTGATCGTCGTGGAGATCGTGCTCGCGGTCCTGATGCGCTAGAAGTCCAGCAAGCCTTCGTAGACGAGCGCCGCGAAGCCGAACGCGGCGAACAGCAACGCGAGCACCCCGACGATGATCCACGCCGGTGGAAGCATGCGCCGCCGGCGTTTGCGGAGGTAGGTGGCGCTGGGCCACAGCACCTTGAGCGAATGCCGCACCGCGTTCATGCTGCCGGTGAAGAGCGAGTGTTTCAGGTGCGGTGCGTGTTGCGCCCGGCGCAGGCCGTCGGGGGGTGTCACGACGGACGGCGTCGCGACGGCCACCGGCGCCGCGGCGGGAAGGTCGCGCAGCAGGGCGTAGGCCTCGTTGATGCGCTGCAGGTTCTGCTCCGCCTTTTCCCGCAGCCGGTTGTTGTCGGGAAAGCGGTCCGGGTGCCACACCTGGGCCAGATCGCGATAGGCGGTCTTCACCTC
>CAZXKN010000059.1:0-6274 GCA_964641815.1 uncultured Gemmatimonadaceae bacterium | reverse complement strand
GGAGTGGTGGGGGCGGGGCACGACACCAATCTAGGCGAGTCGAGGTGGGTCAAGGTCGGAGGCCCCTTGAGTGACCTCGACCCACTTCGACCCACCTCGACCCACCTAGTCCGACTTCTTGTTACCACCACACCGACAGCGCGTCGAGAATCATCTGCAACGCGGCGGGGTGCGGCAGCAAGAGAATGTGTCCACCGAACGGCTCGTCTTCTCCCTCGAGCGTCAGGGTGGACTCGATGCAGAGCCCGAGCTGGTCGCTCGAGAGATGCTGACTCGCGAGCACACCGTCGGGCGGTTCGACCCCGAACGTCGGCACCGAGAGCATGACGATGCGGCCGGTCAGGGTCGCGAGCGCACCCGCGTAGGCCCCGCCGATGATGTTCGCCGTCTCAGCCAGGCAGGACCGCGCGATATCGTCCCACAGCCCGGTGTGGTGTTCGGGCTGCAGCAGCGCGCTCAGCCTGCGCCCCTGCGACTCGGGCATCAGAAAGACCAGCGACCCTGTCACATCGCCCAGAATCTGCATGGCGACGACGATCACCGGTTCCTTGCCGTAGCCCAGGAGCTGCGGCATCTGCTCCGCGCGGGCCAGCGCGAACTCCGGCACCGAGATCATGACCTTGCGGTCGGTGAGCTGGCCCAGGGCCGTCGCCGCGTGCCCGCTCGCGATATTCGCGACCTCGCGCAGCGCGTCGATCTGAATCGCCGGGCGGTCGAGGAACGACTTCGTCGGAGCGGGGTTCATTGGATCGCGTCCGACAGCGCCTCGAGCACCCGCGAAGGCTCGTAGGGCTTCACGATGAACCCGCGCGCGCCCGCCGACAGGGCCTCCTGCATCAGCCGCTGCTGGCCCATAGCGCTGCACATCACGATGCGCGCCTCGGCATGCCGCCGCTTGATCTCTTTCACCGCGTCGATGCCGCTCATGTCGGGCATCACGACGTCCATCAGGACGAGGTCGGGCTGCAGGGCCTCGTACTGCTCGACCGCTTCCCGGCCGGTCCCCGCTTCCCCCACGACCTCGTATCCGCCCTTGGCCACGACGCCGCTCAAAGACATCCGCGTGAACTTCGCGTCGTCGCACAACAACACCGTGTAGCTCATCTCTCCTCCTTAGGGTCTCAGCTGCGCCATCGGCCGCCGTGCCGCCCACCGAGTGATTTCCTCGGCCAGCGAAGACAACGGCACCACCGTATCGATCACGCCCCGCGCCACGGCTTCCTTCGGCATGCCGTACACGACGCTCGAAGCTTCGTCCTGCGCCAGCGTGGCCGCCCCGGTCGCCTTCATGGCGACCAGTCCGTCCGTGCCGTCGTTACCCATCCCCGTCATGATCACGCCCAGGGCATCCGCCCCCGCGGCGCCCGCCACCGAATGAAACAGCACATCCGCGCTCGGCCGGTGCCGCGACACCAAGCCCCCATCGGTCAGGAAGATCCGGAACCGGCCGCCGACCCACTGTACCGACATGTGGCGTCCCCCCGGAGCAATCAGCCCCAGCCCATCCTCCAGCTCGTCGCCATCCTGGGCCTCGCGCACCGCGATGGTGCAGCGCTCGTCCAGGTGCTTCGCAAAGGCCGCCGTGAAGCCCGCCGGCATGTGCTGCACCACGACCACGCCGGGCGAGTCCGCGGGGAGTGCCCGCAGCACTTCCAGCAGGGACTGCGGCCCGCCGGTCGAAGCGGCGATCGCGACCAGGCGCCGGCTCGCATTCCCCTGGGCCGCGGCCGCTCTACGCGGGGGAGCCGCCGCCTGCCGCACCACCACCGGGCGCCGCAACCGCGCCGTCGACGCCGCGCGGATCGCGTCGAGCAGCATGATGCGGGATTCCTGCACGAACTCGCGCACGGCGACGCGCGGTTTGGCTACCACCTCGACCGCGCCCTCGTGCAGCGCTTCCAGGGCCGTCCGCGAGCCCTGCGTGCTGTGGCTCGAACAGATGACGACGGGAATCGGATCCCGGCTCATCTGGTCCCGCAGGAACGTGAGGCCGTCTTCCTCCGGCATCTCGAGATCGAGCAGGATCACATCGGGGCGCCGGATCGCCATCTTGCGCCGCGCCACCACTGGATTCGATGCCGTGACCACCGTCAACCCGTCCACGCCGGCCAGCACGGCCGCCATCGTTTCGCGGACGACCGCCGAATCGTCGACGACCAGGACCTCGAGCGGCCGCGTCGTCATGCCGCCAGCTCCCCGGTGAGCCGGTACACGGCCGGCATCACCGACGCGAGGGGGAGCGACGTTCCCGTCACGCTTTCCGCGTGGCCGAGGAACAGATGCCCACCAGGCACGAGATGCTTCACGAGCCACTGCAGCACGTCGCTCCGCGTCGGCCCGTCGAAGTAGATCAGCACGTTGCGGCAGAAGATCGCGTCGAACTTGCCCGGCATCGTCCGTCCCGGATTGCGCAGGTTCAGCTGCTGGAACCGGATCATGTCGCGCAGCAGCTCCCCGGCTTTCACTTTGCCCGCCTCGGGGCCGACCCCGCGCAGCATGTACGTCTTCAGGTACTCCTGCGGAATCGGAGCGGCGCGGTCGGCGCGCCACACTCCTGCCGCCGCGAGCGCCAGCACCTTGGTCGACAGATCGCTTGCCTCGATCGTGATGTCCCACCCGAGCCGGCTGAGCCGGTCGTGCAGCACCATCGCGATCGAGTACGGCTCCTCTCCCGTGGAGCAGGCGGCGCTCCACACCCGCAGCGCCCGCGACCGCATCCCGGCCGAGGCCTGCCCGATCCACTCGCCGCACAGTCGGCCGAGCAGATCGAACTGACGCGGCTCCCGGAAGAAGTGCGTCTCGTTCGTGGCGATGGCATCGAGCAGGATCTGCAGCTCGCGGCCGTCGCCCTCCACCACCGCGCGGTAGTAGGCGCCGAAGGTCGGCAAGCCCAGCTCCCGCACCCGGCGCCCCAGCCGTCCAACCAGCAGGGCGCGCTTGCCGTCGTTCAGGAAGATCCCGGCCCGCTGGTGGATCAGCCGTTGGAGCTGACCGAACTCGATATCGGTCAGCTCCCGCGGCATCACGTCCATCACGGCTGACATTACGCCGCGACTTCCGCGTGCTCCACTTCGGCCCCTTCTGACCGGTGGAGCTGCCCGATTTCCGTGTCCGTCAGAACCCGGTCGGTATCGAGCAACAGAATGAAGCGTTTGTCGGCGCGCCCGAGGCCCAACAGCCAGTCGGCGCGCACGGCGGTTCCGAAGGCCGGGGCCGGCTCGATCGCGTCGGCCGGCAGCTCCGCCACCTGCGTGACGCGGTCCGCCATGATGCCCATCACGTGGCGTTGCCCGTCCCGCTCGACTTCGACCACCACCACACAGCTGCGCCGAGTCGGGGCGCTCGCCTGCCCGCCGAACTTTACGGCGAGGTCGACGACCGGCACCACGCTGCCCCGCAGGTTGATGACACCCCGGATGTACGCCGGGGCGTTGGGGATCGTCGTGACGATCCCGTACTCGATGATCTCCTTCGCCCGCAGAATCCGTACGCCGTACTCTTCGTCACCCACGACGAAGGTCAGGTACTGGGTCTGCAGAGGATCCGGCTGCATGCTCGTCATCGATCCTCCTAGAAGCGGGTGAAGTGAGGCTCGTGACCCGTCGCGAGCACCGGCTGCGGCTTGGCCGGAGCGTGCGCCGAACCGTTCCCCTGAGTCTTCCCGTTGCCATGCCCGTTGCCGTGTCCATTGCCCGGCGCGGCGTGCGGCACCGGCACCGGCTGGTACGGCTCGATCCCGAGCGAATGCTCGAACCGGAAGAAGCCGACCAGGGTCTGCAACGCTTCGGCCTGCGCCGACAGCTCGGTCGCGGTGCTGGCCAGCTCTTCGGCCGCCGCGGCGCCGCGCTGGGTCACCTGATCCACCTGACCCATCGCCTGATTGATCTGGGTCACGCCGCTCGCCTGCTCGCGCGACGCGGCCGCGACTTCCTGCACCAGCTCGGCGGTCTTCCGGATCGCCGGCACCAGCTCGGCCAGCCGCGTCCCGGAGCGCTCGGCCACGCTGACGCTCGTGCCCGCCACCTCGGTGATCGCCGTCGCCGCCACCTGGCTGCGCTCGGCGAGCTTGCGGACCTCGGTCGCCACGACCGCGAAGCCGCGGCCATGCTCCCCGGCCCGCGCCGCTTCGATCGCGGCGTTCAGCGCCAGCAAGTTCGTCTGATACGCGATGTCCTCGATGATCGCGATCTTCTGGACGATCGTCGTCATCGCCCCTACGCTCTGGCGCACGGCTTCACCGCTCGCCTCGGCGTCGCGCACACCTTGCAGCGCCATCGTCTCGGTCTGCCGCGCGTTCTCGGCGTTCTGCGTAATCGAGGCGCTCATCTCTTCCAGCCCGGCCGTGGTCTCCTCGACCGAGGCCGCCTGCTCACTGGTCCCCTGTGACAACGCCTGCGCCGTCTGCGCCACCTGCGTCGAGGCCGCGGACACCGCCGCCGCTCCCGCGCGCACCTGCCCCAGCGTTTCGCGCAGCCGCCCAGTCATCGTGCCCAGGGCGCCGAGCAGTTGCCCGATCTCATCCTGTGCATCGCTCGCCACCGTGACCTGCAGGTCACCCGCGGCGACCGCTTCGGCCACCGTCACAGCTTTCTGCACCGGGCTCACGATGCCGCGGATGATCGTCATCGCGGCCGCGATCGCGACAATCGTCGCAAGTACCAGGAGCACGACGAACCCGACGCGCATGCGCCCGTACGCCGAGACGGCCTGGGCGCTCACTTGAGCGAGATCCTGCTCGCCGTCTACCGTGGCCACGCTGACCAGGGAATCGAACAGCGCGGTCGGCGCCCGATCCATGCCCTTGACCAAGCTGTCCACGATGAAGGGAGCCCGTGCGTTCTTGCGGTCGTAGTGGGTCAGCGCGTCGCGATAGCGCTGCCCCAGCTCGGCATGCGTCGCCAACAACCGTGCGACCGCCACGGTGTCTGCCCCAGTTGCCGCGAGGAGCCGACTGACCGAGCTCAACGACGTGCGTACCGTCGCCTCTTCCTGCGTGAACGCGGCGAGGTATTTGTCGAACATCTGCGGATCCCGCCCGCGGAGCAGAATGTCCTTCCAATCCTGGACCTGGATCTTGAAATGGACCTGCGCATCCCGCGTCGTGTCGACCAGATGCGAGACGCTCCGCGCGGTCGCCACGGCGTCGTTCAAACGCTGCTCCACATCGCGGGCACCCAGCAGGCCCACGATCGCCAGCACGACCATGAAACCGATCAACCCAGTCGCCAGTCCGAACAGGCGAACCCCGATCTTCAACGAACGCAACATGTTCTCTCCCTCTTGTTCAGTTGTCAGGCAGCCGAGCGGGCCCGCGCGCGAAGTGCCGCGAGCTCCACCAGCTGCGGAACGTCCAGAATCAACGCCACCCGTCCATCACCCAGAATCGTCGAACCGGCGACCCCCTGCGGCCGTTGCAACACCGCCGCGAGCGGCTTGATCACCGCCTGGCAATCGCCGTCCAGCGTTTCCACCACGAGGCCCGCCCGGGCGTCGCCGTGGCGCACGATCACGACACTCCGCCGCCGGCGCGTGGCCGACCGCGGCAACCCCATGAGCACGCGCAGCTCGGCGAACGGCACGGCTGCGCCGCGCAGGCTCAGCACGCCGGCCACTTCACCGCTCGCCTGCGTCGCGGCGAAATCCACGCACTCCTCGATCGCCTCGAGCGGCAGCACGTAGCTCTCGCCGCCCACCCCGACCTTGAACCCGGCGATGATCGCCACCGTGAGCGGGAGATGGATCGTGAATCGCGTCCCCTGCCCCGGCGTCGACGCGATCTCGATCGAGCCGCGCAGCGCGCGGATGTGCCGGCGCACGATGTCCATCCCGACGCCGCGGCCGGAAACCGCGCTCACCGCTTCTGCGGTCGTGAACCCGGCCTCGAAGATCAGCGCGAACACCTGATCGTCGGTCAGCGACGCGGCATCACCGATCAACCCGGCCGCCTGTGCCTTGGCGACGATCTTCGTGCGGTCGAGCCCGCGCCCGTCGTCCGACAGCTCGATCACGACGGCGCCGGGGCGATGCTGCGCCCGCAGCGTGATGGTCCCCTTGGCGGGCTTGCCCGCGGCCGCCCGGGCCTCGGGTGTCTCGAGCCCGTGGTCCACGGCATTTCGGACCATGTGCGTCAAGGGGTCGCGCAGATGCTCGGCGATCGAGGTATCCACCTCGACGTCTTCGCCTTCGATCACGAGCGCGACGTCCTTCCCCTCCTGCTGCGCCACGTCGCGCGCGGTGCGGTGCAGCGCCCTGAGACCCGGGCCCAACGGCACCA
>CAZXKN010000058.1:0-4611 GCA_964641815.1 uncultured Gemmatimonadaceae bacterium | reverse complement strand
CCGATCACGTCGGTTTCCTGAAACGCGTCCCGACCGATCATCGCACGCGATACCTGGCCCGTGATCGCCAGGATCGGCGAGGAATCCATGTGGGCGGTCGCGAGCCCCGTGACCAGGTTGGTGGCGCCCGGGCCCGACGTCGCCACGCACACGCCGAGGCGGCCGCACGCCCGCGCATACCCGTCGGCGGCGTGCGCGGCGGCCTGCTCGTGGCGAACGAGGATGTGACGCAGGCCGGGGTAGTCGGGCAGGGCGTGGTAGAACGGCATGATGGCGCCACCGGGATACCCCCACAGCAGCTCCACCCCTTCTTCGAGCAGCACGCGGCACAGGATCTGCGCGCCCGACAGCGGTTCGCCCACGGTCACACGCCCCACAGGTCGACCGAGTTCAGGGCCTCATCCTCGAGCTGGTCGGCGTAGTGTCCCTTGTTCATCGCGTTGACGAGGGCCCGGGCGCTCGCTTCCACGATGTCGGTGGAGGCGCCGTGACCGGACAACGACTTGCCGTTCACCCGGGCCTGCAGCGAGACCTGGCCCAGGCTGTCGCGCCCCGGCGTTACCGACTGGATCGCAAGGTTCGTGACTTCGACCGGTGTGCCGATGATCTCGCTCACGGCCGCGAACGTCGCGGCGATCGGTCCGTGCCCGGTCCCCGTCGCCTGCCGCTCGCCCCGCCACGGTCCGGTCATCCGCACTTCGGCGGACGCCCCTACTGTCCCGCAGACCACCTGAAGGTGCGTGAACAGATAGCGCTCCGGCGCGTCGTGGAAGCCGTCGTGCACCAGCGCCAGCAGATCCTCGTCGAGGATCTCCCGCTTGCGGTCGGCGAGGGCGGTGAACAGGCCGTAGAGGCGCTCCAGCTCTGCCTCCTTGAGCTCGTAGCCCAGCTCGTGGAAGCGGCGCTCCAGCGCGTGTCGCCCGGAGTGCTTGCCCAGCACGAGCGTAGAGCGGGGGACGCCCACCGTCTCCGGTCGCATGATCTCGTAGGTGAGGCCCTTCTGGAGCATGCCGTGCTGATGGATCCCGGCCTCATGCGCGAACGCGTTACGCCCGACGATTGCCTTGTTGCGTTGCGGGTGGACTCCGGTGAGGTGCGAGAGCAGTCGGCTGGTGCGGTAGATCTCTTCCGTCGCGACGTTGCAGCGAAACCGCGCGACCGCCGGCCGCACGCGGCTCGCCATTACGATCTCTTCGAGCGCAGCGTTGCCAGCACGTTCGCCGATGCCGTTGATGGTGCACTCGACCTGACCTGCGCCCGCCTCGATCGCCGCGAGCGAATTCGCGACGGCGAGGCCGAGGTCATCGTGACAGTGGCAGCTGAACACGACGTGGTCGGCGCCCGGGACACGGGTCCGCACCGCGCGGAACATCGCGCTGTACTCGGCCGGGAGTGCATAGCCCACCGTGTCGGGGAGGTTGATCGTGGTTGCCCCTGCGGCGATCGCGGCCTCGACAATGCGGCAGAGAAAGTCGATATCGGTGCGACTCGCGTCCTCGGCCGAGAACTCCACGTCGTCGGTGTAGCGCCGGGCGTGGCGGACGGACTCCCGCGCCGCCGCGACGCACGCCTCCCGATCGATCCGCAGCTTGTGCTCGAGGTGGATGTCCGAGGTCGCGATGAAGACATGGATCCGGGGACGCTCGGCGGCCCGCAGCGCCTCGCCCGCCAGGTCGATGTCCTTCGTCACGCAGCGCGCCAGCGCCGCCACGACGGGCCGCCGCACCTCGGCAACCACTTCCTTCACCCCGAGGTAGTCCCCCTCCGACGCGGCGGGGAAGCCCGTCTCGATCACGTCCACGCCGAGCGCGTCCAGCTGCCGGGCGAGGCGGACCTTCTCCTCGGGGGTCATCATGTTGCCCGGCGCTTGCTCGCCGTCGCGGAGGGTGGTGTCGAACACCAGGACATCGCGAACCATGGGTGTGCTCCGTCGCTCCCCTCGATATGGAGCGCTGCAAATGGTGATGAAACAAAAACGCCGCGGATCGAAGGGATCCGCGGCGTCGGCCAGTGCTCTCTGGTGCTTATCGAATCAAGACGTTGTCTCGAGTCGCGACGTGCCGCGGGCCCCTGCTGGTCCCAAGAGGACCAGCAGCAGCAGAACGACCAGCAGCAGCAGTGCGACAGCGTTGAACATCGGTGTCTCTCTCCCTGTCTACGTCGGATTACGTCGGCCAACGAGGTTACGTGTTCGGGGTCGCGTTGTCAACACGGGGAATTGCCGGATGAACGCCAATGCCGCGTCCAGCAGCTGGCGGCCGACGCCGCGACCGCGGGATTCCGGCTCGACGAGGACGTCGTGCACGACACTCGCCGGTCCGCCGAGCGCTGGCTATCCAATGGAGTCATGGCTAGCCTGCACGAGTGGTGACAATCCTGTATTCCGAATGGTCCAGCTCGATTCAGCTGCTGGCCATCCTGTTTTCTTTGAACTGTAGTCCGAATGCATCCTTTGCAGGACGTTCGGCGCCCGCTCAGATCACCGTTTACGCTGCAGCCGCGCTTGAGCCGGTCCTGGTTCGCTTGGCGGGCGAGTTCACGTCATCGACCGGGGCTAGGGTTCGATTCGTCTGGCATAAGTCGGCGCGGATGATTCGGGAGATTGAGGGTGGGGCCAGCGCGGACTTATTCATTTCAGCGAACGATACAGCACTCTCTCGCGGGAGCAGTTCCGGTCTTTGGGTGAAAACCGAGCACATCACATTCGATCGACTGGTAATGGTGGTCCCTCACGTACCTGGATTCGAGTCCATGGATCCGGAAGCTGTGCTGCAGCGCGCTCTTCGGATCTACGTGGCCCAGGCGGATGTTACCGTGGGGCGATTGGGACATGAAGTACTCAACCGGTTGACTGGCGATACGGCCTACCGTGCGAGGCTTCGATCTCGCTTGCTCAAAATGGTGGTCGATGTTGCCGGCAATGGACAGGCCGTCGCCAGGAAGGTTGCCACGGACGCCGCATCGATTGGAATAGCATATGCGTCGGACGTCTGTGCGGTGAGTCCAATTGGGGTGCGCGCAGTGCCCTTCGAGCACACCACGAGCGCCGTCGCCGACTTTCGAGTGGCCATCGTGTCGCAATCCCGTGAGCCTGATCTTGCCAGGATATTCGTAATCAGCATCCTGGGAGAGCACGGTCAGAGCCTGTTGAGGCAGCACTGCTTTTCATCTACGCCTTGACGTCGATGAAACGAAGCCGGACGCGCGCGATCGCCGTCCGGAGGCTTGTTGTAGTCCGCTTCGACGAGCAGTGGTAGAACCATGCCACCGCCGATTCCTCTGTTCGCAATGAATCAGCTCGTTCTAAGGCACGCCCGAAGCCATCCTGCAGGATGTCCTGAGCGGTTTCCCGTGAGCCAACTCGACGTTCAAGGAACGCAAGGAAGCGCTGGTGGTTGCCCACCAGCGTCTCCAGCACGTTGTCGCGGACGTCGAGCGTTACTGGCCGCAGCAAGTCTCGCCGCATTCACACATCGAGCCGGTGAGACAGTTGCGGTCGCATGCGTCGACCGCCGTGAGTTGGGGTGCGGACATCTCATCCTCCCTGGTTGTGTAGCTGGGTCGGTTTCTCCGTCCCTTGCGGTTCTGCTGGCGGATACGATCTGGAAACCCTGCAGTCGTCGCTCCTTGGAGTGTCCCCGGAGCTCCTAGTGCCGCCGCGTCGTGCTGCGCGTGTACACATCCGGTCCGAAGCTGGTCAGCCCCGGGCGTCCCGCGTATCCCAAGTATCCCAGCTGAAATACCACTTCGACACTACGCAACAACGAGTAGTGATTGTAGGGGACGTCCGACACGGTCCCGGGTCGGATGAACGGGGACAGGAGCACGGCCCCGACCCGACCGCCGCCCGGGCCGATGAGTCCGGGCGAGCGGGTATTAGGACCCGTCGGCTCGTCGCAACATGCTGTTGCATCGTCCATGGTGGCCTCATCGAACGTCACGATGAGCAATCCATCCTTCTGAAACCCTGGACTGGCGGTGAGGAGCGGGACCCAGTGCGCTAGAAAGGCGTCGGCCGACTCCAGCCCTCCGGGCTCCCCGTCGGCGCACGGCCGGTCGTGTCCGTCGTGGCACAGGTTGGGCACTATGAAGGAGAAGGCCGGCATAGGGTCGGAGGAGCCCAGGTCTGTCGCGAGCTGCGCGAACGACACGACGTCCGTGCGGCACGTCGCGGAGTCGAGGATGGCGTGAAAGTAGACGAACGGGTTGTGCTTGGCTGCGTATTGATCGTTCGGCGCCGCCCGCTGGGTGGAGTCCAGGGCCCCGAGCAGCGGGTGGCCGCACGTCGCGGCTTCGCGTGTCGTGTCGGCTCCCATGTCTTCCAGATATGCCCGCCAACGCAGATGTCGAGCAGCCAGTTGTGTGGCGATCGTCGGCACATGCGCAGGATAGACGCAACCCTGGCCGACAGGCTGGCCGTGGCGAGCGGTGCCCGTTTCGACGAACTCGGTATAGCGCGCGCAGTCGCGCTGTGTTTCGGAATCGGGGGCGATGCCGCTGATCATGGCGATGTAATTTCCAAGACTGAAGTGCCCGATGCCGTAGTACTGTCGCAGCCAGGCACCCGCGGCAACCATGGTGTCGGACAGATAGGGCGCCGCGCTGTCGGCG
>CAZXKN010000057.1:0-17035 GCA_964641815.1 uncultured Gemmatimonadaceae bacterium | reverse complement strand
AGTCCGCAACTCTGCAACTCTGTAAGGCCAACCGCGGCTTCACCGGGTGAGCAACCGACAATCTCGTACAACCGCAAGTTGCCGAGTCGACGCCCAAGAATGGCGGCGAGGTCGAGAATGCCGCGTGTAAGCACATCGAGTCGCCGGGTTAGACGCTCGAATACTGTCCTGACCGCTAACGGGATGCCCAATGTGGGAGCTGGCAGCGCGTCAAGCGACTCAAGTTGTCGCAAGAACGCGTCCGATCCATGACTTGCCCACTCTCTGGTCAGTAACTCGATGACTAACGGGTTACCCGCGCTTGCTCGGAGAATCCGCTCAGTCGGTGGCGGATCGGTCTCATCAGTCAAATCGGCACGGATACGAGCGACGAGCGCTGCGCCGGTTTCCGAAGCGAAACCATCCAGTTGAACAGTTCTTCGCCCCTCGACAGCCGAATCCGTGACCAGTGAGCTCGACGCCCCTGACGATCGAAGCTCTGCCGGGCGACCTGCGAGAATCAACATGAGACGCACGCCGCTGAGCTTCCTCGCCAGCATGTGCAGGATGCCCACGCTCGCGTTATCCGCCGCATGGATGTCATCCACCACGAGAACAACCGGATTGTCGTCCGCGGCAGCGGTAACGGCCTTCAGGAAGGCATCGGCAAATCGTAGCGGCACTACTTCGCGTGGCCATTCCGCCGGGGAGGGGACTCCAGGAAAGACAGCCAGAATGTCCGGCGTCAACCGCGACAACTCCGCCAACGCCTCCGGCTCTGCTCCCCCGATCGCCCGCTGCAACGTCAGCTGCCGCACCAGCTCCGCCAACACCGCGTACGGCAGCTCGCGCTCGGCGTCGTACGCCTGGGCCCGCGCGATCACCGCACCGACCATCTGACACGAGGAAACAAACGAGTTCGTGAGCGTGGTCTTCCCGATCCCGGGATCGCCGAGGACCACCATCACCCGGGGCTTGCACCGTCGCACCTCGAGCCAGGCGTCGTACAGCGCTGAGAACTCGCGCTCGCGACCGATGATCGCCTCCGGCTCGAAGCGCCGCTCCTCGCGCGGCGGGATGCCGTCCGGCGCCGGCCGCGGTGTCGCACGACGTCCCTCCCGTAACAACGCCGCCATTCGCTCGAGCTCGGGGCTGGGCCTGGCGTTCATCTCTTCCGCAAGGCGCCGCGCAAACCGATTGAACGCCTTGAGCGCGTTAATGCGATCACCGACCCACGCGCGCGCCTCCATAATGCCACGCACGGCGTCCTCGGACAGCGGCTCGAGATCCTCCAGCACGAGGGCGTGCCGCTCGACCGTCGCGAAGTCGCCGAGACGACGCGCCGCATCCATCTGCTTCGCGAGACAATCGCGGATCTTGGGGTGCAGCCGGGCCGACACCCCCTCACGCCACTCGTCGAATCCGCGCGCACCGCGCAGATCGAACCCCTCCAGAAAGCGGCCGTGGATCTCTGCGTCGCACGTCTCGAGCCGCAACGCGTCGACGTCGATGACGCCTTCGCTCAGCGCAAGTGTGTTGCGCTGGGCCGCCACGAACTCCCGGCCCACCGTATTGCGCATCACCGTGATCGCCTGGGACAGGGAATGACGGCCATGCTCTGGGGGGGCGTCGGGCCACAGGAGATCGATGAGATAGTCGCGGACGAACTTGCGGCCGGGCTCGAGTGCGAGCCGGATCAGCAGGGCAAAGTGCTTCCGGGTTCGGTACCGCACGACCTCGCCGGCGGCCGACACCAACATCGGGACGCCCAACGTGAGCAGTCGAAAATGCGGTCCGGCTACCAGCAAAGGAGTGCTCCGCACAACGGCGGATTACAATAAGGCGCCGTATTCAACGAAATGTCAACACATTGGCTGTGTTTGATTTAGGGCGGTTCTAGAGGGCTAATTGTGGCATCTATCAAGTATCCGGTACGCCCCCCGCCTCTCATCGCGCTTTCGCCCCCACGTGGTTTCCAAGAGCTAACTGCCGCCCTCCCAGCGGATTGATCGGATCATGACTCCCCAGGTCTAGCTTCGACCCATGAGCGGACGCTGCCTCGCCATCGCCAACAACGACATCGTCCATATCGCTTGGAGCTTCGACGCTCCCCTCCCGGGGTGCAGCGGCTTCTACGTCTTTCGACGTGCTCACGGGGACACCGGCCCGGGCACCCCGCTCCGGTCGCTCGTGGCCTTCGAGGACCGCGGCGCCCCCTCGGCCACTCCGCACGGCGGCGGCGCGCTGCCGCACGACGCCGTGCTTCCCCACGGGCCTCAGGCCTTGATCAAAGGGTTTAAGTGGCGCGATCTGCTCGCCCCCGAACACCGCGGCGTCACCGTGCGCTACCGCATCGTGGCTATGCCGGGGGACGAGGCGAATGCCACGCCGCTCGCCGGTGTCGCTGTGCTCGAGACCGCTGCTGTGACGCCCAGTCCCAACTACGGAGCCGTCGACGCCTCCTTCAACCGCGGCATCCTGTCCACCCAGTCGCTGGTCCGCACCCTGGCACACTACGGCGGCGCGACTCAAGAAATCGGGCGCCGAGCTGATCTCACGCTACCTCCCCGAAGGCCGCAGCATCGGTCACAACAAGTTCATGGTCTACGTCGACCAGGACGGCGTCCCCCGAGCGGTGCTGACCGGCAGCCCCAACTGGACGGCGTCCAGCCTCTGCACCCAGAACAACAATGCCATCGTCGTGGAGTCGCTTGACCTGGCAACGCGCTACCTCAACTACTGGAAAGCGCTGAGCGCCGACACCACCGCCTGGCCGATTCCGGCGAAGGCGGCGGCGGTGAAACAGCTGCAAGCCCTCAAGGATTTCCTGCCCTGGCAGCGGGAGATCTACAAGGCGGGACACGCCGTCGTGCACGACAAGATCGTCGTGATCGATCCCTTCCACCCCGGGTGCGTCGTCGCCACCGGCAGCCACAACCTGGGCTTCAAAGCGTCGTACAACAACGACGAGAACCTGCTGCTGGTGCAGGGAAATCAGCTCCTCGCCCAGGCCTATGCGGCGCACGTGGCCGACGTGTTCGAGCACTATCGCTGGCGCTGGTACAACAAGCGCTCTGCCGAGTGCGCTGCGGCAGAGCGCTGGGTGAGCGACGGCAGGAAGCCGGCGACAGCGCTGGATCGGGCCTATGCCACGGCGAATTTCTACCATGCCGAGATCCCGGCAGGGACGGCGAGCGGGGACTGGCAGGCGCGGTATTTCGACCCGACGCGGCTGGCCTCACTCGAGCGGCAGTTCTGGGTTGGCGGTCAGGCCCACCTGCCGCCGCGTCAAATGGGTGTGGGAATGACCTCGGGCCTGACGAAGGATGAGGTTGCGTTCCGGGCGGCCCGGGCTGCGCTCAAGACCAAGCAGAAGGCGAAGAAGACACCAACTCACTGACGAGGTCGGCAGCCGTCTTTCCCGCCGCCTCGGCGGCAAAGTTGATCACGAGACGGTGCGTGAGGACGAGCGGCGCCACGCGTTTGAGATCCTCGTAGTCGGGCATCGGCCGCCCCTCGAGCGCTGCCACGCCTTTCGCGCCGAGCACGAGATACTGCGACGCCCGCGGTCCCGCTCCCCAGCTCACGTATTCCTTCACGAAATCGGGCGCCGAGGGATCGTCGGGCCGCGTCATCCGCACGAGCGACACCGCCGCTCCGACGAGGGCTTTGGTCGCTGGAATCCGCCGCACCAGATGCTGCAATGCCAAAACGTCCTCGGCGGTCAACACCGGCCGGATCATAGTGGACAAATCCGCTGTTGTCGCCTCGACAATCGCTTCCTCCTCTTGCTTCGACGGATACCCGACCCGCAGCTCGAACATGAAACGGTCGAGCTGCGCCTCGGGCAGGGGATACGTCCCCTCCTGCTCGATCGGGTTTTGGGTTGCCAGGACGAAGAACGGCGCCGGCAACGCATGCGTCTGTCCCGCCGCCGTCACCTGGTGCTCCTGCATCGCCTGCAACAGCGCGGCCTGCGTCTTCGGCGGCGTGCGGTTTACTTCGTCCGCCAGCACGATGTTCGCGAACACCGGCCCGCGCACGAACCGGAAGCCGCGCTTCCCGGTGGCCTGGTCCTCTTCGATGATCTCCGTCCCCGTGATGTCGGACGGCATCAGATCGGGAGTGAACTGAATGCGGGAAAACTTGAGGTCCAAGGCCTCGGCCACCGTCTGCACCATCAGCGTCTTCGCGAGCCCCGGGACCCCGACGAGCAGCGCGTGGCCCCCCGAAAAGACGGCCGTCAGGATCCCGTCCACCGCATCGCGTTGCCCCACGATGCGCTGCCCCACCTGCTCCAGCAGCTTGTCCCGTGCAGCCGCGAGGCGCTCGAGCAGCTCGACGTCGCCTTGGGGAGGGTGTCCGGGAGGGGCGCCGGGACGCGGGGTGGTGGTCATGGACTGGGTAGAATACACCTTCGTACTCCCAAGTGCCACATAAAGTTGCAGCTCTGACCGTTTGCTTGCGAAAAATTTCACAAGCGCATACTTTTCGCCCGGTCCAATGCCAGACGACGACCAGACACCGGAGTCGAAGGGCTACGGGCAGGGCTACGAGTACTTCGCCCTCGCCCTGGCGTTCGTCGGCGCGATCCTCGGCTTCGGCGCCCTGGGATGGCTGGTGGACGGCTGGTTCGGCTCCCGCCCCCTGTTCGCGATCGTGGGGGCGTTCGTCGGCGGGTTCGGCGGGTTCATGAACATCTACTATCGGGTGGGCAAGGACACCGCCAGGAAGTGAAACCCTATGCCACGCTCCTCGCCTGTGGTGCCGTGCTGGCGATCGTGGCCGGGTTGATCGGGGGACGGGGAGCGGGGATCGGCGCCGGGATCGCCGTGGCGGCGCAACTTGGCGCCGTCGCCCTGCTCCGGCCGGCGATGGACGCGCCGCAGGCGGTGTTCATGGCGCGCTGGTACGCCGGCATGGGAGTGCGCGCGCTGGTGCTGGGACTGTTGCTCGCCGTCGCGGCGACACACCGCACCGCACTCCCGCTGCTCGAGACGACGCTCGGCTACGTTGCCGTGCTGCTGCCGCTCTTGTTTCTGGAGACGAGGTTCTTGAAATGATGCAGAGCCCCGACATCGGCGGCATGATCTTCCGGCACACGGCGGACAGCCACGTGCTCGAGCTGCCGATCATCGGTGAGGTTCCCCTCCCGACGGGGTGGAGGCTGTTCGGCGTCGACATCTCCCCGACGCGGCATGTCGTGTTCATGGTATTCGCGGCCCTGCTCGTGCTCGGCACCGTGTGGTATGCCGCGTGGCGGGTACAGCAGCGACAGCGCCAAGGGAAATCCCCACAGGGCTTCGGCGCGGCGATCGAAGCCGTCGCCCTCTTCGTGCGTGACGATATCGCGATCGCCAACATCGGCCACAACGGTGCCAAGTTCGCGCCGTACATCCTGACCCTGTTCTTTTTCGTTCTCTACTGCAATCTCCTGGGTCTGGTCCCCTACGGGTCGACCCCCACCGGCAACATCGTCGTGACGGCGACGCTCGCGATCCTGACCTTCCTGATCACCGAGATCTCTGGCTTCTTCACCCTGGGACCGAAGGGCTACCTCAAGACGATCGTCTTCGTGCCGCCCGGGATGACGGGCGTCGGAGCCGTCGCGATGGCGGGCCTCATGACGCCGATCGAGCTGATCTCGAAGCTCGTGAAGCCCTTCGCCCTCTGCCTGCGGTTGTTCGCCAACATGACAGCGGGCCACTTCGTGATCCTGGCGCTGCTTGGCCTCATCTTCATCTTCGCCAACTGGGCGGTCGCGGCCGGCTCCGTGGTCTTCGTGCTGTTCATGATGCTGCTCGAGCTGCTGGTGGCCTTCCTGCAGGCATATATCTTCGCGCTCCTCACGTCCGTCTTCATCGGGATGTTGCAGCATGAGCATTGATCGCACCCATTCTTCTCGAGGATCGTCATGGTGAACACGCTGCTGTTGCTCCAGGCCATGGACGCCGTGGCCGCCAAGAACACCAACGCGTTGCTCGGCGCCGGCATCGGGCTCGGCCTCGCCGTCGTCGGCGTCGGTATCGGCATCGGCCAGATCGGCGGCCGCGCCGTCGAAGCGATCGCCCGCCAGCCCCAGGCCTCGGGCGATATCCGCGGCGCCATGATCCTGACTGCGGCGCTCGTCGAAGGCGTCGGCCTCGCCGCCCTCGTCTTCGCACTGCTCTTCAAGCTGCTCCAGTAATGCCCGTCCTGCTGTCGCTGCTGCAGGAGCCGGCCGGCGCGGCCGCCAAGCAGCCCAGCCCGTTCGACATCAACACGGGCATGATCTTCTGGACGCTGGTCGTCTTTGGGCTGCTCGTCGCCATCCTGTGGCGCTTTGGCTGGCCCGCACTTCTCAAGTCGGTGGAGGAGCGCGAGCAGCGCATCGCCAAGCAGCTTGCCGACGCCGAGAAGGCGAACGCGGAGGCGGCGCGGCTGCTCGAGCAGCACAAGCAGGCCCTCGACAACGCGCGCTCCGAGGCGCAGGACCTCCTCACCACCGCCAAGTCGGTGGCCCAGAAGGAGCGCGAGCAGCTCCTGGCGAAGACGCGCGAGGAGCAGGAAGCGCTGCTCGAACGGGCCCGGCGCGAGATCGGGGCCGAGAAGGAGAAGGCGATCCTGGAGCTCCGGGCTGAGGCGGTGGACCTCTCGATCGCCGCGGCGTCGAAGCTCGTCGAGTCGAACCTCGACACCGAGGCGAACCGCCGGCTCGTGCTCGACTACCTCACGACGATCGGGCAGCGGCATTGAAGAACGCCACCATCGCCAAGAATTACGCTGAGGCGTTGCTCGCGGCCGCCGGCGCGCTCGGCCAGGTCGACGCGTTCGGGCGCTTGATGGACGCGGTGGCAGGCGCCGTGAGCGCCGATCCCCGGATCGCCGCGGTGCTGGCCTCGCCGCGCGTGGCGAAAGCGGTGAAGGGGCAGCTGCTCGCCGACGCGCTCGAGGACACGGCGCCGGTCGAGTTCATCCGCTTCCTCCAGGCGGTGACGCGCCGCGGGCGCCAGGCGCTGCTGAACGACATCTCCCAGCAGTATCAGGCGCTGGTGGACGTGCAGCAGAATCGCGTGCACGCCGGCGTCACCCTCGCGGCCGCTCCCGACGAGACCCTCACCCGCCGCATCGTGGAGCGGCTGACGGAGGTGCTCGGCAAGGAGGTCCGGGCGCACCTGAAGGCCGATCCGGGCATCCTGGGCGGCGTCGTGGTGCGCATCGGTGACCGGGTGTACGACGGCTCACTGCGGCGCCGTTTGACGACACTGCGCAGGAGAATGCTGACCGGCGAATAGGGTTACTTCGCTGTCATCCTGGCGTCAGCTTGAAGGTGCAGGTTTCCGAAGTCCTCCTCCCTCGAGCATGCACATGCGTCGCTTCCTTTCTTGTGCCGGATTCGCCTGGGCGGCCTTGACGTCCGGCCTCGCCGGCCAGGCACCCGCCTACCACGTCGTCAAACGCATGGTCTTGGGCGCAGCCCGGGCGGACTACATCCTCGTGGACCCCGTGGGGCGGCGTCTCTACGGGCTGGGCGACAAGGTGATCGACGTCGATCAGGACAGCGTGATCGGGACGATCGCCGGTGGTGGCGGCGGCTACGCCATCGCCGCCGACCTGAACCGCGGCTTTGTCCGCAGCGGCGTCCTGTTCGACCTGAAGACGCTCGCCGTCACGGGACACGTGGACGCCAATGGAGATGGGATCCGCTACGACCCCGTCACACACCGTGCGTTCACGTGGGAGGGGAAAGACGCGTGGGTCGTCGACATGCGGAGCGGCGCGCTGATCACCAAGTCCACGATCGGTGACGGGCTCGAATCCGGCGTCGCCGACGGGAAGGGGAAGCTGTTTCTCAACGTCGAGGACTCGGGCTTCATTCAGCGGGTCGACGCGCAGACGCTCACGATCGAGGCGACCTACAAGATCCCCGCGTGCGGCCGCGCGCAGGGACTGTCGCTCGACCCCGCCACCCGGCGCCTCTTCATGGCGTGCGACACGGCGATGGTCGTGGTCAACGCCGACGATGGCAGCGTGGTGACCCGCTTCCAAGTGCCGAGCCGCGCCGACGAAAACTGCTTCGACCCGGGGACGAAGCTCGCGTTCAACCCCAACCGCGTCGACAGCACGATGACGATCGTCCACGAAGATTCGCCGACCGCATTTGCGGTCGTCGGCACGGTCCCAACGGGTGGTGGCGCGCGGTCGTGTGCACTCGATGAGAAGACGCACAAGGTCTACGTGTTCTACTACATGGGGACGATGCGGGAGAACGCCCAGCTCGTTCTGGCTGTCCTCGCGCCCTGAGTCGGGGTTACTGGGCGGCGTCGAGGCTCTGGATTCTCGAGGCTGGAATCACGCCGCCGACGGTGGCACGGCTCACGCCGTAGCGGGGCCTAGAAGAGCAGCGTGCGGATCCCCATCCCCACGAACAGCGCGATCAGCAATGACGTGAGCGTCCCGATCAGCACGTACTCGGCGAAGTCGCGGTCGTCGAGCGCCTGGTAGCGAACGATCGCCTTGGCGGCGAGGATCAACCCCAGCGCGCTGAACTGGCTCGACAGGATGAGGGTGAGCGCCAGGGTGCGCTCCAACACACCGATCACGAGACCGCGCGACAGCTCGACGGCCGGGACGGTGATCGCGTCCTTGCCGCCTTTCGGCGCCTCGCTCACCGGCACGAGGTCGAGCACGCGCCGCACCAGCGACGCCCCGCCGGCGCAGGCATACCAGTAGCCCGCGGCGAGCAGCAGCAGGCGGCCCCAGAAGTATCCCGCCGACGTGGCATACACGAGCTCGCGCGACAGCCAGGCGAGCACGATCGCCGCGACTACGGCCAGCGCTTCGCACAACAGCGCGCGCACCGGCGTCGTCCATCCGGCCCTGCGCCACGGCGCAAAGCCCGATGCGATGGCGAACGCCAGCAGCAGAGCGGCGGGGACCGGGTTCATCGCGTCAGCATCTCCTGGAACATCGTATCACCGAGCACGACCAGGTGCCAGGCCATGCGGCGGCGGCGGTGCGAGATGCTCGTCGGCGCGACGCCGACGAGCCGGGCCAGCTCCTTGAGCAACGCCCCGGGGCGGGCGCGCTGGGCGTTGGCGAGGACGCGTTGCGCGGCGCTCCAGCCGCGGTACAGCGCCGAGTAGTAGCGGGCATGGCCGTCGACGCAGGCGTCGAATCCGCCGCAGGCGAAGACCTGATCGTTCGCTTTTGCGGTATCGAGGGCGGCGCGGGCGGCGTGATAGCAGGGGCCGTCGAGCTCGGGGGCGGTGGCGCCGCGGTGCAGCGGCGTCGTGAGCCCGCCCTTGCCGCAGGCCACCACCCACTCGACGTCCGGCAGGCGCAGGCGCAGCTCGTGGGCCGCCTGCCACACGGGCGTGGGGCTCGTGAACAGGGCTTGCAGCTCGTCGCCCAGCGTGATGGCGGCGCGCGCGGCGAGGTGAGCGCGGAAGCGCGTGTTGAGCTCGCGCGCCAGCTCGCGCAGGCGCTGCTGCAGCGTCGCGCGGGCCCGCGGCGTGCGGGCCCGCGAGGCGACGACATCGGCGAGGAACGCCACGTACACAGGTCGGGCCATCCCGGGCAACATACCCGGAGATGACGTTATACGTCAATTAGCTGGAAAGTGACGTTTTTCGTCATTTCTTGTAAAAGTGACGTTTTTCGTCAACCCACGGGCTCGGCGGTGCCACCGCAGGGCAAAGCCGGCGCCGCGCCGCCACGTCGCCCGGCGCTCGGCCGACGGCGGCAGATCGGCCGGGTCGAACAGCGAGCCCGTGAGCGTCCCCTCGAGCCGCAGCGCGGCGTCGAGCCGCGGCGACACGGGGAACGCCCACGACAGCGCCGCCACGGCGCCCACCCGGCTCCGCGCCGCGCCGCCCGGTGGCACCCAGAAGTCGAGCGCCGGTCCCGCCTCGACCCCGAGGCGGCTTGCCGTCCCGAGCCGCGCCACCTGCCAGGACAGGAATCCCGCGACCTCGACCAGGTGCAGCTGGTGCTCCTCGATGACGGTCAGGTCGCCGTCCGTTGCACCGACGCCCGTCGATCCAGTCAGCACGCGCAGACCCAACCCGAACCGCGCGGACTCCCGGCCCACACGCAGCCCGACGACCGTGGCGCGCGTCGGCCCCAGGCGCACCCCACCGGAGTCCCGGCTCGACCCGCTGAAGGCGGTCAAACCGACTTCCGGGGCGATGGTCCATTGCCCAACGAGCGGCGGCGCCAGTGCGGCGCAGGCGAGTAGCATCGCGAGACAGGTGCGCATGGAGGTCTCCGTGGTCAGCGCATTTCGAGGTCGACCCACCCGGTGGTGGCGTTCTGATCACCCTTCAGAATCCAGTTGTAGCCGGCATGGCTGAGATCGCCGACGATCGTGGCGTCGATCGCGTTGCCGACGAGGTCGTCGTTCGTCTTGATCAGACCGGCGGCAAACGTCCAGATCTTGCGAGCCAGCTGCGCGAACAACCACACCCGGCCGATCGTCGTCTTCTGGTCCTTGCCGGCAGTGTAGAGCTTGTACGTATCGTCGACCGTCGATAACAGGCGATTGAGGCTCGTATTGTCGGCCTTGATGACGCACGGCGTGTCGTCGTCTTCGACCACGAACACCCGCACCCCCTGACCGGGATGCTGCGCCTTATAGGCGTCGATCTCCGTTTGCGTGTACAACAGCACGTCGCCCGACCAGTCCGCATCATTCTGATCGAAATACCGCGGCGCCGTCTGGTGCTCGGCGGCGCAGGCGTAGTCCTTGAGCGAATCGGACTGGCCCTGTTGGCCGAGAATGTGGACCTCATATTCGGGGGAGCCCTTCAACCAACCTTCAAAGTCTCCCACGATGTGGGACCTGCGCAGGTACAGCCCGGGCGGCGTCGTGACCGTGCCTCCGCCACCGCCCCCGCCACCCGTGCCGCCGCAATCCAGATCGATGCACTGCAACCTGGCGGGAGGCGTCGCGAAGTCCGTCTCCACCGGAACGATGGCGATGACGGGCGTCGCGGGTGGAGCGTCGGCGCTCAACGTGTAGCGGTGGCCCGCCGGGTCGAACGCCACCGGCGTGTCGTGGTCCTGCAGCGCGGTCGCGACCAGCACGTTGGCGTCACCGCTCCACGCCGCGCGCTGCGCCGGCACGGGCAGGTATACCTCGAGCGGGATCGCGCGATCGAGTTCGGCGCTCACATCGGCCGCCGTCGTGTTGCTCCCCTCGGCGAGATAGCGCAGCGCCCGTCCGCTGGCCGCCGGGACAAAGCGCTGCAGCTCGATCTTGTGCTCGGGGAAGGGCGACGCGTCGAGCTGCGCTTTCACGTAGGCACGGAACGCCGGACTCGCGAGCGCGCGGGCGAACAGCTCGGCGAGACGGTCGGGCCGTACGGTGGCCGCAGCCGGCGGCGCGGCCGCGGGCAGTGGGGCATCGGCCGGCAGCGCGGCGCCGGTTGGTGCGGGGTCGCGACAGGCGTTGAGCGCGAGGAACGCGACACCGGTCATCGCCAGCGCGACGGGGATACGGAGGGTCGACATCGGGCACTCCTGAAAGAGGGGCCACAACCTGTGCCCACTCCTCCGTCCGACTGTCGTCCGAAACACGCCGCCCACGTCCAAAACGCGCGGGCCGACTCCCCGGCATCGGATGTGCTGTTTAGCTTGTACTGCCCATGCTGCTGCTCGCGGCTCTGCTCGTCTTCGGGGACTCCCTCCCGGTCGCCTCCAGCGACACGACCGTTCCCTACTGGCAGCAGCAGGTTGCCTATCGCGTCACCGCGGCGCTCGACGAAGCGAGCGGCGTCCTGAGCGGCCACGAGCGCATCACCTACGTGAACCGCTCTCCCGACGTGCTCTCCGACTTCTACGTTCATCAGTACCTCAACGCCTTCCGTCCCGGCTCGCGTTGGAGCGCCGTCGACCAGTCGGAAGGGCGGGTGCGGTTCCAGCGCCTCACGGATCCCGACTTCGCCTTCGAGCGCATGAGCAAGAGCAGCGTGATGGGCGAGGCGCGCGCCCCCGACTATCCCTTCGCCCCCGACTCGACGATCGCGCACTGGGCGCTGCCGCACCCGTTGCTCCCCGGGGACTCTCTCACCGTCGAGATCGACTGGCAGGCGCGCCCGTCGACGCTGCCACGCCGCCAGGGCCGGCGGGGCCGGCGCTTCGACTTCGCGCAGTGGTATCCCAAGGTCGTGGTGTACGACCGCTACGGCTGGGAGGCACATCCCCTTTATCCTGCCGGAGAGTTCTACGGTGAGTTCGCCACCTACGACGTGACGCTCGATCTCCCCCAGGACCAGGTGATCGGCGCCACCGGCGTCCCGGTGTGCGGCGATCCAGGGTGGGAAAAGGCCCGTGCCGAGCCCGGCTTGCGCGTCGACTACCAGCGCGACTACTACGGCCGCGTCCCGAACGACTGCCCGCCACCGGCGGCACCGGGGCGTAAGACCGTTCGCTTCCGCGCCGAACAGGTGCATCACTTTGCCTTCTCGCTCAATCCCGAGTACGTCTACGAGCAGGGGCGCTACAAGGACGTCGCGGTCCACGTGCTGTATCAGCCCGCCGACCGTGCCACCTGGGGTGGCGGTATCGCCGTGCGCCGCACCGAGACGACGCTCGCCTGGCTCGATTCGCTGTACGGCCCCTTCGCCTGGCCGCAGATCACCAACGTGCACCGCATCGAGGGCGGGGGCACCGAGTTCCCGATGATGGTGATGAACGGCAGCGCGGGGCTCGGCCTGATCCTGCACGAGGTGGGACACAACTACACGATGGGGATCCTCGCCAACAACGAGTGGCGCGAGGGGTACCTCGACGAAGGGTTCACGAGCTTCCAGACCGCCTGGTACGAGGCTACCCACGGCATCGGTGACGACTTCCCCTCGCTCGAAGCGGGCATCCTGCTCGACGATGTGGACCGCTGGAGCGAGCCGGTGTCGACGGTGAGCGAGCGGTTCCGGGACTTCTTCGTCTATAACGAGATGATCTACAACAAGGGCGAGCTGTTCTACGACGAGCTGCGCTACGTGGTGGGGGATGACACGATGCGGCAGATCCTGCGCACTTACTACGCGCGCTGGAAGTTGAAGCACGTCGACGAGGACGCGTTCCGCGCCGTGTGCGAGGAGGTGTCGCACCAGGACCTGAAGTGGCTGTTCGCCGAGTGGCTGCACGGCACGCCGCTGATCGATTACGAGCTGCAGAAAGTCGAGCGGCGGCGCAGCGCGGACGGGCGGTGGCACGTCGCCGTCACGGTGCGCCGCAAGGGAGACGGCGTGATGCCGCTCGAGATCGGCGACCAGCATCACGTGTATGCGCGCACCGTGGGGCAGGCGGAAATCGAGCGCGTCGAGTTCATCGCCGACTCGGCGCCGGGCCGGTTGATGCTCGATCCCAGGGTCGTCGCCCACGACTGGAACATGCTCAACAACCGCGAGCCCAAGGGGTTGTTTCGCAATCGCGGCGCGAGCGAGCTGCGCTTCGACAACCCCACCACGGACGTCGTGCGCCGCGACCGGGCGACGAGCGCCATCCTGCCGGTGGCCTGGTCCAATGACGAAGGCGGTGCCACGATCGGCATACGCTTCCGGGGTAATTACCTCGGCCGCTTCGATCGCACCCTCTTGCTGGTGAGCCAGACGACCCGCCACGTCACGAGCCATCCCGACGGGATCTATTTCCGGATGGCCGATCCGGTGCAGCACCTCATTCCCCGAACCAGCACGGCCGTCGCCGCGTGGGACGTCGAGGGCCGTGCCGGCGTGCGGTTTTCCTGGGACCGATCGTTACGGCAGCGGTGGGTGGACCGTGCCGACCCGCACTCAGGATTCGACGCCCTCTGGATGGCGACGACGAACAAGGCGTACCTCGACCGGGGGCTGTGGGATGACGCGGGGACCGTGGAGGCCGGCCCGTGGATGTCGTCGACGTGGCCCGTGGGTCGCAGCACGATGTCGGGGAGAGTCGGCTTCCACGGCGGCATCGTGTACCGCTATCCCGGCCCCGGCATCGTGACCGAGCACCGCTACGACCTGGAGCCGTTCTTGCGCGGGACAGCAGAGCTCGGGACACGCCTCCCGTTCTGGCTCGGCACGACGCTCGGGTTGCGCGGCTTTGCCGGCGGGTACTGGGCGCACTCGCCACCGCCCGCCCAGCGGCGTATCTACGTTGCCGGTGCCGATCCCTACGAGACGTTCACCAACCCCCTGCTGCGCAGCCGCGGGGCGCTGTTCGTGCGGCCCGGCTTCTTCTATCAGGCACCCGGCGACGCGAACCTGCGCGGCTTCGCTCCGGAGCTGGGAGGGCGCTGGGCGGTGAGCGGCACGGTCGAGCTGTCGCGCACGATCTTTACCTTGCCGCGCGCGCCGGTGCGAGCGGTCGCACTGCACCTCTTCGGCGACGGGGGGCTGGTCGACTCCGCGGCGGCGGCGTCGTCCACGCCCGGGAAGGCCGTCACCTCGCTGTGGGACGCGGGCGCCGGCGCCGTCGCCACCGCCCAGATCGGCGACTTGAGCTGGACGGTGCGCTTCGACGTGCCGTGGCTGGTGAGTCGTTGGAGCTTCGCCGCCGATCCGCACGGACGCGACCGCCGCGCGCAGTTCCGCTGGCTCGTGTCGCTCGAGCCCAGCTTCTGATGGGGGTGGACTCGGGCGACCGGCGGGCGTTCCTGCGGGACACGCTGGGGAAGCTGGCCCGCGAGGTGGCGCGCCGCACCGAAGAGCGCGTGGTGCAGCGGCGCTGGTTCCGGCCGCCCGGCGCGCGGCCGGAGATCGAGTTTCTCGCCGCGTGCACGCGCTGCGGCGCCTGCGTCGACATCTGCCCGGCGCACGCGATCCGCAGCGCACCGCCCACCGCCGGGCTCGCCGCCGGGACGCCGCTGCTCGAGCCCGCGATCCAGGCGTGCATCGTCTGCGCCGACATCCCCTGCGCGCGGGCCTGTCCCACCGGGGCGCTGGTGTCGCCCGCGGCCGGCTGGGACGCGGTACGGTTGGGGGTGCTCTCGCTCGACGTCGATCGCTGTATCACGTTTCATGGGTCGAGCTGCGGGGTGTGCGCCCGGGCATGCCCGATCGGCGAGCGGGCGTTGGCGATGGATGCGCAGGGCCATCCTGTGCTCAAGCCGGAGGCGTGCGTGGGGTGCGGCGTGTGTGTGACGGCGTGTGTGACGACGCCGTCGTCGCTCGCGTTGCGGATTCGGGGGGCAACAAATGCAGAATGGTGAATGCAGAATGATGAATTGCGCCCGCGTATTGCCAGCAGAGGAATTCTGCATTCTGCATTCTGCATTCTCCACTTCATGACCACCCTCCCCTATCGGGTCGAAAAGCCCTGGGGCTACGAGTTGATCTGGGCGCACACCGACCGCTACGTCGGGAAGATCCTGCACATCGAAGCGGGTCACGTGCTGAGCCTGCAGTATCACGAGCGCAAGGACGAGTCGATCTACGTGCTGTCCGGAGAGATCGTGCTGCGGCTGGAGCAGGGGGAGACGCAGATCGAGCGCCGCATGGGGCAGGGAGAAGCGTTTCACATTCAGCCGACGCAGGTGCATCAGTTCGAGGCAGTTGTGACGAGCGATCTGATCGAAGCCTCGACGCCGGAGCTCGACGACGTCATTCGTCTCAAAGACCGCTACGGGAGGGTGCCATGAAAGTGATCGTACCGCTGGCGGGGAAGGGCACCCGTCTCCTGCCGCTCACCAAGCGGGTCCCGAAGCCCCTGGTGCACGTCGCCGGACGGCCGGTGATGGATTACGTGATGGACACGGTGGCGGGATTCGACGTCGAGGAGCTGCTCGTCATCACCGGGCACCTGAAGGAGGACGTGGAGCGCTACATCCGCACCCACTACCGCATTCCCGCCCGCTTCGTGGAGCAGAAGACGCTCGACGGAACGGCGGGAGCGATCAACCTGGCGCGCCCCTGGGTCGACGGTCCGGTGCTGATCATCTTCGTCGACACGTTGTTCGACGCCGACCTGGGGCTGATCCGTACACAGGCGGCCGACGGGATCCTGTGGGCGAAGGAGGTCGAAGACTACCAGCGCTTCGGAGTGATCGTCACCGATCAGAGCGGCTACATGAAGCGCATCGTCGAGAAGCCCGATACCCCCGTCTCCCGTCTCGCCAACATCGGCCTCTACTACCTCAAGGACTGGCGCACCCTGTTCGAGGGGATCGCCCACGTCCTGGGACAGCCGGCGGGGAAGGGAGGCGAGTACTACCTCACCGACGCGTTCCAGTACATGGTCGATCAGGGGCGGAGGCTGTACACGGCGAGCGTGGGCGGGTGGTACGACTGCGGCAAGGTGGACACGTTGCTCGAGACCAACGAGCACTTGCTGAGAAACGGCCGCGGGCTCGTGCCCGCTGCGGTGCCCGGCGTGGTGATCCGCGAGCCGGTGCGGATCGAGCCGGGGGTGACGCTCGTCAACAGCACCATCGGGCCAAACGTGACGATCGAGGGGGGGAGCCGCGTCGAGGGGAGCACCGTCGAGCACGCGTTGCTCGGCCGCGATGTCCGCCTCGTCCGCGCACAAGTGAAGCGCTCGGTGATCGGCGACGGGCAGGTGATCGAAGACAAGAGCGTCGCCGACAGCGTCATGGACCAGGGGGAGCTGGCGCGGGCGAAGTAGGCCGCAGGATGACACACGCCTGACGGGAACCCCACTTGTGGGGGTGGGGTTGTGTGATTACTTACTGAACGGTCAGTAAGTAACCCGGAGGACGTGAATGGCGCACCCCACAACCCGGCCGCCCCGCAGTTCCAGGTCCCCCCGGCCTTCCGGCTCGTCCGGCGCTGGACGACGGGGCAAGCCCCGCTGGCAGCGCCGCAAAGACGCTCGCCCCGAGGAGATCGTGAACGCCGCGCTCGAGGAGTTCGTCGAGCGGGGGTTCGCCGCGACGCGCCTCGAGGACGTGGCCCGCCGCGCCGGGGTCACCAAGGGGACGCTCTACCTCTACTTCAAGAACAAAGAGGCGCTGTTCAAGGCGGTCGTGCGCCAGACGATCGTCCCGGTCATCGCCCAGGGGGAGTCCACCGCCCAGTCGTTCACGGGCAGCGCCCGCGAGCTGCTGGAGCAGCTGGTGCGGGAGTACTGG
>CAZXKN010000056.1:0-7882 GCA_964641815.1 uncultured Gemmatimonadaceae bacterium | reverse complement strand
ACCGCTGCTGCTCACCGGGCGCGGAGGCCGCTCCCGGCTGGTACTCGGGCGGAAAGATCACGTAACTCGTGGTATCGACTTTGGTGCCACGCTCGCCGAACGCGCTCCGGTTCGCGAGCACGACGACGGCAGTCACCACGGCCGCCACCGTGAGCATACCGACTACATAGCGGGTTCCAGGGAATTCCAGGATCCGGTGGAGCAACGGGGGATCGCGACGTAACGCCGCCACGAAGTCGCCGCACGTCCGGAATCGGTCCGCCGCCGTCTTCGCGAGCCCACGCCGGAGCGCATCGTCCAACACCCCCGGCACGCGCTCACGCACGACGCGCACCGAGGGCGCCGGCACACTAAGCATCTTCGCGACGATCGCCTGCAGTGAAGCTCCGGAGTACGGCTTCTCACCGGCCAGCATCTCGTAAACCACGCAAGCCAGGCTGTACTGGTCGCTACGGCCGTCGAGCTGCGACGCCGTCGCCTGCTCGGGACTCATGTAGCCCGGCGTTCCGACGATCACTCCGCTGGACGTGTACCACACCGATGTGCCGGAAGCACTCTGCCATTCGCCGCCCGCCGCTCCTGCCGCGCGCGCGATGCCGAAGTCGGCCACATACGCGGTGTCGCCGGCGAGCAGGATGTTCTCGGGTTTGACGTCACGGTGGATCACGCCTTCCCGATGCGCGTAGTCGAGTGCCTCTGCGACCTGCCCTGCGATGTGGAGCGCATCATCAACGTGAAGCTGGTTCTCGCGGTTCAGACGCTCGCGCAGCGTCTCGCCCGCGACGAACGGCATGACGTAATACGGCAAGCCGTCCGCCGAACCAGAGTGGAGAAGGGGAAGGATGTGGCCGTGTTGCAGCCGCTGCTCGATCTTGATTTCGCGGAGGAACCGCTCGGGACCGAGCGCTGCCGCGATCTCGGGCCGCATCACCTTGATGGCTACGGGGCGCTCGTTCTGCAGATCGCGGGCAGCATACACGAACGCCATGCCCCCGCTTCCCAGCTCGCGCTCGACGTCGTAACGGTCGACGAGCGCGGTCCGCACCCTATCGAGCAACTCCACCGCCACGTACCTGGGAGGAAGCGGCGTTAGCGTACCACTGATTGTCTCGGCTTGCCAGTCGCTGGCGGAGCCGTTACGAGAGGACTGGCCAACTCCAGACCTGGGCGCGCCCCCGTATGTCGCTAGGGTGCCCGGACTTGACTCCCCCCCTGCAGCTCGCTCGACCAGCCGAGTCTTCATGCCTCTGCGGTGCCTCGCTTGGATGCGAGACACGCTATCGCAGGCTGCTCACTCCCTGGTCAGCCCCGAGTCATCGGGGAATCATCGAGAGGGACAAGCGAGGCAGCGGCGATTACGCCTGCGCCCGCAGCCGCTCGATCGCGCCCAGCACTCCCGGATCTGGCGCGAGGCCCAGCTCGGTGCCCAGCAGGTCGACGTGTCGCTGCGCGTGCTGGAGCGCACCCGCACGGTCGCCGCTCGCGATCGCGGCTTCGACCAGCCGGAGCACCATGTCCGTGTCGAAGGGATCGATTTCCAACGCCCGGCGCCACCAGCTCGCCCCCGCGCGCACATCGCCGCGCGCCGCCGCTGCGCAGGCCAGCGCCCGGATCGCCTCCAGGCACCGCTGCTCGAGCCGGCCACGCTGCTGGTCGACCCACTTCTCGAAGGTTGGCGATCCCCGCATATGGAAGCCATCGAGAAAACTGCCGCGATATAGTGTGGCCACCACCTCGTGGTCAGCTGCGGCGAGGGCATCTTCGACGTCCCACAGGTCGCAGGTGATCAGAGCGGGATTGAGCCGCAGCGACTTCTGGCCGAGGATCAGCCCGTCGCCTTCGAGATGGTGCCGCTGGAAGTAGAGCAGCTGATTCAGCCCTTTGCGGGCATGCCCGGCGTCGCTCTCCGGCCAGAGATAGGCCTGGATCTTGTCGCGATTCATCCCACGATCGCGCGCGACCGCCAACAACGCGAGCAATGCGAGACGCCGTCGGCGCGTGGCGGCACCGGTAGTGGCCTCGCCGCCCACGAACAACGTGATACCACCCATCATCTCGAGACGCAGCCGCTCGATGGTCACACGCCCCCCTCCCCCGCCGGCAACCACATTATACGCCGCGGCCGGTCAAGCGGCGATCAATCACGGCCAAATAATGCCGCCCGCGTGATCGCTCGATGGCCATTCAATGATCGAGGCCTGACCACCCATCCCTATCCTCCGTCGTACGACGTTGCGGATGCTCGATGAACAATCACGCCGGAGGTAGACCATGAACACGCTGAGCAAGCTGCCCGGTCTCATCGCCGTACTCGGCCTCGCGGCGGGGCTGCCACCGCACCTCTCCGCAAGACAGTCCGGCGCCGCCGTGGCGCCGGTCGCCGACTTCGCCATCCGCTCCGGCGTTCCGGCGTCCGACAGCGAGCTGACGCCAGCGGTGCGGGCGATTGTGGCCCGAGGCGACGCGCTCACCGGCGACCGGCGCTATGCCGCAGCCGAACAGGAGTACCGCCATGCGTCGGAGATCGTGCGCCGGCAGGGACACCTGCCCAGTTTCACACTGTGGCACCTCGCCTGCGCGCTGTACTACGAGGGCAATCCGCAGGGCGCCGCCGCGGTCCTGGATCAACTGACGGCCGAAGCACAGCAATCCGGAGATCTGGCGGTGGAAGTCCTCGCCATGTTCAACTCGGCGTGGCTGAACGGGCAGAGC
Source organism: uncultured Gemmatimonadaceae bacterium (assembly GCA_964641815.1). Classification (GTDB taxonomy): domain Bacteria; phylum Gemmatimonadota; class Gemmatimonadetes; order Gemmatimonadales; family GWC2-71-9; genus DASTHG01. The sequence goes on along the minus strand of CAZXKN010000056.1, from coordinate 5,170 downwards.
GGCAACGGACGGGTGGCGGCGACGAAACTCGAGAGCGTGCGGCAGCTGCTCCGCTCGCCGTACATGCCCGTCGCGATCCGCGATCAGCTCAGCGCCCGGATTGGCGAGCCGAGTGCGGTGGCGGTGAAGCGTTGACGAAGAGGATGGCTCTCAGCTGTCAGCCGTCAGCTGACAGCTGAGAGCCCTCAGTTCAACGGCAGCTCGACGTGCAGGTGATCCCCTGTCCCGACGTGGCGCAGCGTGCGGAATCCCATGAGACGGAAGTAGCCCTCGACCAGCAGGTTTACGACAAACCCTCGCCCCGCCGTGTGAATGTCCACGGCATGGACCCAGCCATCCCGTTGCACGCCGTGCATCGTGTTGGCCAGCACCGGCAGTCCCATTCGCGTGTAGTCGGCCGCGGTCCGGCTCATGTCGGTGACGACGAGCCGGTCGTCGGCCAGATCGAGCGTCGCCAACGCCAGGCGCAGCAGCGGGTGCGTGTCGCGGTATTCGGCGCGGATCGATTCGCTCTGCACGTGTGAGCGATCGAGATAGATCAGCCCCCGAATCAGGAATCCCGCCACCAGCGGCAACGCCACCCAGCGCGCAATCCAGACGAAGCGAACCCGTCCCGTCAGTTTGTGGCTTGCGACGGCGCCGTACAGGGCAACGACCCCGATCATCGCCAGCCCGGACGCCACCAGGGCGAGCCACGCCGGCCAGTGCGCAGACTCGTACAACAGGACCGCGCCACGTACCAGGACAACGAATGGCAGCGCGATGACGACGAGCGGCGCCGCCAGCCGGAGCGCCAACCCCAGCCACGACGCCCAGCGCACGGACCGAAGCGAAGCGAGCAGTGATGTCATGAAGAGCCGTCTATCTACGAATCGCAGTCCACGAATGATTCAGCTGCGCGGTTGTCCTAGAAGATAAGTGATCCTGGAAGGGAGCGGCGCCGACCCCACCGTCCCGATTTCCCATTCGTACCCTTGCTGCAGGTCCGCCACGAGATCGCGCAGCTCCGCCGCTGTGTAGGTCCGCAGACACGAGACGGTCCCGTCGAACCATACCGCCAGCGGCACGAGCGGCACGAGATACGTCCACACCAACCGGCTCCAGCGGAACGGCCGGATGAACGGCGTAAACAGCAACACGAGCAATGGCAGGAACAGGACTCCGAGCAGAGCCAGCGCGGACCGACTGGTCACCTCGAACACGGCGATACGCTGATGCGCGCGCGCCGCGTCTGCGAGAATCGCGTGAGCCTCGGCCGGCGGAAAGTGATGCAACGCGGTGAACAACGTGCGGAACCCGGCAAGCCGTGCCGGAACGGCCGTCGCGCTGACCGCATCCGGATCGCCGGCAATTGCCCCGCCGCTCATTTCGTGTAACCGCGCAAAGGCCGCCCGGTTGGGAAACCAGTCAGTGAGCAAGACGTGCGGCACGGGTCCCCCTTCGGCCGGAATGCGGCGGACCAGGTCGAGCCACGGACCGCCGCCCCCCGAGCAGAGATCGATGATCCTCGTGCCGCCGACCGAGCCGAGTGCGCGTGCCAGAAGAGGCGCCGCGCCGCGGTAGGGCGCGAACGTCTCCATCAGAAAGCGCAGAAAGTCGGTCATGGCGTCCCGGATCGGCGCGGGACACCATGACTGGTCCTCGATCTCGAACAGCTGCAGCCGCGGAATCAGGTCGCCTGTCTGCTCCCCAGGAACTTGCCGATCAAGCCCCCGATGATACCGGCGACGGCGGTGCTCCCCGTCCCGACGGCAATGGTGGACGTCGGCACGTCGCCCAAGACGCGCGACAGCAGCGTTCCCAGAAGTCCGCCCGCGCCGCCGGCGACGGCCCCGCCACCTGCGGCGGCCTGCTGGGACGCGTTGGCGGACCACAGCCCGTTCAAGAGACCGGCGATGCCCCCGATCCCCGTCCCGGCAACGGGAAAGAGGTTGGCGACCGATGGCACGTAGTGACCCACGACGACCATGATCACCTGGAGGACAACGCCGATAATGGCGGCTTTCGTCGTCGGATTCGACGCGACCTGGTCGGGCACGGGGTTTCCTGGCTGAGGGGTCGTTGCAACCTACGGCAGCCGCCGCCGATCGAGCAAGGAATCCCAGGTGGCAAGCGCCGGCTTCGCGCCGAACGCCGAGTCGACGACACCGAGGTGCGCGAACAACGGCAGGATCGATCCCGGCGGCAGCACGACGCCCGAGAGATCGAGATCGGCGAACGTCAGCTGAAACAGCGCCACCGAGCGCGCCGAATCGAGCAGCCGGGACTGACGATCGAGATAGCGAACCTGGATTGCGGGCGACGAAACGACGGGACCGGCCGACACAGAAGGCCAGCCCCCTTCGACGACCATGTTTGGTATGGCATGCCCCGCGACGACGCGCGCGTAGTAGTCGAGCGGCAGACTCTCCGGGACCGCGAATCCGCCGAGATAGGGATAGGACGACAACCCGATCGCATCGACGAAGGGAAAGTCGGCGAAATCCTGGGCGATGCCGACGTAGCCCGTGTGCTGCAGCGCGCCCCATGCCACTTCAACCTGAACACTGACATACAGTGGCGGCGCGCTCGGCAGACCGTGCAGCCGGGTTGCCGCGGCGTTGGTCATCGCGACTACGGCCTGATAGACCGAATCCGGAGCGGCGGCGCGAATCAGGTTGGTCTCGGCGGCGAGGCCCAGGTAGGACGGGTGCACGATGGTGTCGAGCGTCAGGACGTAATCGATGTACAGATGCTGAATCGCCGTATCGGTGATGCTGCGTCCCAACGAAACGAGAACCGGATCCTCTGCCGCACGGTCGAGTCCGTTCGTGACGTCGATCGTGATGAAGAGCGGCAGACCCTTCGCGTGGTAGTAGTTCGCCGGGCCGAGCTCATTGGAGTCGACCTCCTGGTGCACCGCAATCCCGTTGAGCAGCGCGGCATACGGCACCGACACGTGCATGATCGCGGCGTCGGCGTGGCCCGAGGTCCAGAGGTTGAGACCCTGCAGCACGGTCGCGAGGTCGTTGCGCGGCGGAATCGCCGAGAATCCCACGCGGTAGGTGCGGGAGGGAGGCGCGGGGCTGGTCGATCCGCTGCAGGCGAGCAGCGCGCCCAGCAGCACGAGGCCAGAGCTCTGGCTCACAACCACCGACGCACCTTCTGGCGATAGGCGTCGTAGGTCGCACCATACTTGTCCGCGAGGTAGCGCTCTTCGCCCGCGATGATGACGCGGTCCAGCAGCAGCCAGGTGACAGGAGCGAGCATCAGGATCCACGCGTTGTCGAGCGCGAACGCAGCGCCGATCTGAAATGCCACATTGGTCACGTACATCGGATTGCGGCTGAAGGCGAACGGCCCGCTGATCACGAACGCCGTGACATCGCCGTGCGGATCGGGCGTCGTCCCGGCCCGCCGAAACGCCAGCACCGCCCAGACTCCCAGAGCCAGTGCGGCGCCAATCAACCAGCCTCCAATCCAATGCCCCGCGGCGCGGGGGACAAAGGGCAGCGGCCGGAGTGCCTGCACCCCGATACCCACGAGGACTCCGCCGATCATGAAGAGCGGGGGGAAGAGACGGGAGCGGGGATCGCCGGCGCTCATGACTGGACCTCGAATACGATACTGCAACAGGTCACCGCACCCTCCGCTTTCTGGAGCTCCGACACGTCGACCTCGACCACATCGACTCCGGCGGCAACCAGGCGGCGACGGGTGGCCGGGAACGACGCGGGATAAATGACCCGCTCCCCGATGCGCAGCACATTGGCGGCCCCGCGCTCTCGTGGATCGATCTCGATGGGATGCGTCCCGCTGAAGATCACCGGATCCACCCACTTGGGGTTGACGAGGACGGTGTCGTCGTCCACCGCCGTCACGGCCGATTTGAGATGCAGGCATCCTCGCATCGCGACGCCGCGTACCGTGTAGCCATAGGGGGCGAGCGCGCGGCTCAACTGGTCGATGGCGGCCTGGTTGGAGCGACCGCTGAGTCCGACGTACAGCGTTCGTCCGATTCGCAGCACGTCTCCGCCATCGAGCGTTCCAGGAGCTGCGATCGACACGAAGGGCCGATAGGAGGCGAGGGCCCGTGCGATGGGGGCCGTTTCGGGCCGGCGCGACTCGGCGCCGGGTCGCGTAATCACCGCCACATCGTCCAGCACGACGCAAGCGTCCTCGACAAAGACGGAATCGGCAAGCTCGGGATCGGCAGGTAAGGCCTCGACCCGGCAGCCGACCGCCGCGAGCGCTTCCTCGTACAGCCGATGCTGTCGCCTGGCCAGGGCGACGTCGATCGGACGCCGCTCCTGGTGCACCAGCTCGCAGCGCTCGATGGCCGGGCTCACGCCGCGCGTGATGGCGATGCGCGTCATTGCACGCACGGGGCGTGCGGATCGCCCTTCTTCTGATCGAGCTTGGGCCGGTGGTCGAGGTTCGCCACGCGGACGGCGGCGTCGCGGACCAGCGTCGCCACACGGGCGAGGTCCTCATAGTCGATATACTGGGCCTCGTCCGTGATCTGGTGGTAGTCGAGGTGCTCGCCGCGCGACAGCGAAACACTGGGGATGCCGTAGCGCGCGTAACTGTAGTGATCGGCGCGGCAGTAGTACTGCAGCGGATGCCCCGGGACGTCGTAGGCGTAGTTGAACGTGAACGGCTGCGGCTGCGCGGCGTTGGCCGCCTCGAGCAGGGCGCCGAACTCCACGGAGAGCCGCTTGGATCCGATCACTTCCAGGTAGCCGGGGCCGCCGTCCGGAAGGTCGGTCGCCGTACCACGCCCCACCATGTCCTCGTCGAATTCGGCGACGATCGAATCGACCGGGACCGTCGGGTGGTCGGTGAACCACGCCGACCCCACGAGGCCCTCTTCTTCACCGGTATGCGAGATGAAGAGCAGCGAGCGTTTGGGGCGCTGCGCCGCGGGACTCGCCGCCAGCGCCTCGGCAATCTCGAGGATCGCGACGGTCCCCGAGCCGTCGTCGTCGGCGCCGTTGCGGATCGAGTCGCGCCGCGCCGGGTTGACACGGCGCAGCGAGTCGAGGATCTGTGTGACGCGGGCCTGCTCTTCGGCCGACGCCGGATGGTCGGGGGAATCGGCGCCCATCGGCCGGATGACGCGGTTGTAGGCACGGACCGAATCGTGATCGAGTGCCTGGTGATCGAACCCGACGTGGTCGTTGTGGGCGCT
>CAZXKN010000055.1:0-10035 GCA_964641815.1 uncultured Gemmatimonadaceae bacterium | reverse complement strand
CTTCGAAGCGAGCAACGGACACATCGAGGCCGCTCGCGACTGCTACCTCGAGGCGCTCGAGGCTCTGGGTGATGAACGCTCGGAGATGAAAGGGCGAATTGAATATCAGATGGAGCAGTTGAAGACGCAGACGCAGGCTGCGTAACTGACCGCCGTTGGCTGTCGGCCATCGGCCGTCGGCTGAATCACCAACCACAGTCCTAGTGCTCTTGCCGACGGCCGATCGCCGACGGCCGACAGCGCCTTAGAGTCTCTCCGGCGGTACCACAGCGCTCGGAACCGCGACCTGCTCCGGCTCCGGTGTAAAATCCTCCCCCGGGTTGATGAATCGATCCCGATCAAACCGATACTGCTTGTCGTACAGCTGCCGGTAGCGTCCGCCGCGCGCCAGGAGCTCCGCGTGGGTGCCGCGCTCCACGATCTCGCCGCCCTCCATGACGAGGATCTGGTCGGCGCTCTGGATCGTCGAGAGTCGGTGCGCGATGACGAACGTGGTGCGGCCGCGGCGCAGCGAGCGCAGCCCGTCCTGAATGAATCCTTCGCTCTCGGAATCGAGACTCGAGGTCGCCTCGTCGAGGATCAGGATGCGCGGATCGGCCACGATGGCCCGCGCGATCGCCACGCGCTGGCGCTCACCGCCCGAGAGCTTCACCCCCCGCTCGCCCACCACCGTATCGAGCCCCAGCTCGAAGCGGGCGACGAACTGGTCGCAATGCGCGATCTTCGCCGCCGCCTCCACCTCGGCGCGCGTCGCGTGCGGCCGGGCGAAGCGGATGTTCTCGGCGATCGTGCCGTCGAACAGGAAATTGTCCTGCAACACCACGCCGAGCTGCGTGCGGAAGTCGCGCAGCGGCACGGTGGCGAGATCGCGCCCGTCGATCAGGACCTTCCCCGATTCCGGCCGATGAAACGTCATCACGAGACCGATGACCGTGCTCTTCCCCGCCCCCGACGAGCCGACGAGCGCGGTGGTCGAGCCGGCGGGGGCGCGGAACGAGACGTGCTTCACCACGTCGACCCCCGGCTTATAGGCGAAAGTGACGTCCTGGAATTCGATATCCCCGCGGACCACGCCGAGCGGCGCCCTGTCTTCGTCCCCGGCGTCTTCCGTGATCTGCGAGCGAATGTCGAGGATGCGGTCGATCCCGGCGAATGCCTCGGTGATCTGGGTGCCGATCGACGAGATCTGGATCAACGGCATGGCCAACATGCCGGTGAACAGCAGGTACATCACCAGTCCGCCGAGTGTCATTGATCCATCGAGCACGGCTCGGCCGCCCACGAGAATCATGATCACGCCGATCGCCCCCATCACGACCCCGGAGAATGCGCCCACCCCGGAGATCCCCGTCATGGTCGCGGCGATATTGCGGAACAGCTTGTTCACGCCCTTCGTGAAGACGAGCCGCTCCCCCCGCTCAGCGTGGTACGCCTTGACGATGCGGATGCCCCCCAGCGTTTCGGCGAGACGGCCCGTGACCTCGGCGTTGATCTTGGAGCGTTCGCGGAACAACGGGCGCAGTTTCGTGAACGCATACGCCATCATGCCGCCGAACGCTCCCAACACGAGAATCGAGAGGATCGTCAGCCGCCAGTTGAGGTAGATCAGGACTCCGAGGGCGATGATCGCCGTGATCACGCCACCGACCAGCTGCACCAGGCCCGTTCCCACGAGGTTGCGGATACCCTCGGCGTCGTTCATCACGCGCGAAATGAGCACCCCCGTCTTGGTGGAGTCGTAGTAGTTCGTCGGGAGGCGCAGCACGTACTGTTGGACGCTGCGGCGCATGTCGGTGATCGCTCGCTGTGCGGCGACGCCGAGGATCTGGGAGAGGGCGAACGAGGTCACGGCCTGAACCACCGTGGCGCCGGCGACGGCGACGGCGATCCACACCAGCAGCTCCGTGTGCTTCTGGCCGATCACCCGGTCCACCACCATCTTGGACGAGGACGGGAGGACGAGGCCTGTCAGTCGATTGACGACAAGCAAGCCGAGTCCGAGGGACAACCGCCGGCGATGCGCCCACACCAGGGCCCGGGCTTCACGCCAGGCGCCAGCACTGATGCCGCGTTTTTGCTTTTTCTCTTCGGCCATACCGGATGTTAGCTTAGGGGCGGACGGTCCGTCCACACCGAAACACCGAGGAACCCGTGAAACGTTCCACCGTGGTGACGCTCGTCGTGATCGCCGCGATCGCCGGCCTGGCCGTCTACAGCACGACCTCGCAGGCCGGCCACCGCTGCCAGGTCTGCGTCACCTACAAGGGACGCGGCAACTGCGCCACAGCCGCCGGGGCGACCGAACAGGATGCCCGCGAGGGGGCGCAGACCACCGCCTGTGGACCGTTGGCCTTGGGGATGGACGAGTCGATCGCCTGCGGGCGGGTCCAGCCGGACTCCGTCCAGTGCCGCACCCGCTGACCGGAATCCGGCGCGCATGAGTGGATTCCTGCTGCCACGGGCCTCCCTGCCGGCTCGCGTCACCCTGACGACCGGGAAACCCCGTGCCGGGACGATTTTCGTCGGGGCGCGGGTGCCCCAGCACGACGGTCCGGAGACGCCCCTGGAGATGCTCAACCGGCCGGAGTCCTTCTTCCCGTTCCGCCCCAATGACGGCGAGATTCTCCTCGTGGCCAAAGGGCAGACAGTGGCACTCACCATCGACCACCACGGACCGATCATCGATCCGGACCGGCTGTCGGCCGCCAAGCAAGTCCAGCTCGAGCTGGTGCTCGCCAACGGCTCGACTATGGAGGGGCGTGCGGCAGTCGAGCTGCCGGAGCAGCATTCCCGGGCACTCGACTATCTCAACGCCACCACCGCCCCGTTTTTCGAGCTTTCCACCGACGAGAGCATTCACTTCGTGAACCGCGCCCATGTGCTGTTCGCGCGGCCGCGGGACTGACCCGTGGCGACGCGCCTCGATCCCTTCGTCGACGTCCTGCTCCGCGAGGGCGGGGACCAGCTGTACCTGCTCCCCGACGAGCCGGTGACCATCGTGAAGGGTGGGAAGCCCCGCAAGGTGAGTAAGCAGCCGCTCACCGACGCCCACATCTACGCGCTGTTGACCGAAGTCGCGCCGTCCGACGCCGCCGACAAGATCGACAAGCGCGCCGAAACCGAGTTCGACTACGTCGCCGACCGCGGGCTCGTGAAGGTGCGGATCGTGCCGGAAACGGGGCGCCTGACCGCCGTCATCTCTCCCGCGCGCCGTCCTGCCGCGGAACCCGAGCCCGAGCCGGCTCCCGCGCCGAGTGTCACGGCGGCCGCCGCCCAGCCCCGCCCCGCAGCGGCGGCCGGGACCGCGGCGCAGCGCCCAGCGGGCGTCAAATCGGCGGGACCACCGCCCCGCCCGCCGCGCCCGTCGGCCATCGCCGCCGCGCCCCTGATCGAGGCACCGGTGCCGCCCGCGGCGGCCGAGCCCGTGGCGCGCAGCAGCGGCGGGTTGCCCGCGGAGTTCGCCGAGGATCAGTATCACGCCGCGGAAAAGCGCCTCGGCGTGTTGCTCAAGGATCTGGTGCAGAGCGCCTCATCGGACCTGCATCTGCGCGTCGGGGAGCCGCCGGTGTTCCGCACGCACGGAGAGATCACGCGGCAGAAGGGCACGGCCCTCTCGGCCGATCAACTGGCGCTCACGCTGCTCGCGATCATGCCGGAGCGCAACCGCGGCGAGTGGAAGGAGACCGGCGACAGCGATTTCGCCTACGAGATCGAGGGGTTGGCGCGGTTCCGCGTCAACGCCGCCCGCGACCGCAAGGGCCCCGTGGCGGTGTTCCGCGTCATTCCGGCCAAGGTGGTGACGGTCGAGGAGATGGGGCTCGGCAAGGAAATCACCCAGCTCGCCTTTCTCAACAAGGGGCTGGTGCTCGTTTCCGGACCCACCGGATCTGGCAAGTCCACGACGCTGTGCGCCCTGATCGACCTCATCAACCGTGAGCGCACCGACCACATCGTTACGATCGAAGACCCGATCGAGTTCGTGCACGAGAACAAGCGCTGCCTCATCACGCAGCGCCAGGTGCACCTGCACACCGAGAGCTTCAAGACGGCGCTGCGGGCGGCGCTGCGGGAAGATCCCGACATCGTGCTCGTGGGCGAGATGCGCGACCTGGAGACGATCGCCATCGCCATCGAAACCGCCGAAACCGGCCACCTCGTCTTCGGCACGCTGCACACGACGACCGCCGCCTCGACGGTCGACCGCATCATCGACCAGTTCCCCGCCGACCGTCAGGCGCAGATCCGCGTGATGCTGTCGGAGTCGCTCAAGGGCGTCATCAGCCAGACGCTGTGCAAGAAGATCGGCGGCGGGCGCGTCGCCGCGCGCGAGGTGCTGCTCGCAACGCCGGCGGTCTCGAATCTGATCCGCGAGGGCAAGACGTTCCAGATTCCCTCGATCATCCAGACGAGCCGCAAGATCGGGATGATCACCCTGAATGACTGCCTGCTCGACCTGGTGGAGAAAAAGCTGATCACGCCCGATGAGGCCTACCTCAAGGCCATCGAGAAGTCGATGATGCTGCAGGCGCTGAAGGCGCGGGGCCACACCGTCACCATGGCCACCGCGGGGAGCGCTTAGCGGATCAGGGAATGATGTCGAACGAAATGCTCGTCGCGGTGGACAAGCCGGCAGAGGACGCGCTCAGCACGTAGCCGGGCCCCGCCAGGTTGATCGTCAAATCACTGAAGCTCGCGACCCCGGCCGTGAAGACGACGGTCGTTTGCCCCGACAGAACGGCACCCGTCGGGTTGGTGCTGAGGGTCATGGTGACCCCACCATGCACGGTGGTGTCCACCACCCCGAGCGTGTCCTCGACCGCCACCTGAACCGCGGGCGTGATGAACGCGTCGACGTGCGCCGTCGACGGCTCGGCGACGAACACCAACACCCGGCTGGCGCCTCCCCCACCACCGACTCCGACGATATGCTGGAGCTGGGAATTCGGGCATCCCAGAGTCGCGAGTGCGCCGACGCCGATTGAGACCCAGGTTCCGAATCGCATGCGTCTCCCTTCCCACTTGTGGTCCGGAGCCCTACCTTGGGACGTCACAATTAGTTAGACGATTGCAGGGGCTTGTCAATGGTGACCAGGGTAGCCTCGGCCGCCCGCGCGGCGGACGTTCCCATTGCGAACTACATCGGCGGCACCTGGGTCCAGCCCGGGTCCGCCGATTCGCTCCCGCTCACGAATCCCGCGACCGGGGAGGCGCTGGGACGGGTACCCCTCTCCGGAGCCCGCGAGGTGGACGCCGCGGTCCAGGCGGCGCTGGCGGCCTTCCCCAAGTGGCGCCGCACCCCGCCGGTGGTCCGGGCACGGTACCTCTTCGCCTTCAAGGCGCTGCTGGAAGCGCACTTCGACGAGCTGGCCGGAATCGTTACGCAGGAAAACGGCAAGACGTTGGACGAGTCCCGCGGGTCGGTGCGCCGCGGCATCGAAAACGTCGAGCACGCCTGCGGCATCCCCACCCTGATGATGGGTGCGACGCTCGAAGACGTCGCCGCCGGCATCGATTGCGAGTTCGTGCGCCAGCCGATGGGCGTGTTCGCATGCGTAACTCCCTTCAACTTCCCGGCGATGGTGCCTCTGTGGTTCTGGCCCTACGCGATCGCAAGCGGCAACACCTTCATCATCAAGCCGTCGGAGCAGGTGCCGCTGTCGCAGCAGCGCATGGTCGAGCTCGCCCACGAGGCAGGCATCCCCCCGGGCGTCTTGAACCTGGTGCACGGCGGCAAGGACACGGTCAACGCACTGCTCGCCCACCCTGACATCGCAGGGATCTCGTTCGTCGGCTCGTCGCCCGTGGCGCGGCATGTCTACGCCACCGCCGCGCAGCACGGCAAGCGGGTGCAGGCGCTGGGCGGCGCCAAAAACCACATCATCGTGATGCCCGACGCCGACATGGACCGCACCACGCAGATCGTCACCGAATCGCTATTCGGATGCGCCGGCCAGCGCTGTCTCGCCGGCAGCGTCGTCGTCGCGGCCGGTGCAGCCTATGGTCCCTTCAAGGACCGCCTGCTCGGCGCCGCCACAGGGCTGAAGCTGGGCTATGGGCTGGACGACGGCGTCACCCTCGGGCCCGTCGTCTCGGCGCGCCAGAAGGAGCGCGTCACCGGCTACATCGACGCCGGCGTGAAGGAAGGCGCCGACCTCGTGCTCGACGGGCGCACGGCGCGCGTCGCCGGGTATCCCAAAGGGCAATTCGTGGGACCGACGATCTTCGACGGCGTCACTCCCGCGATGACGATCGGCAAGGAGGAAATCTTCGGGCCGGTGGCGTCGATCACCCACGCCGCGGATCTCGACGAGGCGTTGGCGCTGGTGCACGCGAGCCCGTTCGCCAACGCGACGTCGATCTTCACGTCGAGCGGCAAGATCGCCCGGGAGTTTCGCTATCGGTGCGGCGTGTCGATGATCGGCGTGAACATCGGCGTTGCGGCGCCGATGGCGTTCTTTCCGTTCGGTGGAACCAAAGGGTCGTTCTATGGCGACCTCAAGGCGCACGGGGCTGACTCGGTGCAGTTCTTCACGGACAAGAAAGTCGTCATTTCGAGGTGGTTCTGATGGCGCGCACGGTGGTGGGCGGGCTGATCCAGATGTCGAATCCGGTGAACGACGCCAACGCGCCGGTCACCACGGTGCGGGACGCGATGCTCGAGAAGCACCTTCCTTTCATCGAAGAAGCCGGGAAGCGCGGCACCCAGATCCTCTGCCTCCAGGAAGTGTTCAACGGCCCGTACTTCTGTCCCTCCCAGGACTCCAAGTGGTGCGACATCGCCGAGCCGATCCCGGGGCCGACGATCGAGCGGATGCAGGGCATCGCCAAACGCCACGACATGGCGATGATCGTGCCGATCTACGAGCGCGAGATGGCGGGGGTCTACTACAACACCGCGGCAGTGATCGATGCCGACGGAACGTACCTCGGCAAGTACCGCAAGAATCACATTCCCCACACCGCGGGCTTCTGGGAGAAGTACTTCTTCAAGCCGGGCAACCTCGGGTACCCGGTCTTCAAGACACGCTACGCCACGATCGGCGTCTACATCTGCTATGACCGCCATTTCCCCGAAGGGGCGCGGCTGCTCGGCCTGCACGGCGCCGAGATCGTCTTCAACCCGTCGGCGACCGTGAAGGGGCTGTCGCAATACCTCTGGAAGCTCGAGCAGCCGGCGCACGCCGTGGCCAACGGCTACTTCATGGGATGCTCGAACCGCGTCGGCACCGAGGCCCCGTGGAACATCGGGCAGTTTTATGGTTCCAGCTACTTCGTCGATCCGCGCGGCAACTTCCTCGCCCAGGCGAGCGAGGACAAGGACGAGCTGGTGACCGCCGAGATGAACCTCGACATGATCGAAGAGGTGCGGCGCACCTGGCAGTTCTTCCGCGACCGGCGGCCGGAGACGTACGAGGACATGGTGAGGCAGGTGCCGTGACTTGCGGCCGTGAACCCCGGGGCGTGGCCCCGGGGTCAGTCTACCCTGAGGAGGTTCGAACCCCTGGTGCAGTCGACCTGAGTGGAGTTCTTCCCCCGGGGAGACTGACCCCGGGCCGATGGCCCGGGGTTCAACCTCACACCACGAACCTGTCGACTCTATGCCCCTCCTAGTCCGCGGCGGCCGCATCGTCACAGCCACCGACGACTACGCCGCCGACGTCTTCTGCGCCGGTGAGACGATCACCCGCATCGAGCCGGCGATCGATCCCAAGAGCCTGCCGCCCGGCACGGAAGTCATCGACGCCACGGGCAAGTACGTGATGCCGGGGTTCATCGATCCCCACGTGCACATTTATCTCCCGTTCATGGGGACGTACGCCGCCGACGATTACGACTCGGCGAGCCGCGCGGCGCTGGCGGGCGGGACCACCACACTGATCGAGATGATCTGCCCGGGACCCGCGGACGAGCCCTACGACGCGTTCGAGCTGTGGCGCGACAAGGCGAAACCGCTCGCCGCGCTCGACTACACGTTTCACATGTCGGTCGTGCGGTTCGACGCCAGGGTGCACGACCAGTTCCGCAGGATCGTCGCCGCCGGTGTGGCGTCGTTCAAGGTGTTCCTCGCCTACAAGGGCGCGTTGAATCTCTCCGACGAGGATCTTTTCGCCGCGATGAAGCTGGCGCGCGAGCTGGGAGTGATCGTCACCGCGCACTGCGAAAACGCCGATGCCATCGACGCACTGCAGAAGTCCCTGCTGGCGGCCGGCAAGATCGGCCCTGAATGGCACGGACCGTCGCGCCCGCCGGTGGTGGAAGCCGACGGCGTGCACCATCTGTGCACGTTCGCAGAATTGCTCGGCACCCACGTGTACACGGTGCACACGTCGTGCGACGAAGCGGTACGGGCGGCGCTGGCGGCGCGCTACCGCGGCGTCAACGTCTGGATCGAATCGGTGATCCCGCATTTTGTGCTCGACGAGACGTATGCAGCGCGCCCCGACTTCGAGGGAGCGAAGTACCTGATGTCGCCGCCGCTCCGGGCCAAGGCCAACCAGGCGGTGCTGTGGAACGGGGTGAAGTCGCGGGCCATCAGCACGATCGGCACCGATCACGCGCCGTTCCGCTTCACGGACCAGAAGCAGATGGGCCGCGCGGCGTTCACGAAGATCCCGAACGGCATCGCGAGCCTCCAGGAACGCGTCGACCTGGTCCACACGCACGGGGTGTGCGCCGAACGGATCTCGCTGCGCACGATGGTGGACGCCTGCAGCACGCAGGCGGCGCAGATCTTCGGCCTCTATCCCAGAAAGGGCGCGATCCAGGTCGGCAGCGACGCCGATCTCGTCGTCTACGATCCGGCGTTTCGCAGTCCCTTCTCACAGGCGACGAGCCACTCCAGGGTCGACTACAATGCGTATGAGGGGTGGGAGCGGATCGGCCGGGCGAGCGTCGTCACGGTGCGCGGCGCGGTGCAGGCGCGCGACGGCAAGTTCGTCGGCACGATCGGGCGCGGGCAGTTCCTGCAGCGCGAACCGACGCACTGAATGCGCTGTCAGCTACCAGCTATCAGCCATCAGCCTGAACCCCCATGACTGAGATCGCGACGCGGGACGCGACGCTCACCAATTCCGACCTGGCGCCGGTCGCGCCGGAGCGGCGGACCTGGAACTGGTGGCACATCGCCGCGCTGTGGATCGGGATGGCGATCTGCATTCCGACCTACACGCTGGCGTCGAGCCTGGTCGATCGCGGCTGGACGTGGCAGGCGGCGGTCGGCGCGGTGGTGCTCGGCAACGTCGTCGTGCTGATCCCGATCGCGCTCAATTCGCACGCCGGCACCCGCCACGGCGTCCCCTTCCCGGTGCTCGCGCGCGCGTCGTTCGGCGTGCTCGGTGCGAACCTCCCGGCGCTGTTGCGCGGCCTCGTGGCCTGCGGGTGGTTCGGCATCCAGACGTGGATCGGCGGCTGGGCGATCTTCAAGCTGCTCGAGGCGATCTGGCCGGGAATCGCGACGCTGCCGGCGTTGCTGCCGCGGTTCGTGGGCCTCGGAACGGGCGAATTTCTGTGCTTCATGCTGTTCTGGGGGATGAACGTCTGGATCGTGCTGCGCGGCATGGACTCGATCAAGTTTCTCGAGACGTGGGGCAGCCCGTTCTTGCTCCTGGTGGGCGTGGCGCTGTTCGTATGGGCGCTGGTGCGGGCCGGGGGCCTTGGGCCGATGCTCGAGAATCCGGCGGTCGGGCGGACCCTAAAGGACTCCCTGTCGGTCGCCGGCGGTCAGGGCGGACTCGGCGGTGTGTTCGGTGCCGGGCTCACCTCCGCGGTGGCATTCTGGGGGACCATGGCGCTGTCGATCCCCGACTTCTCGCGCTTCGCCAGGAGTCAGCGCGATCAAGTCATCGGGCAGGCCGTCGGGCTTCCCGGGACGATGGCGCTGTTCGCCTTCATCGGTGCGGTCGTGACCAACGCGACCGCCGTGATCTTCGGCACGCGCATCGCCGATCCAGTGGCTCTGCTGGCGCGCATCGGCGGGCCGCTGATGATCATCCTCTCGATGGCGGGGCTCACCGTCGCGACGCTCACCACCAACAT
>CAZXKN010000054.1:0-36243 GCA_964641815.1 uncultured Gemmatimonadaceae bacterium | reverse complement strand
GGCGGCCGACGTCATCGTACGCTGGGCCGACAGCGTTCCTCCCGACGCACCGCCCGACAACGGCCCGCCGGTAAAGGCGTGCGGCGGCGTGACCCAGGGCGTGCTCGACTCCAGTGGCACGGCGTTCGCGGGGCCGTTCGAGACCCAGATTCAGATTCTCACCGGAACGGTCTTCACCGCCGGGCAGGTGCAGGCCTGCGTGGCCCGCACCACGGTTCACGAGATGGGGCACGCCCTGGGGCTGCTGCAGGAGAGCCCCGACTCGCTGCGCGACATCATGGCCACGACGCCCAAGGTGAATCAGCCGAGCGACGGCGACCGCCGTACCGTCGAGGCGCTGTACCACACCTCCCCTACCCTCGGCCCGCCTCCGAGATAACGGGCTGCCGCCGGGACCACCACAACAGCCCGACGCCAGCCACCGCCATCGCGCCGCAGAGCAGCTGTCCCACGCTGAAGGGGCCCAGGGCGAATCCCAGCTGGGCGTCGGGCTGTCGCGTGAACTCGAGCAGGAAGCGCATCGCGCCATAGCCGAGGAGGAAGGTGGCGGCGAGAGCGCCGCGACCGTACCACCCTCGAGCGAGCGCGATACGCTCGACCGTCCAGAGGATTCCGAACAGAACGAGGCCTTCGGCGACGGCCTCGTAGAGTTGGGAGGGATGCCGCGGCAGGTGTAAGGGATCGGCCGGGAATACCATCGCCCACGGCACCCCGGTCACGCGGCCGTACAACTCTCCGTTGATGAAGTTTCCGATGCGGCCGAAGAACAGCCCCGGGGTGCCGGCGAGCACCAGCACATCGGCCAAACGCCAGAACGGGACCCGGTGGCCGCGCGCGAACACGACGCTCGCAGCCGCGATACCGATCAGGGCGCCGTGAAACGAGAGCCCACCGTGCCAGATCCTGACGAACTCGAGTGGGTCACCGAGGTAGTGCCCCGGCTCATAGACGATCGCGTACATCAGGCGGGCGCCGGCGAGCATCCCGACGACGAGGTAGACGATCAGCGTGTCCAGGTCGCGCACCGTCAGGGGGAGCAGGCCGCGCTCGATGCGGCGTCGCATTAGCTGATAGCCGACGGTAAAACCCGCCACGTACATCAGACCGTACCAGCGCACGGCGAAGGGACCCAGGCGAAAGAGCTCCGGATCGATCCGCGGGTACGGGATCGTCACGCGGAGTCCGCGGCTTCGGGAGTTGCGTCACCTCGTGCCGCGGCGCTCCGGTGCCACAGGAACACCGCCAGGACGTAGCCGACGAGCGCCCCCAGGACGACGTCGCTCATGAAGTGGGCGGCGCTGGCGACGCGGGTCAGCGCGCACCCGGTCGCGAGCGCGTACCACAGCACGCGCGCTTCCGGAAAGAGCCGAGCCAACATCGCCGCCGCGCCGAACGCGACGGCCGCTTCACTGCTGGGCAGGCCGAGCTCGCTGGTCGCCAAGGGGCGATCGGACCAGGCCCGGAACACGTGAGCGCCGTCGGTGAGACCGGGCCGCTCGCGCCGGAACACGAGCTTCAGGGCCTCCGCGATGATCCCGCTCAGAGCCGAAGACCAGAAGACCAGCATCCCGCGCCGGGTCCCCTGACGCAGCGTGCGCCGCACGCGCGGCATCCAGTCATGGAGCACCAGGGCGGCCGCCACGAGCCCCCAGAGCGGGAAGTACCCCGCCATCCGCAACAATCGACCCCAGCCACGCTCGTAGATCGCGTGGTCCGCGAGATGGTGAAACACCCACTGGTCGCTCGCCTGCGTCACGACGAAGAGCAGCAGCAGGAGCGCCGCGAGCAGGACCTCCGAGGTTGGACGCCTGGGCGGCGGGCGCGACGCCCAGTGACCAACGCCATCCAGGCTCAGGCGACCGTCAGCGAATCCGGACGATATCGAGCCGCGGCACCACCGCCGCGGACAACGCTGTCGAACCGTCCCGGGTGAAGTGCAGGGAGAAGCCCGCCCCCGAGGGCGGCTGGAACACCCGCACGTAGGACCCCGATCCCGACGTCACCGTCCCGCCGATGCTGATCTGACTCCCCGCCCCCGTCGCCGGGACGAGCGGATAGGCGAGCGGGAAGTCCGCGGGGTCCCCAGCGTGCAGCGAGGCGAACGTGGTACGGAAGTGCCACGAGGTATCCTGCAGCTCGCTCGGCGCCGTGAATCCCGGCAGGTCCGAGACCCAGTTGGACAGCGCCCAGCGCGTCACCAGCGTCGTGAACGGCTGTCCCGTCTGCGCCGCGACATTGGGGGACCCCACGAGGGTCGTTTGATGCAGTTGGCGCGGCAACGCGGCCCCGAATTGATCGACCAGGTACCGCGTGAACAGCCAGCTCGCGCCGATCTCGGCGAGGGATCCGGTATCCTCGGCGATCAGCAACGGGGCCCCCGACGGCGCGGCGAGGTATTGATAGGCATCGTACACATCCCCGATCACGTAATTGGAGAACTCCTGCTGGTTCCCCGGGAGATAGCTGCGGCCCGCCAGCTCTTCGGCGTACTTCGAGAGGCCCTCGTCGAGCCACCCCTCCTCGGTATTGCCGCCCCGAACCAGCACGTGCTGCACGAAGCTGATCATGTGCTGGAACTCGTGCACGAAGGTGACGGGGGTGAGGTCATCGAGCTGCGCCGCGGTATGCGCGCAGCTCAGCGTGCTGTCGGGATCGGCGACGACCGAATAGAACACCTCGCCGTGGTTGAACTGCGACGAGAAAGTCGGATCGAGGTCGCCGGCGAAGAAGAACCCGGCGACGAATCCGCTCTGGTGGCACTGGGCGCGGGTGACGAGCGCATTGACCACCCCCGTCATCAGCACGATGACGACCGAGTTGGAATCGATGTCGGAGACACCACCGAACGCCGTCGTGTCGATGGGATAGAGCCGGGTGTCGAACACCTGCTTCAACGAATCGAGCTCCGCCGAATCGAGGCCCGCGGCGGGCGCCAGCGTGTCGACGTAGACCGCGATGTGCTGCCCGACGACTCTGGCCTTTGCGGCGACGTTCTTGATCGTGCTGCACGAGAGGTTGCCGCACACTTTGAACACGCGCAGCGACCCCACCGTCGGCGGTGCGAGTACGACGGCGCCGGGAGCGGCCGCCGCCGTGCGCAGTGTCGCAGGGACGAATGGGTAGCTGCGAGTCCGCGCCATGCGCCGCATCGTCTGATCGAACGTCACGGCCACTTGCGAGCGCGTCACGGGCGGCGACGTCTGCGCGACCACCATCGCGCTCGCTGCTGCCGCACCACCCTGGAGACGGAACGGCGAGGTCTGCCCGGACGTCCCCGCCGCCGATTGGGCGACGACGAGGTATTCGGTCGACTCGGCCGATGCGTTCGCGGCGAACTGCACGCAGTCCGAGCTGGTCGCCGGATCGACGACGGTGTAGGCGCCGACCGCGAGCGAGATGGGCGTGCCGACGCCGGTGCCACATGGCGTCGGAGGCGGCGTGGTGACGTGATCACTGCTGCACGCCACGGCGAGCGCAACCCCGATACTCGAAACCAGGTATGACGAGAACCGCACGCCCATGTGATCCTCCGGTATTCCCGCTACATCCCGATGTTGAGCCGCACCTGTACGCTGCGCGGCCGGCCGACCGACGCTCCGCTGAAAAACGCACCCTTCAACAGGTACTTGTGATCGAACAGGTTGTCGACGTACACCTGGGGCCGCAGCACCGTCGCGCCCACCACGAGCGTGTATCCCGCACTGGCGCTCAGGACGAAGCTCGACGGCACTTTGATCGACTTGTTGAAGTCGAACAGCCCGGTCCCGTAAGTGGAATCGGGATCGGCCCCGTTGGTGAGGCCGCTGCCATATATCCCCGTCACACTGGCAAAGAAACCGTGTGCGGCGTAGAGCGCATTGCCCACGACGGACAGGCGCTGATCATGGTCCAGATCGAAGCTGCCCGACGGCGGCTGGGTCGGGAAAAACCCTCCGGTGACCGCGCCGAACCCGTAGGCATGATTGAGCGCGGCGTTGATATACCCCGACACGGGCCCCGCCGGCCGCACCTCGACCACGGCTTCGACCCCCGTGATTCTGACCTGCTCGATGTTGACCGACGTCACAATCGCCGAGCCGGGGACCGTGTTGTCGTCGATGCCGGGGCTGCTGCGCTTGTAATACCCGGACAGTTTAGTCACGATACCCGCGGGAAAGCGGTGCACGAAGCCCGCCTCATAGAAGGCGTCCCGCTCGGGCAGCGTGGGTGCCGCGGCCACTCCGCCCTGCGCCACACTCGTAACAGCTCGCAGATCCTCGACGTTAGTCGGCAGGAAGAGACGGCCATAGTAGACGTAGAACGTGTTCGCCGGATCGGGGAAGAAGCTCAATTTCACCCGGGGCGACACCTGGTGCTGGTTGCCCGCGAACGGCGCGTTGTGATTGTCGAACCGGACTCCCGTGCGCAGCTCCCAACGGTCGGAGGGAGATATGGCCGTCTGGACGTACACGCCCACGTCGCTGCCGTTGAGGGCGGAATTCGAAGCGGGACCGGGATTGCCCGCCGAGTCGACCGTGGAGAAGTCCTCGTGCCCGCGCGTGAACGACGCGAGCGTGCCCAGTTTGAATTCCAGACCGTGGTGCGGCCGGATCGTGTAATCGAGCTTCACCCCGGTCGAACTGAAATTGCGGTCCTCCCGCAGGTTGTAGGCCGTCGTGGTATCGGGATAGAAGACGAACGACGGCTGATCGGAGACTCCCGGCGTGTAGCGCAGACTGCCGTCCCGGTAGAAGACGCCGGCGAACAGCTCGGCCGAGCGATCCGGGTCCGCCACCGTACCATTGAAGCGGTGCTGCCATCCCAGGTTGACGAAGCCGTTCACGTCCTGCTGGTGGTCGTCAATGATGCCTTCGACCGAATCGAACGGCACTGCGAAGCGGGTGCGAGAACGGTTGACGTCGAGGTTCACGACATCCGAGGCGGACGGAACGTACTGCAGCTTCCCGAAGCCGAAGACGTCCGTGCCGTCGTTGTGGAAGTTCTCGACGGTCCTGGAAGCGGTGTCGAACACGACGGGCTCGCGGCGCATGTCGGTTCCCTGGCGCGCGCCGGAGAAGAACAGGCCCACCTTTCCGGCGTTGCCGGAGAGGCTCACGGCCTGGCCGTTGGCGCTGAAGGACCCGCCGTATCCCGACGCATCGAGATGGAATGGTCCCGCCGGAATACGCGTCGTGACGTTGACGATCGCCGCGTTCTTGTTGCCGTACTCCGCGTCCCAGCCACCGGTCTGAAAGTCGATCAGGTTCACGACTTCCGGATCGAACAGCTCGTTCAGGCTCCCCGAGATCCCCGATTGCACCGGGATGCCGTCGACGTAATAGGTGTACTCGGCGTGCTGGCCACGGATGTGCACTTCCCCGGTGGGCGCGCGGGCGGCGCCGGCAATCGATTGCTGCAGAATCTGGGACGTGGTATTCGTCGGGGCGCCGTGGTAGTCGTTCTGCTTGAACACCTGATTCCCTGTCCGGGTGTCGACGGCGAGGGGAACCGCGGCATTCACCTCCACCGCCTCGAGGTTGACGGGAGTCGCCGCGAGCCGCAGCTGCACCGTGACTTCCTGACCTCCGGCGATCGTGACTTGCCGCGTGGCCTCATGGAACCCGAGATAGCGCACAGCGACCGTATAGTCCCCGTCCGAAAGGTTGTGGACGACGAAGCGGCCGAACGGATCTGTTTCGGTCGTGGCGACGATGGTGCTCCCCTGCAGGATGCGCACCTCCCCGCCGGGCAGCGGCTTGCCGCTGAGGCTGTCCTGGACAGTGCCGCTGATGTCGCCCGTGAAATGCCGGGAAACAACCGAGGCCGATGCGCCCGGGGCGGGCGCGAACGCGATCAATCCGATCGAGAGCGCGAGCGTCGCAGCGACGCCGCGCGTGTGAGTGAACAGCATGCACGCTCCTGGTAGCAGGATGGATGCGCGACACCCCTCCCGAAACGGGAGCGATGACCGAGCGATCGATGTCTTGCTGATCCGCGCGGGATCGCGCGGCGCTACTCAGGAGAGCGGTGGACCGCGGATATCGGGTAGGCGCTGCTGCTGCTCGGAACGGCCCAGCCCCTGCACGGGTGGAGTCGCACGATGCCGGACCCAGAGACCGAAACTGGCCGAGCTCGCCCGCACGATGCCACCGGGCGTAGAAAGAAAGCGGTGGAGGATGCAGTCGGCGGCGTGAACCGGCGCGCAGGCCTGGGTGGCGTGCGACTCGAGATGGACCGGTCCTTTGGGGCCGCCGGCGTCGAGGCGGGCATCGGCCCACGCCGCTGCTCCGGTAATCAGGAGCTGCAGCGCGGCGAGAGTCAGCAGACCGAAACGGGCCAACGGTGTACGACGGTTCATTGCGGCCCTATGGTACACAGATCGGGGATGAAAGTGCAACAGCGGCAACAGCGAAGTGCGTGGCGCGCGGTCATTTGCACCGCCGTGCGCGATTCTTGGCTTGACACTCCGCACTGGTTTTCCTAGGATAACCCCCTTCCCGGAAAGGACTTCTGGCTCCTCGATGTCGATTCGCCGCCAGGAGGCCCTCGATTATCACGCGCAGGGTCGCCCCGGAAAAATCCAGGTCTCGCCGACCAAGCCATTCAAGAACCAGCGCGACCTGTCCCTCGCCTACACCCCGGGGGTAGCGGAGCCGTGTCTCGAAATCCGCCGCCACCCGGAGGACGTCTACACCTACACGGCGCGCGGCAACCTCGTCGCCGTCGTCTCGAACGGCACCGCGGTCCTCGGCCTGGGCAATATCGGGCCGCTCGCCGCCAAGCCGGTGATGGAAGGCAAGGCCATCCTGTTCAAGGTGTTCGCCGACATCGACGTGTTCGACCTGGAGGTCGGCTCCGAGGACCCCGACGACCTGATCCGCTTCTGTCAGCTGCTCGAGCCGACGGTCGGGGGCATCAACCTCGAGGATGTCCGCTCCCCCGACTGTTTCTACGTGGAAGAGCAGCTGCGCGAGCGGCTGTCGATCCCGGTGTTCCACGACGACCAGCACGGCACCGCGATCATCACCGGCGCGGCGCTGCTCAACGCTCTGGAGCTCGCGGAGAAGGACATCGCGCAGGTGCGCGTCGTCTTCGCGGGTGCCGGCGCCGCGGCGCTGGCCTCCGCCGAGCACTATGTCCGCCTCGGTGTACAGCGCGCGCACATCACGCTGTGCGACGTCCATGGGCCGATCGAAGCGAGCCGCACCGACCTGAATCCCTACCAGGCACGCTTCGCCCGTGCGTTCCCGGAGCGCTCGCTCGGCGAGCTGCTGCGCGGCGCGGACGTGTTCATCGGATTGTCGACGGGCGGCATCGTCACGGGCGACATGGTGCGCGCCATGGCGGAGCGACCGATCGTGTTCGCGCTCGCGAACCCTACGCCAGAGATCATGCCCGACGAGGTGCGCCGCGCGCGACCCGACGCACTGATCGCCACGGGCCGCTCCGACTTTCCCAACCAGGTCAACAACGTGCTCGGCTTCCCGTTCATCTTCAGGGGTGCCCTGGACGTGCGGGCGAAACAGATCAACGGCGAGATGGAAATGGCCGCCACGCGGGCGCTGGCGTCGCTGGCCCGTGAGGAAGTCCCCGAAGACGTGATGCGGGCATACGGGCTCGAGCGGCTGCGCTTCGGCCCCGACTACCTCATCCCCAAGCCCTTCGATCCGCGCGTGTTGCTGTGGGTGGCGCCCGCGGTCGCCTGGGCCGCCGTCGGCACGGGCGTCGCGCGCCGGGTGATCGACGTCGAGGAGTACCGCGCCGAGCTCGACGCGCGCCTCGGCAAGGTGCGCGAGGTGATGCGCGGCCTGACGATGCGCGCGCAGCAGGACCCGCAGCGCATCGTGTTTCCGGAAGGCGAGGACACGCGCATCGTGCGGGCGGCGCGCGCGCTCGCCGACGACGGCGCGGCCCGTCCCGTCCTGCTGGGCGACGTCGACGTGATGCGCCGCCTCGCCGACGACGCCGGCGTGACGCTCGAGGACATCGAGCTGCTCGATCCGCTGACGGCGGTGGACGCGGAAGCGATGGCGCAGGAGCTGTGGGGACTGCGCCAGCGGCGCGGCATCACGCTGCGCGAAGCACGCGCCCTCGTGAAAGACCCGCTCTACTTCGGCCTGCTGCTGCTGCGCCGCCACCAGGCCGATGCCCTGGTCGCCGGCGCCGACATGCACTACGGCGGCGTGATCCGGCCCGCGCTCGAGGTGATCGGGGTCGAGCCCGGCCGGCACCACACGAGCAGCGTGTACATGCTCGTGTTCCAGCAGCAGACGATCTTCTTCGCCGACTGCACCGTGAACATCGAGCCCGACTCGGAAACGCTGGCGGAGATCGCGTCGGCCACCGCACGCTTCGTCCGGCGACTCGGGCTGGAGCCGCGCGTCGCGATGTTGTCGTTCTCCAATTTCGGCTCCGTGAAACATCCCGGCGCCGAGAAGGTGCGGCGCGCCGTGCAGCTGCTGCATGAGCGCGAGCCGGAGCTGCAGGTCGATGGAGAGATGCAGGCGGACACGGCCGTCGTGGAGCAGATCCTCACCCGCATGTACCCCTTCTCCCGTCTGCGGGCCGCGGCCAACGTGTTGATATTCCCCGACCTCGATGCCGCGAACATCGCCTACAAGCTGCTGGCGCGGCTGGGTGGGGCTGAGGCGATCGGCCCGATTCTGGTCGGTATGGCCCAGCCGGTACATGTTTTGCAACGCGGCGCTGAAGTGAACGAGATCGTCAACCTCGCCGTCCTGGCCGCCCTAGATGCGCTGGAACACCAGCATCCGCTGCGGCCTACTCCCTAAAGGATCCCTCATGGCCTCCGCTCCGCCCAGTACGATCGGCACCCGAACGTCGGGGGCGCAGCTCGTGGGCTTCGCCCCGCAGTACCCGGTGCACTGGAACCTCGGGCCCGCGGCGCTCTATGAATTCGCGCTGCGGCGCGGCGAGGGCGTGCTCGCCGACAGCGGACCGTTCTGCGCGGTGACGAGCCCGCACACCGGCCGCTCTCCCCACGACAAGTTCGTGACCGAGGAGCCGTCGAGCATCGACCAGGTGTGGTGGGGAAAAGTGAACCAGCCACTCGACAGCGCGCACTTCGACCGCCTGGCAACCGACGTGATGCACCACCTGAACAGCCAGGAGCTGTTCGTCCGCGACCAGTTCGCCGGCGCCGACTCCGCCTACCGGCTGCCGGTCCGGTTCCTCACGCCGAACGCGTGGCACACGTTGTTCGTGTCGAACATGTTCCTGCGTCCCACCGCGGCCGACCTGACGGCGTTCAAGCCGGCGTGGCACGTGCTGCACGCGCCGGAGATGCAGGCCGATCCCGCGGTGCACGGGACGCGCTCAGGAACGTTCATTGTGATCCATTTCGCGCGCCGCGTGGTGCTGATCGGCGGAACGCGCTACGCCGGGGAAATGAAGAAGTCGATCTTCTCGGTGTTGAACTACCTCCTCCCCGCGCAGGGCGTGCTGCCGATGCATTGCTCCGCCAACGTGGGCGAGGCGGGAGACGTCGCCCTGTTCTTCGGACTCTCGGGAACGGGAAAGACGACGCTCTCGGCCGATGCCCATCGCGGCCTGATCGGCGACGACGAGCACGGCTGGAGCGATCACGGCGTGTTCAACTTCGAGGGCGGCTGCTACGCCAAAGTGATCCGGCTGTCGCCGGAGACCGAGCCGGAGATCTACGCTACCACGCGCCGCTTCGGGACGGTACTCGAGAACGTAGTGGTCGATCCCACGACGCGGGCGCTCGATCTCGATTCGGCGGCGATCACGGAGAACACCCGTTCCTGTTATCCGATCGATTTCATTCCCAATCACGTCCCGTCCGGCATCGGCGGCCACCCGACTCACATCGTCTTCCTCACCTGTGACGCGTCGGGCGTGATGCCGCCCATCGCGCGGCTCTCCCCCGCGCAGGCGATGTATCACTTCCTCTCGGGCTACACGGCGAAAGTCGCCGGCACCGAGCGCGGCGTCACCGAGCCGAAGGAGACGTTCTCCGCCTGCTTCGGCGCGCCGTTCCTGCCGCGCCATCCCAATGTGTACGCGACGATGCTGGGCGAAAAAATCGGCCGGCACGGAGTGCAGTGCTGGCTCGTGAACACCGGCTGGACGAGGGGACCGTTCGGCGTCGGCCAGCGGATGAAGCTGCCGTTGACGCGCGCCATGGTGCGGGCGGCGCTCGCCGGCCAGCTCGATCGCACGCCCACGGTGCGCGAGCCGGCGTTCGGCCTCGCCGTACCGACGGATGTCCCCGGCGTGCCCGCCGATGTGCTGCTGCCGCGGCGCACCTGGGCCGACCCGGCCGCCTATGACGCGCAGGCTGCGCGACTCGCCGAATCGTTCCGCAAGAACTTCGAGCAGTTCGAGAGCTCGGTACACGCCGCGGTGCGCGAGGCGGGGCCCCCGGGCCCCAGGGCGTGACGCGGCTCGAAGTCGTCCGCGATCCGCTGTGGAACAACATCCCGCTCGAGCCGGCGGCGCTCGAGCTGCTGGACACACCCGTCGTGCAGCGGCTGCGCTACGTGCGCCAGCTGGGGCACGCCTTTCTCGTCTATCCCGGCGCCACGCACAGCCGCTTCGAGCACGCGCTCGGCGCCTACCACCTGGCGCGTCGGGCGCTCACCGCGTTCACCGACGCCGGCGTCGCGCTCGAGCCGGCTGAGGGGCTGCGGCTGCGCCTTGCGGCGCTGCTGCACGACGTCGGGCATTACCCGTTCTCCCACGCGCTCGAAGAGGCGGGGCTGCCGCATCACGAGGAGCTCGCCGAACGGCACCTCGCCCACCCCGACCTCGCCGCCGCGCTCGAGCACGCAGGCACGCCCGCCGCGAAACTCCTGCCGCTGATCCGCGGCCAGTCCCGGGATCCCCTGGCGGGACTCGTGTCCGGCCCCGTCGACGTCGACAAGCTCGACTACCTGTCGCGCGACGCCGCGATGTGCGGCGTGCCCTACGGCGTCATCGACGTGGAGCGCCTGCTCGCGTCCCTCGTGCTCGCCCCGGGCTCCGGCGGCCGCATCGCCCTCGCGGTGCACGAAAAGGGACTCTCCGCGCTCGAGTCGCTGCTGTTCGCGAAGTACCAGATGTACCGGACGGTCTACTGGCACCACGCGGTCCGCGCCGCGACGGTGATGTTCAAGCGGCTGGTGCGCCGCGCGATCGCCGACGGCCGCATCCGCCCGATGGACGTCGCGATCGCGACGGACGACGGCCTGATTCACGAGCTCTCGCGGGACGATCCGACGGGGCTGGCGCTGCGGTTACGGGAGCGGCGCCTCGCCAAGCGGATCCTCGATCTCCCCGCCGCCGACGTGGCCCTGGACGGTACCGGGTGGCCCGCCGCCGACCCCGAGCTGTGCGAGCGCGTCGAGGACAGCCTGGCCCGGGACGCGGGGCTCGTCCCCGGCGAGCTGTTCCTCGATTTTCCGGCGAAACCGTCGATGTTCGGAACCGACCTGCCGCTGCTGCGTCGGGACGGGGCGTTGGTGCCGCTGGCGAGCGCCGAGAGCGAGGCGCACCTCGGGTTGCCGCGGGTGGCGGCGGAGTTGTATCGATCGGCGCGGCGGCTGCGGGTGTTTACGGTGCGCCCCGCCTCGGTCGATGCGGTGCGCGTGGTCGAGCTGGTGCGGCTTCCGGCCGAAGCCGTGGCGGCCCAGCTCTAGCTGGGGGGGCGCTGCGCTGCGGTGGACAGGGTCGTCTCGCCGTCCTCCGGGAATTCAACCGAGTCGATGCGAACCAGGATCGCCGTGATGTTGTCGAGGCCGCCGTGGCGGTTGGCCTCGTCGATCAGCTGATCGACCAGCTCCTGCGGCATGCGGCCCTCTTGCCCCATGATTTCGTGCAACTGCGGGTCCTCCAGCATCCCCGTCAGCCCGTCGGAGGCGAGCAGGAAGAGGTCCTGCGCCTTGACCGAGCCGACGTAGACGTCGGGGGTCACGTCGCTGTTGGCGCCGACGCAGCGCGTGATCACGTTGCTGTAGGGGTGCGTGCGTGCCTGCTCGGCCGTGAGATAGCCGGCGTCGACCTGCTCCTGAACGTACGAGTGGTCCTTCGTCACCTGGGTGAGCTTCCCGTCGCGCAGCAGGTAGGCCCGGCTATCTCCCACCTGACCGATCAGGAACCGGGTGCTGTACAGCACCAGCGACGTGACCGTCGTGCCCATCCCGCGCTTGTCGTGCTCGGTGAGCGTGCGCTGGAAGATCGCGGCGTTGGCAGCCCGGATCGCGGCCTGCATCCGTTCCGTCACGTCCTTGTCCCCGAGACCCTTGAGGGAGCCGAGCTCGCGCGCGATATGGCGCACCGCCATGTCGCTCGCAACTTCGCCCGCGGCGTGGCCGCCCATCCCGTCGGCCACGACGAAGATGCCGCGGTCCGGGACCATGAGATAGCTGTCCTCATTCCCCGACCGGATGATGCCGACGTCGGTTCTACCCGCGCAGGTAATGTGCACGCTCGATCGTTACGCCAGAATCCAGTACAGGAGGGCCGTGGTGGCCAAGACAATGACAGCAGCGCTCGAGCCGCATCCTTTTCCCTTCTTCTGCGGCGCCTGGCCAGCGGGAGGCCCCGGGCGTTTCGCCGGGGCGGCCTTGGGCGGTGGCCCCTTGGGCGCGGCGGCCGGCTTCGGGGCGGGCGCGGGTGAAGGCTTCGGCGCCGGCGGCGGCTGCGGCGGCGCGGTCGGAGTCGACGCGCTGGCGGGAGGCTTCGGCGGGACCTTGAGCGACTCGATCACTTTCGTCCCGCCCCCCTTGGCCACCCCTAAAGCGTCGTCCGTCGGCTCGAACACCAGCTGAATGTCGCCGAAGCGGACCATCGTGCCGGGGGCGATCGGCGTGTCGGTCTTGATGCGCTCGCTGTCGACGAACGTGCCGTTCGTGGACTCGAGATCCACGAGCACCCACACCCCTTCGCGCCGCTGCAGTTTGGCATGGGACGTGGAGACCGATTCGTCGGGGATGATCAGGTCGTTGTAGTCGGCGCGGCCGATGTTCACGATCGGCGTTTTGACGAGGAGCCGCGTCCCTTTCAGGGTTCCCGTGCGGACGAGAAAATTCGCGAGCGGGGCCGCGCCACCCCCTCCGCCGCCTCCCGCACTCGCCGTGGCGGCCGCGGGACGCGGGCTGGCCGGCATTCCGAATGATGTGTTCTGCAGACGCGACTCGGCACCAGCGGGCGGCGGCGGCGGAGGAGGCGGCGGCGGCGCGGCTGGGGCAGCCGGGGCGGCCGGGGCAGCCACCGCGGCGGGCGCTGGAGCGACTGCCGCCTGGTCGGCGTAGAACCGAAAGCTCTCCTCCCCGACACGGATCACGTCCCCGCGTGTGAGCACGCGCTGCCCCGGCACGCGGGCGTCGTTGACGTACACGCCGTTGGTGCTCGAGTCGACCAGCAGGTATCCCTT
The DNA here is from genome assembly GCA_964641815.1 of uncultured Gemmatimonadaceae bacterium. GTDB lineage: Bacteria > Gemmatimonadota > Gemmatimonadetes > Gemmatimonadales > GWC2-71-9 > DASTHG01. Next base: position 22,868 of record CAZXKN010000054.1, on the reverse strand, counting down.
CGCGGAGGGGACGATCTCGGCGTGCCGCCGCGACACGTCTTTCCCCGGTATGACGACGTCGCACCCCGCCTCGCGGCCCATGACGAGCGGGGCCGACATGATCACGTATTCGCGGCCGTCCGTAAGCGAGACGAGACGGCCCCCTGTCGTGCCGACGCTCTTCACACCCGTCTGCTGGCGCTTCTCGCCATCTTGCGGCAACGCCATCGCGGGGATGAACGCGGTACTGCCGCTGCGGCGCTCGTCGACGAACGTCAATTCCTGTCCCGCGACTTGCAGTTTGTCACCGTGCAGCAACGGTGTGGGCTCGGCCCCGAGGCGGACGCCGTTGATCATCACTTCGGCGTCCGGGGTCGCCTTCCGGATCACGACCTGGCCGTCCGGTTGTCCCGACAGCAGCGCATGCCGAGGGAGGAGGCCCGGTCCGCTGAGCGAAATGGCGCACTGGGGATCGCTCCCCAACACCACCTCACCCATCGGGATGGTGAACCGCCTGCCTCCAAGCTCGAGCATGGACATGAACGAGATCTCCGGGGCGCTTGAACGAGGTCGGAAGTTACGCCCGGGTCTGTAACCGGGCAAGAAGACACAGGTTACGGGCTCGTGCCCGACTCCGAATTGACGGGCAACTCCCGACCGACCAGCCCGCCGCGCAACCATCGCCAGAACAGCAGCGAGCCGAAAACCACCGTGGCGTAGCTGTTGATGAAGCGCCAGAGCAACGTGTAACTGGGCAACAACGGACGTGGAACGTAAATCGACATCACCGCCACCGAGAGCACTTCGGCGAGCCCGGAGGCTCCCGGCGTGGGGGCAAAATACAACAAGAACGAGATGAACGTCTGCACGAGCAGGATGTCGAAGAACTGGGCCGGGAGGCCCAGGGCCCGCATGGCGATGTAGCCGGCCAGCAGCTTGTTCGCGTGGGAGGGGGCCGAAAGGATGATCGCCCAGAACAGCGCCAGGAGCCCGCGCGGGCTGCCGAACGCGACCAGACACTGGTGCGCCCGGTCGATGCCGTCGCGCAACCCGTCGATCCGCGAGGCGACGCGCGTGCTGCGCTTCTCGAGCCGCGTGGCGAGCCAGTGCACGAAGTCCCGCAGCAGGCGCGGAAAGAACATCGCGAACGCCATCAGGAGCCCGATCAGGATGAAGATCAGGAAGCTCGTCTTGAACAGGTCGTAGAGGGTGATGCCGAGGACGACGCCGTGGCGCTCGAGGGAGCGGCCGGCGCCGAGCATGATCGCGAGCGGCCCCGCGAGAGCGAAGAAGATGACGGTGGCAACGAACGTCATGAACGTCGAAGTCATGGCTTCGGGAAGGCGCACCCCGGCGCGCCGCATCGTCCACATCATCATCGGGCCAGCGCCGGTCTGGAACGGCGTGAGGTAGGCGGCCCAGGCGCTCATGCCTCCGGAAATCACCATGTCCCGCCAGCGCACGCCGGGGTTGACGTGCCGCGCCACGACCCAGAGACGCGACCCGCCGCCGAACCAGTCCATCGAGGCGAGTCCCATGCCGACGATCAGCCACCACCAGTGCAGGCCAAGCAGCGCCGTGATGAAAGCATGGAAGTTGTTGCCGTAGAGCAGCACGCCCGCGCCGCCGGCGATGGAAATGACGGCGAAAACCTCGAGCCCCCGCCGCAGCAAGCGGGGCGTGAGAGCAAGGGTCGGCGCGTGGGAGTCGGGCTGGCCGGTCATCGGGACTGCAATAGTAAGCTCACCACCCGAGCGGGGGGAGACTGGTTAGGTTTGATGGTTATGTCTGCATCTCCCGGCCGGGTGATCCTTCGCAACGCGCGGCAGCACAATCTGAAGGGCATCACCGTCGAGCTGCCCCGGCGGGCACTGACGGTGGTCACCGGCCCGTCGGGATCGGGGAAAAGCTCGCTCGCCTTCGACACGCTCTACGCCGAGGGCCAGCGGCGCTACATCGAGTCCCTGTCCACCTATGCCAAGCAGTTTCTCGAGCGGATGCCCAAACCGCTGGTCGACGGGCTGGAGGGCCTGTCCCCGGCCGTCGCCATCGAGCAGAAGAACCCCACGACCTCGAGCCGGTCGACGGTCGGGACCGCGACCGAGATCTACGACTTCCTGCGCCTGCTCTGGGCGCGCGTGGCGACCCCGCACTGCCGCCACTGCGGCGCGATCGTGAAGATCGATACGGTGCAGGAGGCGGTTGACGCACTGATTGCGGAGTGCGGAGTGCGGAGTGCGGACTCGAACGGGGGAGGTCGGGAATCCGCAATCCGCGATCCGCAATCCGCAATCGCCATCACGTTCCCGTTACCTGCGAGCGCGCACCGTCCCGATGTCGACGCCGCCGCGCAGCTCATGGCCGCGGGATTCGTTCGAGCGCAGGTGGACGGCACGCTCCTCCGGCTCGACGAGGCCGATGCCCCGCTCCGGGTCCGGGAAGGCCGCGAGGTGCTGGTCGTCGTGGACCGGTTGAGCGGGACAGCGGCGAACCGGGGGCGGCTGACCGACGCCCTCGCGACGGCGTTCAGCGAAGGCGAGGGCGTGGCGCTGGCGCTGGCGAACGGCGATCGCCGCCGCTTCTCCGCGCTCCCCACCTGCTCGTCGTGCGGCCAGAGCGCCCCCGTGCTCACCCCTGCCCTGTTCTCGTTCAACAATCCGCGCGGCGCTTGCCCGGGCTGCAACGGCTTCGGCGCCGTGCTCGAGTACGACGAGTCGCTCATCGTCCCGGAGCCGTCGCGGACGATCGCCGCGGGCGCGCTCGATCCCTGGACCAAGCCGCGCTATGAAGGCCGGCGCCGGTTGCTGCGCGAGACCGCGCGTGCCCGCGGCATCCCCAGCGACCGCCCCTGGCGCGAGCTCGATCCCAAACAGCGCCAGTTCCTGCTGCATGGAGCCACCGGCCGCTACCTCGGCGTGTTCCCGTTCCTCGAGCGCCTCGAGACGAAGCGCTACAAGCAATACATCCGCGTGTTCCTGCGGCAGTATCAGCTGGCGCGCACCTGTCCCGCGTGCGGCGGCGCGCGCCTCAAGCCCGAAGCCCTCGCCCCGCGCATCGGCGGGCGCAGCATCGCCGCAGCCGCAGCGCTCACCGCGAGCGAGCTGCTGCAGTGGCTCGAACAGCTGACCTGGACTCCGTTTCAGCAGGCGGTCGCGCAGCACCTGCTGCGCGAGCTCATGGCGCGGGTCTCGTTCGTCGTCGATGTCGGGTTGGGCTACCTCACCCTCGATCGCCAGACGCGCACCCTCTCGGGGGGAGAAGCGCAACGCATCGCGCTCTCGAACGCGCTCGGCTCGAAGCTCACCGACACGCTGTACGTTCTCGACGAGCCCACGATCGGGCTGCACCCCGCCGACATCCAGCGCCTGCTCCTCCTGCTGCGCCGCCTCTCCGACAACGGCAACACCGTCGTCGTGGTGGAGCACGATCCTGCGGCGATGGCGATCGCCGATTACATGGTGGAGCTGGGACCGGGCAGCGGGACGGCGGGAGGCCACGTGGTCTATCAGGGACCCGCGGCGGCGGTGCGGACGGCCGGGACGCTGACGGGTCAATACCTCTCCGGGGAGAAGCGCATCGCCGTTCCCTCGGCGCGCCGCCCCGCCGTGCGCTGGCTCGCGGTGAAAGGGGCGCGCCTGCACAATCTGCAGGATGTCGACGTGCGGCTGCCGTTGCACGCGCTGGTCGCCGTCACGGGCGTGTCGGGGTCGGGCAAGTCGACGCTGGTGCACGATGTGCTGTACCGGCAGCTCGAGCGCCGCCTCAAGGGCGGGCACAGCGCCAAGGAGCACCTCGGCGAGCCGGTGGGCGAAGTCACCGCCCTCGAAGGATCCGAGGCGATCGGCGACGTGGTGCTGATCGATCAGTCCCCGATCGGACGCACGCCGCGCTCCAACCCCGTCACGTACGTGAAAGCCTTCGACGAGCTGCGCGCGCTGTTCGCCGCCCAGCCCCGCGCGCGCGAGCGCCGCTACACGCCGAGCACCTTTTCCTTCAACGTGCGCGGTGGGCGATGCGAGACGTGTGAAGGCGCGGGTGCGGTGCAGATCGAGATGGTGTTCCTCGCCAACGTCTTCGTCCCGTGCGACGCCTGCGGCGGCAAGCGGTTCAAGCGCGAGGTGCTCGAGGTCAAGATCGGCGGGCATTCGATTCACGACATGCTGGAGTGGACGGTGGACGAGGCGCTGCAGCAGTTCCACAAGCAGCCGCGGCTCGCGCGCGCGCTGTGGCAGCTGCAGCAGGTGGGACTCGGCTACCTGCGGCTGGGGCAGCCTGCCACCACCCTGTCGGGCGGAGAGGCGCAGCGGCTCAAGATCGCGCGCGAGCTGACGCTCTCCGGTACGCGCCCGGCCCGGGGCACGCGCCGCAATCTCTACATTCTGGACGAGCCGACCACCGGCCTGCACCTCGACGACGTCCGCACTCTGTGCCGCGTGCTGGACCGCCTCGTCGACGCGGGCCACACGGTGGTCGTGATCGAGCACCACCTGGATGTGATCAAGCGTGCCGACTGGGTCATCGACCTGGGGCCCGGCGCGGGGGCGGAGGGAGGTCGGGTGGTCGCCGCAGGCACGCCGGAGGATCTCGTGCGGGTCGGTGCGAGCGTGACCGGCCGCTATCTGCGGGCAGCATTGTGAATCGTCGCGGCGCCGACGCTGCGCTGGTCGCCGCCTGCTTCCTCTGGGGCATCAGCTTCGTGATCGTCAAGCGCGCGCTCGACGACGCGTCGCCACTCGCCTTCGCGGCGCTGCGCTTCGGGATCGGCACCGCCCTGCTCGCCCCGTTCGCGCACCTGGGGCGCCGCTTCTCCGCCCGCGAGCTGGGCGCCGGGCTGCTGCTCGCCGCCCTGCTCGGCTTCGGCTTTCTCTTCCAGACGACGGGACTCGTGTGGACCACGCCGTCCCGCTCGGCGTTCATCGTGGCCATCTCCTCCGTGCTCGCTCCGGCGATGGCCGCTGTGGCGCTGCGCGAACGACCGGGCTGGCCGCTCGTGACCGCCGTGGGGCTCGCCGCCCTCGGCACGTACTGGCTCACCGCTCCGGACGCCGGTGGATTGAATCGCGGCGATGTCCTGACGCTCGCGACGGCGGTCCTGTTCGGCGCGCAGATCGTGGCGACGACGGCGCTGTCGCGGCGCTACGACCCGCTGCGCCTCGTATGGCTGCAGATCGCCGGGACTGCCGTGCTGGGGGCGGCGGGCGCGGCACTGTTCGAGCAGGCGTCGATACACTGGACGCGGCAGTTCGTCTGGTCGCTCGCCTATACCGCCGTGGGACCGACCGTCGCCGCGCTGCTGCTGCAGATGCTGGCACAGCGGCACATGACCTCCGCCCGCGCGGCGCTGCTGTTCTGCTGCGAGACGCTGTTCGCGGCAACCTGCTCCTGGCTGGTGCTGGGAGAGCGGCTGTCGGCGGAGCAATGGCTGGGGGGAGGCTTGATACTCGGAGGGATGGTGCTTGCTGAGCTTCCCACTGCGCCGTCAGCTATCAGCCGTCAGCCGTCAGCTACGACTGAACATTGAAGTCCACGCATGTCCTCGCGATATTTCGGCCCCTGTTAATGAAGAGTTGACAGCTGACAGCTGACAGCTGACAGCTGATAGCTGATAGCTGACAGCGTGCAGTTCGGTCCCGAGTAGCTCAGTTGGTAGAGCAGCCGGCTGTTAACCGGCGGGTCGGGGGTTCGAGTCCCTCCTCGGGAGCCATCTGCTGGTGCGAGAGCCCTGCGATCACCCATCGCGGGGCTCTCGTCATTTTCGCCCGGAACTCTTCGGGGCCCGCTCTCTGGAGCGTACGCAAGCGGCAGTGCAGATTAAGGCCGTGACCCATGGCTCCGCGCCCGTCGTAGCGCTCGACGACGGGCTGCTGCAGGCGCTGCTCGAGCACAGCTCGGATGTCATCGCCCTGCTGGATGCCAGCGGGACGATTCGCTACACCTCCCCGCCCGTCACCCGGCTGCTCGGCTACACCCCCGAAGAGCTGGCCGGTCGCAACGCCTTCGATCTGCTGCACCCCGACGATCTGGCCCGCTGCCGGGCGCTGTTCAGCGAGCTGCTGGAACGCCGCGCCGACCAGGTGACGGCCGCGGTGCGCTACCGGCACAAGGACGGCAGCTGGCGCGAGATCGAAGGCGTCGCCGTCAACCGGCTGGACGACCCGGCGGTGCGGGCGGTCGTCGTCAGCTACCGCGACGTCACGGCGCGCAGCGCCGCTGAGGCGGAAGGCCGGCGCGCCGTCTCGCTGCTGCAATCGACGCTCGAATCGACCACCGACGGCATCCTGGTGGTGGACGCCATGGGCCGGATCGTGTCGTACAACCGGCGCTTCGTCGAGCTGTGGCGCATCCCGCAGCCGATTCTCGACTCGGGCGACGATCAGCAGGCGATCGACCACGTCCTGGACCAGCTCTCCGAGCCGGAGCAGTTCGTGACGAAGGTGCGCGAGCTGTACGCCAACCCCGATGCCGCGAGCTTCGATTTCCTCGAGTTCAAGGACGGCCGCATCTTCGAGCGCTTCTCCCTGCCACAGCGGCTCGATGGGGCACCGGTGGGACGGGTGTGGAGCTTCCGCGACGTCACCGCCCGGGCCCGGGCCGAGCGCGCCATGCGCGAAAGCGAAGAGCGCTACCGGGCCTTCATCGCGCACACCTCGGAAGGAGTGTTTCGCATCGAGTATCAGCCGCCGGTGCCGGTCGATCTGCCGCTCGACGAGCAAGTGAGCGCGCAGTATCGCAACGGCGTCCTGGCCGAGTGCAACGCGGTGTTTGCACAGATGTACGGCTACGAGCGACCCGAGCAGCTGGTGGGGCAATACGTGTCCGAGTTCTTCGACCAGAGCGATCCCAAGAACGTCGAGTCGACGAAGGCGTTCATCGCGACCGGCTACCGGGATCACGACAAGGAGTACCACGAAGTCGATCGGTCGGGGAACCAGCGCATCTTCGTCAGCAACTCCGTGGGGTTCGTCGAGAACGGCGCGCTGATCCGCGTGTGGGGGACGCAGCGCGACGTCACCGACCGGCGCAGCGCCGAACATCTGCAATCGGCGACCTACCGGATTTCCGAAGCGGCCAACACCGCCCGCACGCTGCCCGAGCTGTACCGCGCGGTCCACGCCATCGTCGGCGAGCTGATGCCCGCCCGCAACCTCTACATCGCGCTGTACGACGAGACGGAGCAGATGCTGTCGTTCCCGTACTTCGAGGACGAGTTCGATCCGGGATTCCCGGCCAAGCGCATGGGACGCGGGTTGACGGAATACGTCTTACGGACCGGCACCCCGCTGCTGGCGACGCCGGACGTCTACAACCGGCTGGTGGCCGAGGACGAAGTGGAGCTGATCGGCTCCCCGTCACTCGACTGGGTGGGCGTGCCGCTCAAGGCCGGCGGCAAAAGCATCGGGGTGATCGCCGTACAGACCTATTCGGCGGGAGTCCGCTACGGCGAGCGGGAGCGGCAGATCCTGGAATTCGTCTCCACCCAGATCGCGCTCGTGATCGAGCGCAAACGGGCGGAGCAGCAGCTCGCCGACAGCGAGGCGAAGTACCGGCTGCTGTTCGAGTCGAATCCCGAGCCGATGTGGGTCTACGACCACGACTCCTTCCGCATCCTCGCGGCCAACCAGGCCGCGATCGCGAGCTACGGCTACACCGCGGCCGATCTCCTCGCCATGACGGTCTACGACCTCCACCCGGCGATGGACCACCCGATGCTGGCGGTGCTGCTGCGCGAGCCGCGCGACCTCGCCGCGACGCGCACCGGCCTGCACCACCGCCGCAAGGACGGCACGATCATCGACGTAGAGATCCTCGCCGATTCCATCGAGTTCGCCGGACGGCGCGCTCGGCTGATCCTGTCCCGCGATGTCACCGAGCGGCGCCACCTCGAGCGGCAGCTGCTGGAAAACGAGCAGAAGTACCGCATGCTGTTCGAGTCCAACGCGGAAGCGATGTACGTCTATGATCTCGAGACGGCCCGGTTCCTGGCGGTGAATCAGACCGCCATCGCCCGCTATGGCTACAGCCGCGACGAATTCCTGGGCATGACCGTGTTCGACCTGTGGCCGCCGGCTGACGCGGGCCGGGTGCAGCTCTCGGAGACGCCGAGCAACTGGATGCAGCGGCGCAAGGACGGCACGCTGCTGGAAGCGGAAGTCGTGGCGCACGTCATCGATTTCGGCGGGCGGCAGGCGAATCTCGTCCTGGCGCGCGACGTGACACAGCAGCGGCGGCTCGAGGCGCAGCTGCGCCAGGCGCAGAAGATGGAAGCGGTCGGCCGGCTGGCGGGCGGCATCGCGCACGACTTCAACAACCTGCTCACCGCCATCCTCGGCTCGGCGCAGCTGGCGCTGCGGGAGGTCGAGCCGTCGCACACGGTGCGCGAAGATCTGGAAGAGATCCGCCGCGCCGGGCTGCGTGCCGCCGATCTGACCCGCCAGCTGCTCGCGTACAGCCGCCGCCAGGTCGTCGCCCCGAAGGTCATCGACGTGAACGAGACACTGATGTCGCTCGATTCGATGCTGCGCCGCCTGATCCGCGAGGACATCGACCTCGTGATGGACCTCGCCCCGCGCCCGCTCGCCGTCAAGACCGACGCCGGACAGTTCGAGCAGGTCGTGCTGAATCTCGTCGTGAATGCGCGCGACGCCCTGACCCACGCCGGCCGCATCGTCGTGCACACAGCGGGGGTCGTGCTCGGCCCGGTGCAGCCGGACAACGACCCCCCCGCGCCGGCGGGGGAATACGTGCTGCTCCAGGTCACGGACACGGGGAGCGGCCTCACACCGGAGGCCCGGGCGCACCTGTTCGAGCCGTTCTTCACGACCAAAGAGCTGGGCAAGGGCACGGGTCTGGGCCTCGCGACGGTATACGGCATCGTCAAGCAGAACGGCGGCTACATCTACGTCGACTCCGAGGCATCGAAAGGAACCAACGTCCGCGTCTACCTCCTCGCGGCGGGCGAGCCGGTCCCCGTCCCCGACCAGGCCCTCACGCCGCAGGCTCCGTCGCGCGGCTCGGAGACGGTGCTGCTGGTGGAGGACGAGACCGCGGTACGCCAGTTCGCACGGCGCGCCCTCGAGTCGAGCGGCTACTGCGTGCTGGCCGCCGCGGACGGCGCCGAAGCGATGGCGACGGCACTGGGTCATCCCGGACCGATCCACGTGCTCGTTACCGACGTCGTGATGCCGGGGATGGGCGGGCCCGAGCTGGCGCGGCGCCTGGCGCAGCAACGCGCGACGCTGCGGGTGTTGTTCTGCTCGGGGTACACCGACGATGCGTCGGTTCGAGAAGGAGTGCGCGAGGCAGGAACCGCATTCCTCCAAAAGCCGTTCTCTCCGGAGGAATTGATCCGGAAGGTCAGGGAGGTGCTCGCGACTCCATAGAATGAGTGAGCGGTTACTCACATTCGGCTGCAATGCATTACCGCCCAGCGGCTTACACTATCACAAGCCCCCCACCGACACCAGAAGCTGTTATCAATCAACGAGTTGCAGTCAATTGTGTCGGCGATTGACTGGGGTCTAGGTACATTGACGACCATGAGTCTTCGCCCTTTGTACGGTCATGATGCAATCCGGGACCGCCTGTCGCAGGCGGTTCGTGCCGGACGACTCCCCCAGGCGATCCTGCTGCACGGCCCGCGGGGGGTCGGGAAGCAACGGCTTGGGCTGTGGTTGGGTCAGCTGATCCTGTGCGAAAAAGAGGACCGCGAGCCCTGTGGGAAATGCCATGCGTGCCGGATGGCGGAGAACCTCAGCCACCCCGACCTGCACTGGTTCATTCCCCTCGAGCCTTCCAAGAAGGCTGGGGATGCCGACAAGCAGGTCGAGCTGGTCGAGGGAGCACTGGGGGAGGAGTTGGCCCTGCGGCGTGAGCGCCCGCTTTACGGCCCAATTTCGGGCCTGGCGAACCACAGTGTTGCGACCGCGCGACTATTACTGAGGCGGATCAGCCTTACTCCGGCGATGGGTAAGCGCAAGATCTTCCTCATTGGGGACGCCGAGCGGCTCATCCCGCAGCAGGCTAACCCTGAGGCAGCCAACGCGTTACTCAAGGCGCTGGAGGAGCCTCCGGCCGATACCGTGCTGATCCTGACGGCAGCGGAGCCCGACAAACTGTTGCCTACGGTCCTCTCTCGCGTTGTGCGCACACGTGTCCTCTCGCTACCGGACAGTGTCGTGACATCATTCGCGCAGGCTGAGCTCCCTGACCTGAAAAACCAGGCTCGGGTAGTGGCCCAGGCTGACGGCTGCATCGGCAGGCTTCTTGCCCAACTGCCCACGGTCGGCGGGGGTTGGGACGCGGCAGAGGCGTTTCAAACTGCACTGCTGGGGACGTCGGCCGATCGCTATGCGGCCGCTCTGCGGCAGGCCCCTTTCCAGGCCCGTGGCGGCTTCACGGACATGCTGGACGGCCTGGTAGAGCGCCTGAGGCGCGAAGCCAAGACTGGCGCCGATACAGTTCGAATTGCCGAGGCGATCGCGCTGGTGCTCGAGGCCCGGGAGCGGGCCCAGGGGAACGTGAATCCGCAGCTCCTGACGGCCGTACTGTCTGCCGATCTGGCGGCGACATGACGGAACTGACGCACCTCGATGGCGCGGGCGGTGCCCGCATGGTGGACGTGGGGGGGAAGGCCGAAACGCTCCGCTCCGCGACCGCCGAAGGATCGATCCGGATGTCGGCCGAGGCCTTCCGCCTGGTGGCGGACGGTGCCGTCACCAAGGGCGACGTCCTCACGGTGAGCCAGATCGCCGGCACGATGGCGGCCAAGCGGACCGCCGAGCTGATCCCGATGTGTCACCCGCTGGGGCTCGACCACATCGCTGTTCGGGCGAGCCTCGACGATGGTCTTCCCGGCATTCGGGTTCAGGCCACCGTGCGCACCACCGGCAGGACGGGTGTCGAAATGGAGGCGCTGACTGCGGTCTCGGTGGCCCTCCTGACGGTTTACGACATGGTGAAGAGCGCCGATCGGCAGATGGAGATGATGGCGATCCGGCTGCTCGAGAAGACGGGTGGGAGCCGCGGTGATTGGCGCCGCAGCTGAACTCTCGGCCGTCGCGACTTCAATCAGGAGGGGTATGCGCGCTTCACGTCGGTTGCGCTTGCAGGGCGGGCTGATCCTGCTCGTCGCCGTGACGGTGGCCAGCATCGGCTGGGTCCGCCGCGCGACGGCGGACGAGGACACCTCGCCCTCGACCTCGGCCATGCTGAGCCAGGTGCAGGACATGTCGCAGCAGCTCGAATCGCTGCGCGGCGAGTTATCCGTCGCCCGGCTGCAGCTCGATCGCGCCGAGGCCGTCATGGAGTATTCGGGACGCTACGACATCCCGGCGAACCTCGCGTCCGCGATTTACGACATCGCGCTGGCCGAGGGGGTCGAGCCGGGGCTGGCGTTCCGGCTGGTGCGCGTCGAATCCGGGTTCGACCTTCACGCCAAGAGCTCGGCGGGGGCGGTCGGATTGACGCAGGTGTTGCCGGGCACCGCGCGCTTCTATGACGCGGGGCTCACCACCACCCAGCTGTACGACCGTGATACCAACCTGCGGATGGGCTTCCGGTACCTGCACGACCTGCTGGCCCGCTACGACGACAACCTCGAGCGGGCGCTGCTGGCGTACAATCGCGGCCCGGGGAAAGTGCAGGAGCTGCTCGCCGCCGGCGTCGACCCGTCGAACGGGTACGCACAGTCGGTGATGCGGGGCTACCACCGCCGGGTGAACTCGACGGAGTAGTACCGCTCCACCACACACGAAGCGGGCCGGGGAATTCCCCGGCCCGCTTTGCTTGCTCCGAAAACTCCAGCCGCTACTCCGACTGATTCTTGCTCGACCGACCGGAGGGCGGGATCCGCAGCACCTTCCCGGCTTTGATCACCGAGTCGCGCGAGAGGCTGTTGTAATCGAGCAGGGCGTCCAGGTCCACGCCGTAGCGACGGGCGATCTGGCTCGCCGTCTCACCGCGGCGCACGCGGTGCGAGGCAGCGACAGCGGTCGCCCCGCCGTCGTTGCGCGCCGCAACGCGCGCGCCGTCGTCGGCGGTGGCGCTCTTCCAGGAAGCTCCCGGCACCGTACGGCCGCTCATCGGGATCACCACCCGCGTGCCGACGCGCAGCGTGTGCGCGCGCAGCGACGGGTTGGCCCCCTGAATCAGCGACACCGACACGCGATACTGCTTGGCGATATCGGAGAGCGTCTGGCCCCGTGTGACGTAGTGCTCGACGAAGGTGATCCGGCTCGTGGCCGGCAGCGTGTCGAACCGCTCCGCAGTGCGGGTCCCGGCGCCGCGCGGCACGCGGACCGTCACCTCGCGGCCGGGCGGGGTCACGCCGCGCACGAACTGCGGGTTCAGCTCCATCAGCGCTTCGGTCGTGGTGTCGGCGAGACGAGCCAGGACGTCGAGCCCCGTCGCCTCCGGCACCCGGATCTCGTCAAACTGCAGCGGCGACATCCGGGGGATGTCGGTAAAGCCGTAACGGTCCGGCTGCTTCGCGATCAGCGCCGCGGCGATGAGCTTCGGCACGTAGTCGCGCGTTTCCCGCCGCAGGTAACGGCGGTCGGCCAATTGAAAGAAGGTGTCGTCGGTCAGCGAATCGGACTGGCCCGGCAGGTGCCGTACGCCGCGCTGAATCCGCCCTTCGCCGGCGTTATACGCCGCAGCCGCCAGATACACGCTCCCCAGCCGCTGCACCAGATCGGACAGGTAGTTCACCGCGGCATCGGTCGCCTTGTAGGGATCGCGCCGCTCGTCCACCCAGGGATCCACTTCGAGGCCGTAGGTGCGGCCGGTCCCGGACACGAACTGCCACATCCCCACGGCGCGGGCCCGGCTCACGGCAGAATTGGACAACCCACTCTCGATCAGCGTGAGGTAGACGAGATCTTCCGGCAGCCCTTTGGCCCGCAGCCGCTCCCGAATCATGCCCTCGTACCGCGACAGCCGCGACAGCCAGATGGCGAACCGGTCGCGCGCATCCACCTGGAAGAACTCGAGGTAGGCGAGCACGCGGCGGTTGGTCGCGTAGCTGGTGACGTTGATGTCGAAGGTGGGCGGGAGGTCGGTATCATCCGCGCCCGCGACGATGTCGCGCCCTTCGGGGCCGAACAGCCGCACCGCTTCCTTCTCGACGTCCTCGCTGCGCACCGTCGCGGCCACGGCGGCACTGTCGGGCTTGTTCGCGACGGTGTCGGGAGTGCGGGTGACGACCGCGGAGGGCGGCGCGGTGGGGACCGGCGCCTGGGACACAGGCACGGAGTGGCCGGCGCAGGCGGCAAGGCCGACACCGACGAGCAACAGCACGGGCGCGCGCGACATCATCGTGTGGTTACGTAGTTCCCGAGAACTCGGTTGGTTGCGTTCAAGACCGCCAGCGCGGCCCCGCGGGGCGGGTCCGTCTCGGTCAGATACGAGCCCACCATGCGCCAGGAGTTCCCGTCCGAACGCACCGACAGACTCACGATCACGACGGTCGCGTCGAATGCCCGCACCGACTTCACACCCAGGAGATCGAGCTCGACTTCGCGCTGCACGGCGTGCTGCAAGGCCTGCACCGCCGCCTCGGCGGAGCAGCGCAGCTCGCCCGCCTGCGACGACATGCCCTGCGCTTCGCCGACGAATTCCCGGCCGTCATTCCACGACAACAAGACCCGCGCCCGGCAGCTGCCGTCAGCCAACCGGTCGAGCGCGAAGGTCTGGAAGCGCAACCGTTCCGTTAGCGCTGCCGCCGGCCCGCTTGTGTGCACCTTCGGTCCCTGGCTTTCCTGCGTCATTGTAGCGCCTCCCACTTCCGCTTCCCCGTCTTACGCGCGCAAGCTCATCAACAACAACGAGTTAACTTCGCGCTGCCAGCAAATTCGACAACGCGGCGTCAGGAATCAATTCAGCTTGCAGAAACAATGCCGACTTGGATGTCGCCTCTATCGGATACGGCGTCCAGAAGGCCTTATCCCGCAACCTGCCCGAACTGGCGCGAAACGACAGCATCAACTGCCAGGCATGCTCGTTCGGACGCAACTCCGCCACCGGCTGGACATACCAAACCTCATCCCCATAAGCGATTACGCGCCAGGGCATAGTGACCCCCAGGAGTGTGACCGACGTCCTAATGGGTCGCCCAATATGGGCGTAACCGCAAGTGCGGTCAAGAGTTGTCAGTCGCCGCGAGTCGCCAGTGCCTTGAAACGGGCCGCCAGGTCGCGTGTGACAGGGCCGGGAGAGCCACTCCCGATCGTCCGTCCGTCGAGCTTCGTCACGCCGATGACCTCGGCCGCCGTCCCGGTCAGGAAGACCTCGTCAGCGGTATAGAGGTCATAACGGTTCTGCGGGATCTCGACCGTCCCATACCCGGCCTCCTGCGCCAGCTCGAGCACCGCGTCGCGGGTTACCCCGCGCAGGATGCCGCTGTAGGGCGGCGGCGTGCGCACCGAGTGGTCGGACACCGAAAACAGGTTCATGCCGCTCGCTTCCGCCACGAAGCCCGCGGAGTCGAGCATGATCACTTCATCGACACTGGCGGCGATGCCTTCGATCTTGCCGAGGATATGTGCGAGGTAGTTGAGGGATTTGACGCGGGGGGAGAGGTTCTCCTTGTGGCTGATCGGCGTCGCGGCGGTCAGGCAGATCAGTCCGCGATCGTAGCGGTCCTGGGGCCACAGTCGGATCGTGTCGACGATGCAGATGGTGGTGGGCCGCACGCACTTGCGCGGATCCAGGCCGAGGTCCCCCACGCCGCGGGTGATCACCAGGCGGATGTAGGAGTCCTGCATCTTGCTCGTGGCGTAGGCCTCGGCGACCATCGCCTGCATCTCGGCGCGCGTCAGCGGTACGTCGAGATTGATCGCCTTGGCGGAGTCGTACAACCGGTCGAGGTGCGCATCGAGCCGAAAGATGCGACCGTTGTACGCGCGGATCCCTTCGAAGACGCCATCACCGTACAGCAGGCCGTGGTCGAAGACGCTGACCTTGGCCGAGTCGCGATCGTAGTACTTCCCGTCGATCCAGATAGTGGTCATGCCGGGGAGGTAATCTCACCTCCCCGGCGGACCGTGACAACCCTGCCTCAACCGTCGCCGTCCCCGCCCCCGCTGCCGCCGTGATCACCTTCGCTGTGATCGTCGTGACCATCGTGGTTGTCGTCTTCGAAGGCGTTGATCGAGCGGTGAATGTTTTCGTTGATCAGTCCACCGTTCGCCGCATTGCCGGGATCGACGACACCCACGCCGCCGGGACCGGCGAACCAGCCCGCGATGTCGAACCGCAGCGTCACGTTGGCCGTTCCCGACGCGTCGACTACGAGCGGTGGCGAGATGCCGACCTCCTCTTCACCCTCGAGCGCCGATGTGAACGTGAAGTCGGTTCGTGTCCCCTTATGGCTGAACGTCCCGGTCACCTTGATCGAGATGCTGTCGAATCCCGGATTCGCCGCGAGGAACGCCGAGTCCCTCGGCAGCCGGGGAGCATGAATCTTGAACTCGAGCGCGTCGTACTGCCCGGCCGGCGCCGCTACGCTCACCAGCGCCATCACCGCCGTGTCGCCGAGCGGCAGGGACACGAGCACCGGACCGCCTTTGATTTCCTCGCAGCCTTCCCGATCACGCTCGGCTTCGCCGTGGTCGCCTGCGGTGTCGGGATGCTCGGACCCGGTATCCGCATGTTCGGCGGAGTCGCCATGCTCACCACCGTCCCCTACCGTGTCGCAGGCAGCTGACTCGACCGGCTTCAGCTCAATGCGGCGCACGACCAGATCGACGCTGCGGACGATCACCGTGTCGGAATCGGCGGTGATTTTCGTCGAGTCGCCGGCGAGGATCACCGACGACGACGTCGTCGACGCGAACATCGAGCGTTGTCCGGAGACAGCGAGATTGACTCGTCCCATCGCCGCGTTCGGTCCGCCACGGTCCGCGCTGCACGCGGCAAGCACGACCGGAACGGCGAGCAGTATCATCGCACGTTTCATTTTGGGCTCCTCAAGGGTTTGCGATCAGCTGCTGTGCTACACACCCGCGAGCGGTTGGTGGCAGACGCTGTGCCCTGCTCAACGGTCCCGCCCATTGCCACCTAAGTCACCACGTCTCCGCCGCTTGCGTGCCGACCAGGAACTGCGGTTGCCGCCTGCTCTGATCCGAAATGATCCACCTGCCGCGCCACAGGGCAGCGTAGGCCGGGTGCACGATCCCCTCGTTGGGGCCGCCCACGTTCGCCGATGTCGGATCGATGAGAGCGCCGCTGTTCACGAACCAGGTCGAGACATCGAGCCGGATCGTGAGGCCGAAAGCGACAACGAGACCGAGCCGCCGCCGCTCCCGCTGGCGCGGCCGCGAGGCAACTGCTTCCTGCGCCGTCAGTTGGAGGTGGTGCGGGAGGTCACAACACGCTTGGTGCAGCGAAACGGGTCAGCGAGGTGGATCAAGGCGAGGCAATCACTCGTCGCGGAGCACCTTCAATGAAGTGCGGATGTTGTCCTTCACGGTGTGTTCGCTCGGTCCCCCCGCGGTCGCGGCGGCGGGATCGAGCAGCGTCTGGTGATCGCCGCTCGTGAACCACGATGCCACATCGACGTGCAATGTGATCCGCAGTGTGTCGCGCGAGGGCACGACCACGGCCGGCTCGAGGGCGATCTCCTCCTGCTCGTTGAAGGGCGTCACGAACACGAAGTCGCGGCGCCTCCCGCCGTGGCTCAACACGCCATCGACGCGGACCGAGGCCCCGTCGAGATCGGGGTTCGCGCGCAGCAGCGCCGCGTCCTGAGCCGAGTCGGGCTTGTGGATGATCAGCTGGAACAGGTTGTATTCGGTCGCGGGAGCGGGCTCGGCGCTGCTGCGCACGCTGCCCCGCCCGAGCGGCACGTCCAGAACGAACGCATCCTCATGGAAATCCACACAGGGGGGATTGTCCTCCCCTTCCTCCACTTCACACTCATTCGCCACCGATGGCGCGATCGCCATTTCCATGAGGACGAGCCGGACGCGCCGCAGAAAAATCGTGTCCCTTCCCTGCGCCACGAAGCTGTCGGCGTAGACGAGCGGCACGCGGGGAGCGGGATGACCGGCCGGCGTCACGGTGGGAGCGGGATCCCCCGCTGGATGACGCGCCGATATCTGCAGCACAATTGTACCGGGTGCGGGGCCACGCGGCCGACAGCCCACGGCGAGAGCCAGCGCGGCGATCGCGCCCGGCACGAGACGGAACATCACGCGACGTTGCATAACGGATGTCGGAATCTACCCGGTTACGGAGTCTTCGGCGTCGCCACCAGCTCAGGTCGATGCGCAGTCGCCGACACGTCGAAATGAATCCACATCCCTGCGGCGCCGTGACCAGGAACCGCGCAATACAAGAGATAGGCCCCCGGCCGGTCGGCCACGAATTGCACGTCCTCGTGTTGGTCCGTTCCAACGCCCTGCTCCGCCTGGTGCGTCACCGCGTGCTCGAAGGCCGGTTTGGCACCGGACACCGGCACCGGCGTCGTGGCCGCAATCACCATCGCCGAATGCGGCAGCACTTGATCGCTGTTGCGGAAGTGCAGCACGACCGTCCACTTGACGGGAACCGTGAGTGTGAGGGCGCCGGCGCTGGCGCCGTTGAAATTCATGCCCCCGTTGGCCGAGGTCAGACCCGCGATAAGGTTGAATTCGGCTTTCGTGGTGGCGCTATCCACCTTCAGCCACGTCGGGTCGATCTTGGGAGGAGACTGCGAGAGCAGTGGTGCGGCGGCGAGAACGGTGAGGGCCAGCAGGCGCTTCATGAGCTTCCTCGGGTTGTGGAGGACGGTGGAGGATAGCGCTGGTGGGTGGAGGTAACGTCGTCGACCTCCACCCACCTGCAGTACCCTCGAAACTTCTCTAGAACAACAACCAGAACAATACGTAGACGGTGTTATTGTCCGACGCGTTTCTACCCGACCCGTCGTAATTGGTCCGACTGCCGTTGAACTTCCCATAATACGTGTACTGGAACTGCATCCGGAGGTTCTGCCAGGGCATCACGTCGACCTCGCCGATCACTCCCGAAAAATCCGGGCTCCCCAGGCGGCTGCCGGTCAGCTGGGCCGGGGCATACAGCAGAGTGTCGGTCGTCCCCGTCGTCACGAATGGTGCTACCGTAAAGGCGTACTGGTGACCGATGTGATACATCGCGTCGAAACGGAAGGTATTGAGCGTATTCTTGGGGTTGGCCGTTCCTCCCGCATCCCAGCGCTGCGTTTCGTGGATCCACGTCGCATCCGTCGTGAAGCTGTTCGGCCCCAGCGGCAGCAGATAGCTCAGGTCGAAGGCGATATCGGTGAACCGGTTCTCCGGACCGCTGACGCCGGCAGGGAACGTCTTCAGCGACATGCCGTAGGTCCCTACGGAGAGGTAGTGCTTCCCGAAGGTGTTCGGGAACGCGATGCGCCAATAGGGAGCTACGCCGCTCAGCACCCCGGCGGCTGTGGAATCGAGCGGCCTCGTCGTACCGATGGGAGCCGAGCGATATGCCCCCGCTTCCAGGTAGACGTGGTCGTTCCACAGCGTGTACGCGGTGAGCCCCGCCACCTGCTGGCCCAGAGTGCCGTCGATTTGGGTCGCCGCAGTGGGTGCCGGCGCGGCGGCCGAAGAGCCGTAGGGGAATCCCCAGGCTGGTGTGCTATTCCAGAGATCCTGCACCGTGGGGTTGTTGTTCAGGCTCACGCCGTACGTGGCGTGCTTGCCGAACGCCGTCGTATGGTTTGCGTAACGGAAATCGGCGTTGTCCAGCCCGAGTGAGCCGCTCTGGGGATCGAACGTGACCTGGAGGAACCCGCCGACGTGGGGCGTCACTTCACCGCCGGTGAACAGGCTCAGCTGATCGGGAAAGAACACGACGCCGTTTTGGGTACCCGGCTGGGCCTTCTTGGTCGCGGTAAAGGAAGTCTGCACCATGAAGGAGAGCGGCGTCACCAGGTTGAGCAGCATGTTCTGCTGCCCTTCGGGGCTGCGCCCCTGCAGCGAGTCGGCGCGGCGATAGACGTAGCCGTTGAGCTTGAAGGCGCGACCCGTGGCGGTCAACTCAGGGTAGTGCGTGTGACAGACGCTGCAGGCGAGGCCGGTCTGCCGAGCGAAGCTGGGCGTCAGCTCGTGAAGCGTGAGTCCGTAACTCGCCTCGTACATCCGCACGCGCTCGGCCGTGGAACTCCCGATCGCCGGCGCGTGACTGCCGAGCATCAACGACAGCCCGATCGCGAGCAGCATGAAACCTCCTCATGTGGGATGACGACTGCGACAACGGGTGATGGGGCCAAATCATGCGACTGGACCAGCGAATCCCACCGAAAGAAACCGTGAAGAATTCTTCATCTGCGCGGGCAATCTCACGCACGCTTCAATGTCTATTCACATCTCCAGCGGTAGCGGTAACATACAGGTCCGCCCCCCTTGTCCCGGAGGTCACGCATGCGTCCCGGTAGCTTCGCCGCGGTCACGATGCTCATCAGCCTGGCCTGTCGCGCGTCTCAGCCCCCGCAGTCGAGCGCGGCACAAACCCAGCCGGCCTTGAGCCGCGCGGATCAGCTGCTCCTCGCCGCGGCGAAGGTCGCGCTCCCTCCATCGGGGGTGGCCGCAGGTGACTTGCCGGACCCGCAATCGCGTGGCGCGCAGCTCGTGATCCAGTATTGCTCGCAGTGCCACTCGTTGCCGACTCCGACGATGCACAGTGCGACCGACTGGCCGAGTGTCGCTCGGCGGATGTGGCTGCGCATGGAGATGCTGCCCGCGTCCGTCGGCGTGCAGGTACCGAGTGCGTCCGATCGCTATACCATCCTCACCTACCTCCTGGCCAATTCGCTGAAAGTCAGCGGCAGTGTGTTGCCCGCCGGCAAGGGGCGCGATGAGTTCGCCATCGTCTGCAGCCAGTGCCATGCGGTGCCCGACCCGAGAGTGCACTCGCCGCAGGACTGGCCGGCCGTGTATTCGCGCATGGAGCGCAACATGGAACGCATGGGGGTGCGGCCGCCGACCGCGACGCAAACCGGGGACATCCTCGTCTACCTGCAGTCACAGGGCGTGCGGCGTCCAACCGGCAACTGACCACGACCAGCCGCGTTAACTTCCCGGGGCGTTGATCCTCACCTACACCCCGGGAGGTCGTCGTGCGGATGCTCCTGTCGTTGGCTTTGGTGTGTGGCACACCCATTTCCCTGGCCGCGCAGGCGATCCCACTGGGCTTCGGCGCACCCGACAGCTCGTCCGAGCGGGCGTTCGAGATGCGCCTCATCGCTGTCCCCGATACGGTGAGCGCGCGCGAGCTGACGCGTGCGCTCGCTCGAGTGCCGCACATGGCCGGCACGCCAGCCCAGGCGGCGACACGCGACGAGGTGATCGCGCAGATGAAGAGCTGGGGACTCGAGACGTCGGTGAAGGCGTACGACGTCTATATCCCCCAGGTCGATACCGTACGCGCGTGGGTCGTCGCGCGGCATGGGGCGGCGCCGCAGCCCCTCGTCCTCACGGAGCCGCGCGTGGCGAGTGATCCGGTGACCGCCGGGCCGCAGATCCCGCCGTTCAACGGCTACACCGCGAGCGGCGACGTCACCGCCCCGGTGGTGTACGTCAATTACGGACTGATCGAGGACTACAAGACCCTCGACTCACTGGGCATCAGCGTCAAAGGCAAGATCGCGATCGCGCGCTACGGGCGTTCCTTCCGCGGCATCAAGGCGCGGGAAGCGGAGCGGCACGGCGCCGTGGGACTGATCATCTACTCCGATCCGCAGGAAGACGGTTTCGTGCGCGGCGACGTCTATCCCGATGGACCGATGCGGCCCGCGGGCGGGATCCAGCGCGGCAGCGTCATGAACATGGACGGCGACCCCACGACGCCGGGCTACGCGTCGATCGCCGGCGCGCGCCGCGTGCCGGAAGAGTCGCTGCCGATCCCGCACATTCCCGTCCAGCCGATGAGCTACGGCAACGCGCAGCGCTTTCTCATCGCCCTCAAGGGACCGAGCGGCCCGAACGGGTGGCAGGGCGGCCTGCCCTTCCACTATCACGTCGGGCCCGGCCCCGTCGAAGCCCGTCTCCAGGTGCGGCGCGAGCAGGGCAGCCGCGGCTTCCACACCATCTGGGACACGTTCGGAGTGATCCGCGGCGCCGTGTATCCCGATGAATGGGTGGTCGTCGGCGGACACCGCGATGCGTGGAGCCCGGGGGCGGCCGACAACATCAGCGGCACGGTGACGGTGCTCGAGGCGGCGCGGGCGTTCGCGCAGCTCGCTCACGCAGGCCAGCGGCCGGCGCGCACCCTCGTCTTCGCCACCTGGGACGCCGAGGAATGGGGGCTGATCGGATCGACCGAGTGGGTGGAGGAGATGGCCGACAGCCTGCGGGCGCACGTGGTGGCCTACATCAACGAGGACGACAACACGCAGGGCCCGAGTTTCTCGGGCGGCGGCTCGCCGTCGTTGAAGCGGTTGATCCGCGAGGCCACGCTCGTGGTGCCCGATCCCAACGGCCCGGGGTCGATCTACGACGTCTGGCTCAAGCGCAACAAGGGCGACACGCTGGCGTTGACGCTCGGCAACATCGGCGGCGGGTCGGACTTCGCGGGCTTCTATCATCACCTCGGCATTCCAGCGGGCGCCATCGACTTCGGGGGGCCGACCGGCGTCTATCACTCGCTGTACGACTCGTTCACCTGGATGAATCGCTACGGCGACCCGGGCTGGCGCGAGCACCGCGCCGCAGCGCAGCTCGTGACCGTCATGGTGGCGCGGCTCGCCAATGCGCGTGTCGTCCCGCTCGACTACGTCGGGTGGGGAAAAGAAATGACGCAGCTCGTGTCGCAGCTCGACAGCGGCATTACGAAGCACGGCTGGACGGTCCAGACGACCGCCCTGCGTGACGCACTGGGCCGCTTCACCACCGCCGCGGAATCGCTCGCCGTAGTGCGCGACCAGGCGCTCGCCTCCTCCGCGGATCGCCCCTGGCCGCGCGTCAACGCCGCGTTGATGCAGGTGGAGCGGCGCATCACGCGCGACCGCGGCCTCGTGAGCGACGGCTGGTTCAAGAGCCTGCAATTCGCGTCGGATGTCGACAACGGCTACGCCACGCTGGCGTTCCCGTCGGTGAACGAAGCGATCCGCTATGCCGACTCGACCACGACGCAACGGGAGTTGACGGACCTGATCGCGCGAGTGGATGCGGCGCGGGGGGCCTTGGAGGAGGCGACGACCTTCATGCGGACTTCACGATGAATTCTTGAATCGTCGTTCAAATTCCTTCCCGAACCTCGAAAAAGGCTCGGGATGGCAGCCCCGGCAGTCAGCTCCGCCCATGTGCGCGCCAAGCGCCAGCGGCGCCGCACCGAAATCCTGCACGCGGCCCTGCGCGCCTTTCGCGACATGGGCTATCACGGCACGACGCTCGAGGACATCGCCCAGCAGCTCGGTGTCCGGAAGACCGCGTTGTACCACTATTTCCCCGACAAAGAAGCGATCCTCTACGCCTGCCACCGTGAGGGGCTGGAGGAAGTAGCGGGCCTCGTGGCCCTGGCCCGGCGGTCCCCGTCGTACGCCGACCAGCTCGCCTACGTGATCCGCGAGCACGTGCGGGTGATGACCGACACCTTGGAGGGCTCTTCCCTGGCCCTCGAGGTCGCGGCGCTCTCGCCCGCGCACCGCGCCGAGGTGATCGCCGCTCGCGACCGCTACGAGCACGCACTGCGCGAAATCGTGCGCCGCGGTGTGGTGGCCGGGGAGTTCCGCCCCGTGGATCCCAAACTCGCCGTCTTCGCCATTCTCGGCGCCATCAACTGGGTCGCACGCTGGTACTCGCCCGATGGATCGATTCACCCCCAGGACCTCGGGCTCCACTACGCCGATCACCTCCTTCGCGGACTGCTGGCGCCATGACGACCACCACACCGATCGCCCCACCCAC
>CAZXKN010000053.1:0-7333 GCA_964641815.1 uncultured Gemmatimonadaceae bacterium | reverse complement strand
TGCTACTTTAGGTGCGCTCTTCCGAGCCAAAATGGTTCTCCCCACGGGAACGCCGGGGGCAGACACGGAGACCTTTCGAGGAAATGCCGGGGAGATCCTCCGGCAGGCGAGTGTAGCGCTCGACGGCCGACCGGTGACCCTCTGGGAGGTCGCTGACGGCCCGACCCTGATTCCCCGTGCTTCCAGTGACGATGTACCCCGGCCCGCCCTCAATCACATCGATTTTGACAACACCCTGAAGAAGTGGGGTGTGCCGATCCGCAATGGCAGCCGCTATGTGGGGGCGCGGGCCTCGGCCAATGGCCCGTGGGTCATCGCACCCGTGCGCATGCGACCCGCGGCGGGGCCGCCCGGCGGGAGAGAACGCCGCAGCTCGGAGCGCCTCACGCTCGAGCTGACAGGACTATGCCTCGGGTTGTCGGATCGTCGCGAGGCGATCGGGGTCGAACGTCCCCCGGCAATCTCCGTCGATCCGTTGAAGGACCTCCTCGCTCTTCCATCTGTGGTGGCCCACGAGGCGAAGAACCCGCTCACCGGCGCCCGCGCGGGGTTGCAGCTCACGATGGATTCGCTGGGCCGCATGGAGGATCTCCCGGTCCCGCGGCGGCTCGAGCTGCTCGAGGAGCTGGGAGAAGTGCTGGAAGCCTTGAACCGGGCGCTCGACTTCCTGCAGGCAGTGCAGGACCGTGCCCGGGGCACGGTGCGGGGCCGCGAGCGGTTCGACGCCGTGCGGGTGGCGCGCTCCGTCGTCGCTCTCGAGGGCCGCGTCCTGCGGCAGGATGGCACAGAGCTCGAGCTGGCGACGTCGCTCGAGACCGTCCATCTGAACGGCGACCCCAACCTGTTGTACGAGCTGATGATCAACCTGGTGCGCAACTCGGCCGAAGCGTCCCGCGAGCGCCGCGGTCCGATCACCCTGAAGCTCGATCGCGAGGGTGACGCGCTGCGGGTGTCGGTGACCGACCGCGGCGTGGGGATTCCCGCCTACCTCGTGGACCGGGTGTTCGAGCCCGGGTTCACCACCAAGACGATGGGGGGAGGCGGCGCCGGGCTGACGGTGGTGCGCAAGGTGGCACAGGATGTGTTCGGCGGTACGGTGTCCCTCAAATCGACGGAGGGGGTCGGCACGACCTTCACCGTCACCCTCCCCATCCCCCAGCAGCGTGGCGTAGCGCCCCGGACAGCGGCGACCGATACTTAATTAAAGATGTAAGGGGTGTCCGCCGTCATCTTCCGTGGTTTCCTTCACGCCCAGACGGAGGGTGTCGTATGCGCTTTTCGTGTTCTCGAATCCTCACAGTCCTGGTGTGCTGCGTCGCGGCCCCGCTCGCCGGGCAGCAGCCGCTGACGGTCGACACGACCGGAGCCGGCGTGCTGCTGGACGAGGGGATGAACCGCTCCGAAGTGATGAAGAGCCTCTCCTATCTCTCCGACGTCATCGGCCCCCGCCTCACCGGCTCACCCGCGGCGCGGTCCGCCAACGACTGGACGCTGAAGCGATTCCAGGACTATGGCCTCGCCGCCCACCTCGAGCAATGGAACTTCGGGGGGACCTGGACACGGGGCCCGATGTGGGCGCGTCTCGTGCTCCCGCGCAGTCACGATCTCGTCGCCGCGAGCTGGGCGTGGTGTCCCGGGACCGGCGGCAAGCCGGTGCGTGGACCCGTGGTGCGGATCGACGTGTCCACGGCGGAGAGCCTCGCGGCGAACCGTTCGCGCGTGAAGGGAGCATGGGTGATGCTCACGGCGCCGGCAATGGTCTGGAACAACGACGGTCCTGCGATGACCGCCGCCGACTCGCAGCGGCAGCGCGATTTATTCCGCCGCGCGTTCGGACTGCCTCCGGGACTCGACTCCGCGCAGCGCGCCGCGATCACGCAGTTCCGCAATGACCTTCCCTTCGTCCTGCGCAACGCCGGCGCCCTGGGAGAGATCGTCGACGCCGGGAAGGAGCAGGACCTGCTCAACATGAGCGGCTCGCCCAACCGGATCTATCCCTATCCCCGGATCGTCGTGGCGCACGAGGAATACGCGATGCTGGATCGCCTGCTCGCGGGCGGCACCACGCCGCAGATCGAGGCCAGCATCAGCAACACGATGACCACCGACTCGGTGCCGCAGTGGAATACGGTGGCGGAGATCAAGGGCAGCACCGCGCCCGGGCAGGTCGTCATCGTCGGCGCGCATCTCGACTCGTGGGACCTCGGCAACGGTACGACCGACAACGGCACCGGGTCGATGGCGACGCTCGAAGCGGCGCGCATCATCGCGCGGTCGGGCGTGAAGCCGAAGCGCACGATCCGGTTCATCCTGTTCACCGGGGAGGAGGAGGGGCTGATCGGGTCGCGCAAGTACGCTGAGACCCACGCGGCGGAGGCCGATTCGATCCAGGCGGTGATCGTGCTCGACAACGGCGCGGGAGCGATCACCGGGCAGGCGCTGCAAGGCAGGCCTGACCTGTATTACCTGTGGCGGGCGCTGCTCAGACCGGTGCACGACCTCAACGCCGACACCGTCACCGACGCGATGAAGGGCGGCACCGATCACTTGTCGTTCCTGCCCTACGGCGTCCCGGGCTTCAACTTCAACCAGATCACCCGCGGCTACACTCACACCCACCACTCCCAATCCGACACCTACGACAAGGCGATCGACCGGGATCTGCGGCAGGCGTCGACGGTGATGGCGGTGAGCGCGGTCGAGCTCGCGAATCTCGACGGCATGATTCCCCGGGGGACGAAGCGGGCGGTGCAGCCGATGACGGCGACACGGATCTCGGACAGCCTCACGGTGGCGAAGCGGGGAGGGAGAAACTGAGAAACGCTATCAGCTCTCAGCTATCAGCTGTCAGCGCTGATAGCTGAGAGCTGACGGCTGATAGCGCTTGCGATCTCGAATTAGATTACCGTCATGCCCAAGATCCCCATCCCTCAGAATGAGCCCGTAACGTCGTTCGCCCCGGGTTCGCCCGAGCGCGACGAGCTGAAGCGGACGCTGCGCGAGCTCGCGGCCCGGCCGATCGAGATCCCGCTCATCATCGGCGGCAAGGAAGTCCGCACCGGTCAGACGGCCGATGCGGTGATGCCGCACTGCCACCACCACGTCCTGGCGAAGGTGCATCAGGCGGGTCCGCCGGAGATCGCCGCGGCGATCGCGGCCGCCCGTGCCGCCTGGTCCGACTGGGCGCGGACGTCGCTCGAGGAGCGGGCGGCGGTATTTCTCAAGGCGGCCGACCTCCTGGCCGGCAAGTACCGCGCGACCGTCAACGCCGCCACGATGCTGGGGCAGAGCAAGACGTCGCATCAGGCGGAGATCGACGCGGCGTGCGAGCTCATCGACTTCTTCCGCTTCAACGCCCATTTCGCCGAGCGCATCCATGCCGAGCAGCCGCTCTCGGCGGCCGGGACGTGGAACCTGATGGACTACCGCCCGCTCGAGGGATTCGTCTACGCCATCAGTCCCTTCAACTTCACGTCGATCGGCGGCAACCTCTCGGCCTCCCCGGCGATCATGGGGACGACGGTCGTCTGGAAGCCCGCCGCGACCGCGGTCTATTCGAACTACTTCATCATGAAGCTGCTCCTCGAAGCCGGTCTGCCGCCCGGCGTGATCAACTTCCTCCCGGGCCCCGCCGCCCCGATCAGTGCCGCGCTGCTGGCCGACCGCCATCTCGGCGGCATTCATTTCACCGGCTCGACAGAGGTGTTCCAGTCGTTGTGGGAGACGGTGTCCAGGAACCTGCGCAGCTACCGCGATTACCCGCGGCTGGTGGGCGAGACCGGCGGCAAGGACTTCATCGTGGCGCACGCCAGCGCCGACCCCGAGGTGCTCGCCACCGCGATCGTGCGCGGCGCGTTCGAGTATCAGGGCCAGAAGTGCTCGGCCGCGTCGCGGGCGTATCTCCCCGACTCGCTGTGGCCCGCGGTGCGCGACCGGGTGGGGGCGATGCTCGAGCGCGTGCGCGTCGGCGATCCGGCTGACTTCCGCAATTTCATGGGCGCGGTCATTGACCGCAAAGCGTTCGAGAAGATCTCGGGCTACATCGAGGCGGCGCGCTCGGGCGCCGGGGTGAAGATCCTGTTCGGCGGCGGTGTGGACGGGAAGGACGGCTGGTTCATCCACCCCACCGTGCTCCAGGCCGACGACCCGACGTACCGCACGATGTGCGAAGAAATCTTCGGGCCGGTATTCACGCTGCACGTTTATCCCGAGCGTCGGTGGGCCGAGACGCTGACGCTGGTCGATTCCACGTCGCCGTACGCGCTGACCGGCGCCCTCTTCGCGCGCGATCGCGGCGCGGTCGCTCAGGCGCATGCCGCGTTGCGCTACGCCGCGGGAAACTTCTATGTGAACGACAAGCCGACGGGCGCGGTGGTCGGTCAACAGCCGTTCGGCGGCGCGCGCGCCAGCGGGACCAACGACAAGGCGGGGAGCCTCTTCAACCTGATCCGCTGGGTGTCGCCGCGGGTGGTGAAGGAGAATTTCGCGCCACCCACGGACTTCGCCTACCCGTTCATGGCCGAGCAGTAATCGAGAGCAGAAACAAGAAGGCCCGGTCGCCCGGGCCTTCTCAGTTCACTTGGGTGGGAGGATCTTAAACATCCCCGTGCCGCAGACCGGACAGACTCCTTTCAGAGCTGGTCGGCCGTTGGCCATCTTGACCTCCTGCGCGTTCGAAATCTTCCGCTTCGTCTTGCACTTCACGCAGTACCCCTCGTCGGCCGCCATCGGGGACTTTCCAGCCTTTGCCATTAGGTCTCCTCCGGAGGGCAGGGCTTGTGTGCGGGGCCGAACCTAGGACCCCGGGACCGGACCAACTATAACACCCCATAGAAGCGACCGGGGAGCGGGGGGACGGCGCACGCGTGTGGCCCGCTCGCCACAACGGGATGGGACAACGACTTGCGCCGCGCCCCGCCGCAGCTTTCGGCAGGCGGCGCGTGTCCATCGACACCTGTCCCGAGTGCTTCGCGGCCGACGCGCGCGGGCGTCGTGCCCGGTCGTGTCATGATGAAGATCGATTCCCTACGTGGCACGCGGAGTACGCGTCCCGACGGCTCCTCGTGGCCGACGAGCTGTACGCCGTGCCTGTCTGACGGCGGGATTCGTGATCCATCATGCGGCAGGATTGTGAGGGGGGGGAACGGGTGCCCGCCGGGTCGGGTATGTACATTCCTCCGGCCCCGCATGCACCGTCGCCCTTTCCTTTACTTCTCGTTCGCGCTCGTCGCGTCCGCCTGCGCATCCGAGCACGGCGCGCTCGTCAACCAGATGGCGCACACGGCGACGCCGTATCTCGCGCGCGCCGCCCGGCAACCGGTGAGCTGGCAGCCGTGGAGCCGCGAGGTGTTCGCGCTGGCGGCCCGGCTCGATCGCCCGGTGCTGCTGTACGTCGGCGCCGAAGACTGCCGCTGGTGCACGGTGATGGATCGCGAGGTGTACTCCGATCCCGACCTGGGGGCGATGATCGACTCCCTGTTCGTCCCGGTGCGCGTCGACCGTGACGAGCGCCCCGACGTGGCGCAGCGCTATCAGGGTGCGGTCCTCTCGCTCGCGGGGCTGCGCGGCTACCCGCTCACGGTGTTTCTCACCCCCGATGGCTCCCCGTTCTTCGGCGGCACCTACTTCCCGGCCGACGACCCTGTCACCGGCCGCGGCCTGAAGCAGCTGCTCCCCGATGTGGCGCGCGACTTCCGCGAACGGCGCGACGTGCTGGTGCGCCACGCGGCGGTGGTGCGGCAGCTGGCGCTGTCGCGCGCGCTCGGCGCCCACGGCGTGCTGCGCCCGCAGGCCCTGGCGGCGGAAGTCGCGGCCGTGCGCGGGAGCCTCGCCGCGGCGGTGGCGTCGGGGCATGCGGTGACCGGCGTCGCCTCGACCCAGTCGGTGGCGCTGCTCGTCACGGAGTACATCCGCAGCGGGGACACGGCGGCGCTGGCGGTCGCGCGCACTGCGCTCGACGCGATGCTCGACACCGAGGCGGTGGCTGCGGCGACGAGCGACGAGCCGCGCGAGATCGTGCGTGCGTCGCTGGCGCGCATTCTGTCGATCGCCTGGGTCGCTACGGCGGAACCGCGCTATTTCAGCGCCGGGCGGGAGCACCTCGCGGCGCTGCTGCGGGGGCTGACGTTCGGGGACGGCCGGTCGGTGTTCGCCGACCGCGACGGCTATGCGATCGGGTCGGCGATCGCGACCGCGGACGCGCTGCGCGATTCGGTGGGCCAGCGGCGCGCCGTGGCGGCGCTCGACACGTTGCTGCGCCGCGTGTACGCGCCCGGCCGCGGTGTGCGCCACGTCACCAGCGGATCGCTGACCGGGTTGCTGCAGGACCAGGTCCAGGTCGGCGACGCCTGCGTCGCGGCGTACACCGCCACCGGACGGCAGCGCTATCTCGACGTCGCCCGCGACCTGGCGGGCCTGCTGAGCCGCGACTTCGCCGATTTCGCCGGCGGCTACTACGACGTTGCGCTCCGGGACGCGCCCGATGAGCGCATGAAGCCCGTGCTGGACGACATGTTGCCCGGGGCGAATGCCTGGGCGGCACATCTGTTGCTCGGGTTGGCGGCGGTCACGGGCGACAGCACCTACCGGCGCCGCGCGGAGGCGACGCTCGAGGCGTTCGCCGGCGCGGTGCAGGGCGAGGGCCAGCGCGGCTCCAGCTTCCTGCTGGTCGCGCGGGAAGCATTGGCGTCGCGTGACCGACCGTGACCGAATGATCGGCGCCGGGGTCTTGTCCGCAACGGACCGGGAGCCGACCGACGGAGAGGTGGTGGCTCAGATCCTGGCGGGCGATGCCGAGGCGTTCGGGATCGTGATCCGCCGGTACGAGGCCGGATTGCTCCGATATGCGACGCGCATGTTGGGACACCCGGACGCAGCGGCCGACGCGGTAGCCGAGGGACTGGTGCGGGCCTACCGGCACCTCGCGACGTGCCGGGACCCCGGCCGGTTGAAGAGCTGGCTGTACCGTATCGTCGGAAATCGTTGCCGCAGTCACCTCGCCCGCCGTTCGACGTCGGACCTCTCCCTGGACGATGCGCCGCCGCTCGCCGATCCGCAGGATTCCGAGGCGGCGGCC
This sequence comes from uncultured Gemmatimonadaceae bacterium, assembly GCA_964641815.1. GTDB lineage: Bacteria > Gemmatimonadota > Gemmatimonadetes > Gemmatimonadales > GWC2-71-9 > DASTHG01. The sequence continues at coordinate 258 of CAZXKN010000053.1, read as the reverse complement.
GAACGGGCCGAGCAGCTGGCGCAAGTGGAGCGGGCGCTGGATCGGCTGTCGCCGGAGAAGCGGGAAGCGTTTTTGCTGAAGCACGTCGAGGGGATGAGCTACGAAGAAATGGCGGCGGTCACCGGAGAGCGGATCCCGACGCTGAAGATGCGGGTGCATCGCGCCCGGGCGGCGCTGCTGGAAGCACTGAAGGAGTACGAATGATGCACATCGATCCTCAACTGCAGAGGGTGCTGGACGGCGAGCTGCCGTCCGACG
>CAZXKN010000052.1:0-3469 GCA_964641815.1 uncultured Gemmatimonadaceae bacterium | reverse complement strand
GTTGACCGATTACGCTCTTTATGGCCGTCGATAATCTCTCGCGCGCGCGTCTCGAGCCCCATGGTCGGCAGCCTGCTCGCCGACGCGACGGTACAGGGCGTCGAGGGCAGCACGGTGACGCTCGCTGCCCGCTCGAGCGGCACGAGCGAGGGCCTGGCGCACAAGCAGGACGGGATTGCGAAGCTGCTGGGCGAGTGGGTTGATGGAGCGGTGAAGGTCCTGGTGGCGAGTGGCGTGGGGCGTGTGGCGGGTGGACCAACGCCCGCAGCGCCAAAGGTCGAGCGGCTGAATGAGAAGACCGCGAACGCTGAGCGACTCAAGGTGCTGCGGGCCAAGGATCCGACGCTCGGGAACGCGGTGGACGCGCTCGACCTGGAACTCATGGAGTAGGCTTTCCCTCCGAGGCGACACGCTAAAGCGTGGGCCTCGAAAGACACAGCGCTGTCGCGCAGAGCGCCACCGTGTAGGTTCAGTCGCGTGCCGCTTGCCTCCGGAACAGACTTCGGCTCCTACCACCTCATCCGTCCGTTGGGCCAGGGCGGCTTCGCCGAGGTGTGGGAGGCGGAGAGCGGCACGTCGGGGCGCCGCGTCGCCCTGAAGGTCCTCACGCAGCTCCCCGCCAAGTCGACCAACGCGCTCGAGCGGTTCCGCCAGGAGGGCCGGCTCGCCGCGGCCTTGTACCATCCCCGCTGCGTCTACGTGTTCGACGCCGGAGCCGTGGGCGGCGTCCCCTACATCAGCATGGAGCTGATGCCGGGCGGCACCCTCGCCGACCGCATCAAGCTCGGGCCGCTCCCCGTCGCCACGGCAGTCGACTACGTCATCGACATGCTGGACGGGCTCGAGGCGGCGCACGCCGCGGGCATCATCCACCGCGACATCAAGCCGTCCAACGTCTTCCTCGACGAGGATGGCCGCGCCCGCATCGGCGACTTCGGGATCTCGAAGAGTCTCGAGAGCAGCGCGGCGCTGACGGCGACGGGCGGATTCCTCGGCACGCCGCAGTACGCGTCTCCCGAGCAAGCCGGGGGCGAAGCGATCGACTCGCGCTCGGACCTCTACTCCGCCGGCACCGTGCTGTACGAGCTGTTGACCGGCGCGGCGCCGTTCGGCGCCGAGAACTCCGCCCAGGCGCTGGCGCGGGTGCTGACGCAGTCCCCGCCGCCGTTCCCCGCAGAGCGCTCCGTCCCGCCGGGGTTGCAGCGGGTGGTATACCGGCTGCTCGCGAAACAGAAAGAGAAGCGCTATGCGACCTCACGGGCGGCGCGCGCCGCGCTCGCGCCGTACTCGTCGCACGGGGTGACGACGGCCGACCTCGCGCGGCGGTTTGCGGCGGTCGCCGTGGATCTGCTGCTGTTCTTCATCTTCGGCCTCTCGACCTCCGGTTTCGGCTTCCGTCATCCGCTCGCAGGCCCGGCGATCAGCCTGTCGGTGTTCACGGTCTATTACACGCTCCTCGAGGGGCTCACCGGGGCGAGCGTGGGGAAGCGGCTCACCGGGCTGCGCGTCGTCACGCCGGCAGGGGGCGCGCCCACGCTCGCCCGCGTGGCGCTGCGTTCCATCCTCTTCGTCGCCCTGTATTTCGGCCTGTCCCAGTTCCTCCCCCGCCTGCTCCCGCCCTCGCCGTGGACGGCGCTGGCCGCCCTGGTTTTTTCGCTCGCGGTGATCGTCTCCACGATGCGGCGTGCGAACGGGTTCGCCGGGTTGCACGAGGTGCTGAGCGGCACGCGCGTCGTCGCGATGCAGCGGCTCGATCGCGCGGGGGTGGTGCCGGACGAGCCGCCGGCGACGAGCCCCGTGCCCGAGCCGGTGGCCGCGTTCGGACCGTATCGCCCGACGGGCCTCGTGTGGGCGTCGTCCGGCGGGGCGCTCTACGTGGCGCACGACGACGAGCTGCGGCGCGACGTGTGGATCCACCGCGTGCCGGCCGCCACCCGGCGCACCCTGCCGTCGACCGAGGAGCTGCGCGCGCGCGACCTGGGTCATCTCCCCTGGCTGCAACGCGGCGAAGCCGACGGGGCCGTGTGGGATGCGTACGGGGTGCCGCGCGGCGTCGCGTTGCGGTCCTGGGCCGCGCGCGGCCGGATCGGATGGAGCGTGATGCGGGGCGTGCTGCAATCGCTCGGCCGGACGATCGCGGGTGACGCGGAGCGGGGCAGCGTCGGCGCACGGTCGGTGTCACAAGTCTGGGTGGACCGCGCCGGACACGCCCTGCTGCTCGACTTCGCGCTCGAGCCCGAGGCGGCGCCCGCCGCGCCGGACTGGAGCTCGTTCCTGCGCCGGGTCGCCAGTCTCGGGTTGACCGGCGCGGACGAGGCGGACGCTCCGCCCCGCGTGCCGTTGCCGGTCTCGGCGCGGGCGTTGCTGGCGCGACTCTGGGGCGCGGAGACCGGCTTCGCCGACGCGCTGCAGTTCGTGGCGGCCCTCGACCGGGTGCAGTGGCGGCCGGCCACGGTGCTGCGGTCGCGGCGGGTGGGGACGCTCGCCATCCCCGCGATCTGGCCCGCGATGGTGCTGCTGGTCGCTCTCATCAATCCGGGATCGCGCAGCCCACCGTGGTTTCACGACCTGACGGGATCGCGTGCGGCATATCTGAGCGCGCTGCGCCGGCCGCCGCCGTCGCCCGGCGACACGGCGGCGCGCCGCGCGACGCAGTCGATCGAGATCGTGCTGGCGAGCGCACTGACGCAGGCGCACGCCGACCGCAATGGCGGGCAGGCGCTGTCGTTCATGGGGGCGGCGGATAGCGCGCTGCTCGACACGCTGGCCCGGCGCCACCCGGGCGTGACGGCGGCCGCGGCGGACACGGCGCGCGCCTGGCTCACGGCGCACCGCGCGGTCTGGATGGACCAGAGAGAGATGACGAACCGGCGCCCGCTGGTCGAGGCCGCGCACGCGTTTGCCGGCATGGGCGTGTTCGGCATCGCGGCCGTCGTCCTGGCGCTCGTGCTGCGCGGGCCGCCGCTGCTGCATCTGGCCGGGATCAGCGTTGCCCTGACCGACGGCGTCCCAGCGGGGCGGGTCCGCAGCGCGCTGCGCTCCCTCGTCGCCTGGGCGCCGTGGATCGCGCTCTTCATCGTCGCGCGCGGGACGCCGCCGCTCGCCGTGGAGGTCGCGCTGGCCGCGATCGGGGTCGTCGGTGCGGTGTATGCATTGCTGCACGCGGAGCGCGGCGTGCCGGATCGAGTGATGCGGACGGTGCTGGTGCCGAAGTAGTCCTCACCCACGAGCTCTCAGTCATCGTCCCCCCTCTCCGCATGGCGGAGAGGGGTTCAGGGGGTGAGGACCAACGAGGGGCCAGCGGGTGGGGACTGAATGCATTGCGCAATCCACTGACTCCTCATAAGCTGCGCTCGTGCTACGAACCTGCGCGATTCTCGGTCTGACAACTGCATTTGCATCAGGCCTCGCCGGCCAAACCGCCTCTCCCTATGTGCCGCAGTCCTACTGGGGCACCCCCTACATCGAG
>CAZXKN010000051.1:0-4286 GCA_964641815.1 uncultured Gemmatimonadaceae bacterium | reverse complement strand
ACGAACGGTACGCGCTCGACGACGGGTACCAGATAGTGCTTTTCGTAGACCCCGTGCGGCCGCCACTGCCCCAGCGTGTCGAACATCAGAGCCGCGTTGTAGACCGTGTATCCACGATCGCGATACTGGAGGTGCACTACGCCTGTCAGCACCGGGATCCGGCGCTCCGCAGCAAACGCGCCGATCCGGGCCTGCCAATCCGGGTGCTCTTCGAACAACCCGGGCACCGCGGCCTCGGGCCATACCACGAGATCTGGCCGGACCCCCGTGGTGGCAGTGCGGGACATGCCGACCAGGAGACCGACCTCGCTGTCGGCGATAGCGGGATCCCATTTCTCGTCGAAGCCGATGTTGGGCTGCACCAGGGTGATCGTCCCTACCGGGCGCAGCGGCAGCGTCTGCTCGCGCCATGCACCGTATCCCCACGCTGCCAGCACCGTGAGCGCCACCGGGACGAGACGCCGCACGTAGCGTGGTGCACCCGCCAACCCCTGACCGCCAATCGCCATCGCCACGAGCACGTTGCACCACACCAACCACAGCGTCACCCCACGCGCCCCGGCGATGTCGGCCCACTGCACCAGCACCCTGCCGTCGGCGAGCGACGTGCCGAGTCCGAGCCAGGGAAAGGCGACGTCGCCCAGGTGGCCGACGGCCCACTCGAGCGCGGTCCACGCCAGTGGAAACACCAGGAACATTGGCAGCCGCGGATAGACGCTGCGCACGCGGGTGACGAACCAGAACAACCCGCCCGTGAAGACGCCGAGCAGATATACGGTGATCGCATAGCCGAGCGCGGCGAATGGGGTGAAATGCCACAGCGCGACCACCATCCAGTACAGCACCAGCGCGTTGGTGATGAGACCGTAGCGGAACCCCCAGCGCCAGGCGGCGCGCGGGTTCCCCTCGGTGTCGAACAGGAGCAGCGCGGGTGGGACGAGCGCCACGAAACTGAGAAACGGGAGGGGGAACGGGGGATAACATCCCGCAAGCGCGACGGCGCCAAGCGCGACCAGCGTCCAGCCGCGGCGCGAGGAGAGACTCACAACAGGAGGTCGCGGCCTTCGTCGGCGGAGCGGTACACAGCTTCGAGCACGCGGTGCAGCAGCAGCTGATCCTTCGGCGGCGGGGCGTTCACTTCGCCGCGGATCACGGCGAGGAAGTAGGTCCACTCCGCGCGGTACGACTGGATGAACGGCGTCTCACGGCCACTCGCCCCGGTGGGCGTGACGTCGGTGGGCGCCCCATGCAGCTCCTTGTAGACCCGCAGCGGGGCGATCGCCGCGGTACCCTTGCGCCCCACCATCTCGAACCAGAACCGCTCGCCACCGCCCAGGTGGCGCCAGCTCACCGCGACGCCGATGGACAAGCCGTTCTCGCACACGATCATCGCCATCCCCATCTCTTCCACGCCGTCGCGGCTGCCGCCGACCAGCTGGGCGGAGACGCGCTTGGGGATCGGCCACCCGGCGAGCCACAAGCCCAGGTCGATCAGCGGCAGTCCCAGGTCGAGCATCGCCCCGCCGCCCGACTCGGCACGCCGCAGGCGCCAGCCCAGCTGCTGCCGCGCGGCCGACGGCTGGAACGTGAACCAGCCGCCGCGCAGCATGTCGATCGTCCCCAGCTCACCGCCGGCGAGAAAGCCGCGCACCGCCTGGACATCGCTGCGGAAGCGGTGGTTCATCGCCACCATGACGCGCTTGCCGTAGCGCTCCGCCGCCTTGAGCACGCGCTCCACACCGTCGACGCTCATGGCGAGGGGCCGCTCGCACAACACGTTGACACCCGCCGACAGGGCAGCCACGGCGTGAATCTCGTGCAGATGGTTCGGCGTGCACACGACGACCACGTTGGGGTGCGCGTACTTCAGCACCTCCTCGATGTCGTCGTAGGTCTCCCGCACGTCGAACCGCGCGGCCAGTGCCTGGGCCTTGGAGAGGTCATTGTCGCAGATCGCCGCGATCTCGACGCCGGCGATCTTCCGCAGGACCGGGAGGTGCGCCACCTGAGCGACGCTCCCCGCCCCCACGACGGCGACGCGGACCGGATCGCTCACCGGCGGCCGCGACCCGCGGGGAGGCGGTACATGAACCCGACGCGCGCCGAGAACTGCGAGTAGTCGCTCAGCAGGGTGCCGCGCAGCTCGCCGGTGAGCCGCCAGGCGGGGGTCAGGCCCACCTCCACCCCGGCGGTGCCGTTCAGCGCCGGCGACACGCCGCTGAGCGCGTCCTGAATGAAGGTGCCGTTGATGGCACGCCCGCTCCCTTCCCGGATGTGTACACCACCCCCCAATCCCAGCACGGCCGTCACCGGCTGTCCGTCGTTGAAGACGTACTGCAGGTCGAGGTCGGCGATGAAGTCGGACAGGTGGACCCGTCCTACGTCGATGGTCGAATTCGAATCGGGGTCCGTCACCAGTTTGAGCAGCTGCCGGTTGACCCGCGCCACCGCCCGGTCGGTAAACCGCGAACGCGTATACGACGCGCCCACCAGCACCCGGACGTGCGGCGCCAGGTACCCGGCGTCCATGCGCAAACCGCCGATCATGGCGCCGCGCAGGTCGTGTGTCGCCACCGACCCGACGTCGAACTCGAATCCCGAGACCCGCAGCTGATCGTACGTGAACTTCGACAGCAACCCCTGGGCGGCGAGCAGCGGCGACGTCACGAGCGTCGCACACGCGCCGCACACCAGCGCGGCCACAAGCAACCGGCGGTGCCCCGATCTATTAGTAGAGTCGCTCAACGGTCGTTCCTGGAAAGTAAGTGGTGAGGATATCGCGATACTTCTGTCCGGCGCGGGCGCGCCCGATGGCACCCCATTGACAGAACCCGACGCCGTGGCCGGCGCCGCTGCCCTGAGCCACGAGACGGCTCACCCGGCCGCCGTCCGTGGTCACCGACACACGAAACGCCGCGCTCTGCAACAGCCGGTCGGCGGCCGGTCGTAGAATCGACCGCACATCCGGACCGGCGATTCGCACGTCGCCGTGCGCGAACACCACCCGCAGCTCCGCCACCCGCCCCGACGACGTCGTTCTCGTAACCTGCACATCGGTAATGGGTTGCAAACCGTCGCCGCTCACCGTCATCACTGCCGGGAGCGTCCGCGTCAATATAGTGCGCAGCGCCGGGGCGTCCCACTCCTCGCGCCATTGAAAGTGCGGCGCCAGCTCGCAATACGAATGACCACCGCCGCTCGCGTCGGACACCGAGCGCAGGTACGGCTGTCGCTGCGCGCTCTTGAACACGTCTTCGACCGCGGCGGTCCGGCCGCCGCAACTCGCATGGTAGTAGGCGTCGATGATCTTGCCCCGGTACTGCACCACCTGCCCCGTCGTGGCGCGCAGGGCATCCCACACCTGCGCCGTTTCGCCGTCGACGCCGGTATACACCTGATCGCGCGTGTCGGCGGTGGCGTCGAACCCGTTCGCTTCCCAGCGCCCCCGGTTGCGCACCGCGAAGGTGCGGGCGATGACGGCCTGCGCCAGCAATGCCTCCCGCTCCTCCGGGCGCCGTGGCCCTATTTCCTGACCGAGGACGCCGGCCAGGTAACTCTCGAGCGGCAGGCGGTCGATGAGCAGCAGCCCGCCCGGCAGGCGCACCACGTTGATCCGCCCCCGGTAGCGGCGCCCGTTGGCCATCGCGAAGCGGCCCTCGGTCACGTTCACCGCCGAGATCCCCTGGTGCCGCTCGGTGCGCGTCCCATCGGGCCGCAGCAGCGTGAACCCCGCACCCGAGTCGGCCGTGATCGTCCAGACGCTCCCCGGAGCGATGGCGCCCACCGGCTGCCCGTTGCCGTCATCGGTGACGAACAGCTCGCCATCGCCCCCCAGCCGCACACTGGAGAGGCCCATGGCGAGACCGACGCGCAGCTCCGGCTCCGGGCCACCCGGGGCCGCTTCAGTTCCGGGCTGGGGGTGCGGGCAGCCAAGGGCTGCGACGAGCGCGGCGGGGAGCAGCCAAGAAAAAGGCGTCCCGCGCGGATGCCGGGACGCCGTGGACCGGAGAGCGGCGCGGGCGCTCACGCGAGCGCCACCGCCCGAAAATCGTAGTCCAAGCTGTCGGTAAGCCGTGCCCGCACAAAGCTGCCGGGACCGGCCCAGCCCCCTTCCCCGAGATAGGTCACTCCATCGACATCATCCGCTTGCCAGGGTACGCGCCCGACGTGGGTCGCCCCGGTGTCGATCGGATCGGCGACACGATCGATCAGCACGGCGACCTCACGGCCCACGAAGCGCGACAGCCGCTCCGCCGAGATGGCACGCTGCACCTCGAGCAGCTCTT
>CAZXKN010000050.1:0-10359 GCA_964641815.1 uncultured Gemmatimonadaceae bacterium | reverse complement strand
CGTGTGGACGTAGACTCGAAACCTGAACGTCTACACGTCGAATCGTCTACACGTCTAGCATTGCGGGGCGTAGCGCAGTCCGGTTAGCGCGCCTGGTTCGGGACCAGGAGGTCGGAGGTTCAAATCCTCTCGCCCCGACTTCGGAATTGCGGATTGGCGATTGCGGATTGCGGTGACCATGTCGGTTTCTCCGCACCTGATCCGCAATCCGAAGTCCGCTATCAAACAATGGGTGCGCGCCAGTAGCTCAGCTGGATAGAGCGTCGGCCTCCGGAGCCGAAGGTCGTGGGTTCGAATCCCGCCTGGCGCATTCGCTGTTCCGCCCCTCGCCCCCCGCAGCGCTGATCCCGGGAACACCGCCGTCACCGCGTCGTACTACGCGAACCACTCAATCGAGGAGGCTGACATGAAGCTCGCCATGGCGCTCGTGGCACTCGCCGTTGCGCCGCTCGCAGCCCAGGATTCCACCGCCGCCCATCCCGCTGCACTCCAAGTCACGGACGCAGCCATCGCGAAGTCCGTGGTGGACCGCGCCCCGCAGGATACGGGATCCACGTTCGGCGCCGACGTGGCACAGCTCATTTGCTGGACCAAAATCGAAGGCGCATCAGGCGACATGACGGTCCACCACGTCTGGTTCCATGGCGACCAGCAGGTGGCCGACGTCGAGCTGCACGTGACAGGGTCACCGTGGCGGACCTATAGCCGCAAGACCGTGCCGGCGGATTGGACCGGTGCGTGGCACGTCGAGGTGCGCGACGCGAATGGAACCGTGTTGAAACGGCTGGAATTCACGGTCGGCCAGTAGGGCTCAGGGCATGGGACCGGGCCTGCTGCTCGCCTCGCTCAGCGCACTTGCTGGACTGGGAAAGCAGGACGGCGTTCAAGTGGCATGGCGACCTGCCAGGCCGCTGCAGGGCTCACTCGTGCTGGTCGGCGTGCGCGCTGCCCCCGTGGACAGCGTGCACGCCGTGCAAGGGGAGCTGGCAGGCGAGCCGCTCCATTTCGAGCTGATCGACGGCTGGTTTCGCTCGATCGGCGCCGTGCCGCTCGACGCCGGGGCCCACACCGAGGCGCGCATGGTGATCGAGTGGATCAACGGCACGCGGGATACCGTGATACGCAGCGTGGCGGTGGCCCGCCGCAGGTCCCTGAGCGAGCGATTGCGCACCAACCCGGATTTCGTGACACCACCCGATTCCGTCGCGCCACGGCTCGCGCGCGAGCGCGCGCTGGTGCGCGACCTGCACCGCCGCTCCCATGAGGTGCCCCGCCTGTGGCGGGATCCGTTCCGCCTGCCCCGTCCCGGACCGACGGAGGACGGATTCGGCATCCGCCGCATCTTCAACGGCCGGCTGCGGAGCCGGCACCTGGGCGTGGACTTTTCAGGCCGGCGCGGTGATAGCGTCCTCGCCACGAACCGCGGCGTGGTCGCGTACGCGGGCGATCTCTACTTCAGCGGCACGACGATCTTCCTGGAGCACGGTGCCGGCTTGCAGACGGTGGACCTCCATCTCAGCCGCATGCTGGTCGCCCCCGGCGACACGGTCTCGCCTGGTCAACTCATCGGCCTCGTCGGCGCGACGGGCCGGGTGACCGGCCCACACTTGCACTGGTCCGCGTCGTACGGCAGCCTGGCGGTCGATCCACTGAGTCTCGTAACACTCGATTTGACCGCACCGCTGCCCTGATCGGTGATGTCCTCAACGCCTTAGTCTTCCTCCGTTCCCCTGTTGCCAAGTTGCAACAGGGCGGACATACTCACGTCGCCAAACGCATGTACCGTCTACGCAACACCCTGGCACAGAAGCTGCCGATCCTGTGCCTGTGCCCAGACAGCCACCCGTCAGGAAAACCCCGATGATCCGATTGGTCCGTCCGCTCGCCTGCGCCGCAGTGTTTCTGGTTGCCGCTCTGCTCTGGACATGCAGCGGCGAGCACGGCACCAATCCGCACGGTCCCGCCACGGCCCTGACGTTCTCGACCGGACCGGCGAGCGTCGTCGCGGGCGTGCAGATCGCGACGGTGACGGTCACCGCACTCGACGCCAACGGCCACACCGCAACCGACTTCGCGAGCGCGATCACGGTCTCGATCATCGGCGGCACGGGAACGCCGGGCGCGACGCTCTCCGGAACGACGACGGCCAACGCGGCGCTCGGCGTCGCCAGTTTCAGCTCGCTGAGCATCGACAAGAGCGGCGCGGGGTTCTCGCTCCAGGCGGCGGCGGCGGGGCTCACGTCAGGGGCGAGCCCGACCTTCAGCGTGTCGCCCGGGCCCGCGACGCAGCTCGCCTTTACGACGCAGCCGTCGGCCACCAAAGCCGGTGCGGCGATCGCGCCGTCCGTGAACGTCACGGCGCAGGACGCGCTGGGCAACACCGTCACGAGCTTCAGCGGCACGGTGACGGTCGCGATCACTCCGGGGACGGGGGCGGCCGGCGCCACGCTGTCGGGGACGACGGCGACGGCGGCGGCCGCGGGCGTGGCCACGTTCGCCGACGTGAAGATCGACAAGGTCGGCGCGGTGAGCACCGGGACGGGCTACACGCTGTCGGCCACGGCGCCGAGTCTCACCGCGGCGACCAGCGATCCATTCGACATCAAGAGCGGCACCGCGACGCATCTGCAGTTCAGCTCCGAGCCCTCCGCCACCACAGCCGGCGGCGGATTCTCGCCGCTCGTCGAAGTGAGCGCGTTCGATTCCGTCGGCAACATCGTGACGACGTTCGCCGGCAACGTGACGCTGGCGATCGGCACGAACCCCGGGGGGGCCGCCCTCGGCGGCACGAAAGTCGTGGCCGTCACGAACGGCGTCGCGACGTTCCCCGGCGTCTACCTGGACAAAGTCGGCACCGGCTACACCCTCACGGCATCGGCCGCGACGCTCACCGCGGCGACGAGCGCCGCGTTCACCGTGACGGCGGGCGCTGCCGCGCGGCTCGTGTTCACCACCCAGCCGGTGACGACGACGGATGCGGCGCCGATTGCGCCGGCCGTGCGCGTCACGGCCCGCGACGCCTTCGGCAACCCCGCCGACGGATTTGCCGGCAACGTGACGGTGACGATCGCCCAGAACCCCTCGGCCGGCGTGTTGTCGGGTACGACGACCCTCGCCGCCTCGCAGGGTGTCGCGTCCTTCGGCGATCTGACCATCGACAAAGTCGGCGTGGCCTACCGGCTCGCCGCCGGGGCTGCCAGCGTGGCGCCCGATACCAGCGCGGCGTTCGATATCGTCGCGTCCACGGCCGACAAGCTGGTCTGCACCGTCCAGCCGACCAACACGACGGCCGGCAGCGGCATCACTCCGGCGATTCAGGTGAGCGCGCGCGACGCGTCGAACCAGACGGTCACGAGCTTCACCGGCGGCGTGACGCTGGCCATCGGCACCAATCCCGGCGGCGGCGCCCTCACCGGCACGACGACGGTCAGCGCAGTGGCGGGCGTCGCCTCGTTTTCCGGGTTGAGTATCGACAAGAGCGGCAGCGGCTATACGCTGACCGCGACGGCCACCGGGCTGCAGTCGGCGGCGTGCGGGCCGTTCACCATCAGCGGCGGCACGGCGTCGCAGCTCGCATTCACCGTGCAGCCGAGCAATGTCGCCGCCGGCAGCGCCATCACGCCGCAGGTGGAAGTCACCGCCCACGACGCCCTCGGCAACATCGCCGCCGGCTTTACCGGAACGGTGACGATCGCGATCGCCAATAATCCGTCTGGCGGCACGCTGGCGGGGACGCTGTCCGTCGCAGCAGTGGCCGGTGTGGCATCCTTCACGAACCTGAGCATCAATAACGCCGGGCCGGCGTATACCCTGAGCGCATCGGCCAGCGGTCCGACCGGCGCCACGAGTGGCGCGTTCGACGTCACCGCGGGGCCACCGAGCCATCTGCTGTTCTCGAGCCAGCCCGCTCCGACGGTGGCCGGAGCCGCCATCGCTCCCGCGGTCACGGTGACGGCGAAGGACGCGTCCGGCAACACCGACGCAACGTTCACCGGTAGCGTGACCCTCTCGATCACGTCCGGCAGCGGCGCCGCAGGGGCCACGCTCTCCGGTACCGCCACGAAAGCGGCGGTTGCCGGCATCGCGACGTTCTCCGACCTCAGCATCGACAAGGCGGGCACCGGCTACACGCTCTCGGCCACCGCGGCGGGAATTGCCGGCGCCGCGAGCAGCGCATTCACCATCAACGCCGGAGTCGCCGCCAAGCTGGCGTTCACCGCGCAGCCCGTCTCCGCCGCAGCCGGGGCATCGCTCGGCACGATCCAGGTGGCGGCGCAGGATGCCCAGGGCAACCCGGTTCTGAGCTACAACGGCACTGTCGGCGTCGTCATCGGGAACAATCCGAGTGGCGGCACGCTGTCGGGGGTGACGACGGTGGCCGCGGGGTCGGGGGTGGCCACGTTCACCGGGCTGAGCATCGACAACGCGGGCGCCGGGTACACGCTGTCGGTTTCATCGGGCGCGTTGACCGGCGCCACCAGCACGCCCTTCGGCATCAGCGCCGGCGCGGCGACGGTTCTCGCGTTCACGGTGCAGCCGTCCAACGCGACCGCGGGCGCGCCGATCGCTCCCGCCATCCTGGTGTCGGCACGCGACGCGCTCGGCAACGCCGTCACCAGCTTTGCCGGCAACGTGACGATCGCGATCGCCGCGAATCCGGCGGGGGGAGTGCTGGCCGGCACCGCGACCGTCGCCGCCGTTTCCGGCGTCGCCAGCTTCGCGACGCTGAGCATCGACAAGGCGGCGAGCGGCTACACGGTCTCGGCCAGCGCCGGCGGATTGACGGGCGCCACGAGCGCGCCGTTCAACATCGGCCCGGCGCCCGCCACGTCGCTCACCTTCACCGCCCAGCCGACCACCGCGACGACCAACGCCAATATCTCGCCGGCGGTGAAGGTCACGGTGCACGATGCCCTGGGCAACGTCGCCACCGGCTTCAACGGCAACATCACGGTGGCGATCGGCGCCAACCCCGGCGGCGGGGCGTTGTCGGGGACGCGTACTCTCGCCGCGGTGAACGGCGTGGCGAGCTACCAGACGCTGGGCATCAACAACACCGGCACGGGCTATACGTTGACGGCGTCCGCCGCCGGGCTCACCGGCGCCACGAGCGCCGCATTCAACATCATCGCGTCGGTCGGGACGCAGCTGTTCTTCACCGTCCAGCCGCCCGATCCCGCGACGGCCGGGGCCACGCTCTCGCCGTCTCTCGTTGTGACGGCGCGCGACGCCTCGGGACAGACGGCGTCGAGCTTCACAGGGAACGTGACGCTCGCCATCACCGCGGGCACCGGGGTGCCGGGTGCCGTGCTCTCGGGCACGACCACGATGGCCGCGGTCGCGGGGGTGGCCACCTTCCCCGGCCTGTCGATCGCCAAGGCCGCCGTCGGCTACAAGCTCACGGCCACCGCCTCGGGGCTCAGTGCGGCGACCAGCGCGTTCTTTACGATCAACCCGGGCAGCGCCACGCAGCTGAGCTACACGCTGCAGCCCTCCACGACGACGGTGGCGACGGCGATCACTCCGAAGATCGAAGTCACCGCCCGCGACGCGCAGGGGAACACCGCGACCGCGTTCACCGGCAACGTCACCGTCGCCATCGCGGCGAACCCGGGGAGCGGGGTGCTGGGCGGCACCGCCACCGTCGCCGCGGTGAACGGCGTGGCCTCGTTCTCCAATCTGACGATCAGCCAGGCGGGAAACGGCTACACGCTGTCCGCCGCGGCGGCCGGTCTCACCGGGGCTACGAGCGCCGCCTTCGACGTCACGGCGGCCCGGGCCACGCAGCTCGGCTTCTCGGTGCAGCCGTCGTCGGTGACGGCCGGCGCGAGCATCGCACCGGCCGTGAAGGTGACGGCACGCGACGCGACCGGGGGCGTGGCCACGGGGTTCAGCGGCGCCGTCACGCTGTCGATCACCGCGGGCACCGGCACGGCCGGGGCGATCCTCTCCGGCACCGTGACGGCGAACGCCGTCGCGGGCGTCGCCACCTTCTCCAATCTGAGCATCGACAACAGCGGCACCGGGTACCGGCTCTCCGCCGTCGCGCCGGGCGTATCGGGTGCCTCGAGCACCCCCTTTACCGTCAACCCGGGCGCCGCGGCACGCGTGACGTTCACCGTGCATCCGGGATCCGCCGCGTCCGCGACGATCATCCCCGGCGCCACGGGGCCGACGATCCAGGCGACGGTGCGCGACGCGCTGGGGAACCCGGTGAAGACGTTCAACAGCAATGTGACGATCGCGATTCTCACGAACCCGGCGGGCGGTGTCCTGTCGGGGACGACCACGGTCGCGGCGGCCAACGGCGTGGCGAACTTCAACGACCTCACGATCGACAGGGCGAGCGCGGGCTACCGCCTCGGCCTCAGCGCGGCCGGCCTCGCCCCCGACACGAGCAACGCCTTCAGCGTCAGCGCGGGCCAGGCGACATCCCTGCTCTTCACCGTGCAACCGTCCAACGCCACGGCCGGCGCCTCGATCTCGCCCGCGATCCGGGTGACGGCGTTCGATGCGCAGGGCAATCAGGCGACGGGCTTCACCGCCAACGTGACGCTCGCGATCGCCAATAACCCGGGCGGCGGCACCTTGTCGGGGATCACGACCGTGGGGGCGGCCAACGGCGTCGCCGTCTTCAGCGGGTTGAGCATCACTCTTGCAGGAATCGGCTACACACTGCAGGCCACAGCCGCCGGGTTGGTCCCCGCGACCAGCGTGGCGTTCAATATCAACTGATTGGCAGGCGTCAGGGACCAGGTGTCAGGTGTCCGGGGTTCGTTCCTGACGCCCGACACCTGACACCTGACACCTGTGGTGCGAGGACCACACTCGCACCGAGGAACCGACACGTCTTTTTCGTGGCGGCTTGCAGGCTACAACTCCAATAAGGACTGGAACTTGTCAGCGCGTTTCGGACTGGACAGGATGTTCCGCAGGGGTAGCTTGGGCCTCCCTACGCACAAACAACTGTCGGCTCTCGCTCGAGGGATTGGTATGCGCTCATTTCTGTCCGCCGCTCACTACGTCGCACGCCCGTTGGCGGTCGCGTGCCTGTCCCTGCTCCTGTTCTCGTGTCATTCCGAGACGACGGCTCCGGCGGTTCCCAAGAGTCTCCAGTTCACCGTCCAGCCGGCGAACACCGATGCCGTGACGGCGCTCGCGGCGATTAGCGTCTCCGCCCTCGACGCCTCGGGGCACGTGCTCACGAGCTATACCGGGCCGGTCACGATATCCCTGGCCACCAACCCCGGGGGCGCGACGCTGACCGGGACCAAGACGCAGACCGCAGCCAACGGGGTGGCGGTGTTCACGGGCTTGATGGTCAACCGTCCGGGGACCGGGTACTCCTTCGCCGCGGCGTCTTCGGGTCTCAACGTGACGAGCGCACAGTTCACCATCGTACCCGGACCGGTCTCGACGTTCGCCTTCGCCGTACAACCCAGCAATGCCACGGCGGGCACCGCGATCGCTCCCGCCATCCAGGTACAAGGGATGGATGCCGCGTCGAACGTCGTCACGACGTTCAACGGCAATGTGACGATGACCATCGGCACGAACCCCGCTGGGGGCACGTTGTCGGGAACGTCGACGGTGGCCGCGGCCGCGGGTGTTGCGTCCTTCAACAACCTCAGCATCGACAAGGCGGGCACCGGCTACAAGCTGACGGCCACGGGCGGAACGGGGAGCGGACAGAGCAACGCGTTCAACGTCACGGCCGCCACCGCTACCCAGCTGGTCTTCACGACACAGCCCTCGGCGACCGCCGCCGGCTCCAATGTCTCTCCCGCCATCGTCGTCACCGCCCAGGATCAGTTCAGTAACCCCGCTACGAGCTTCGCCAACGCGATCACGATCGCGATCACGGGCGGCACCGGGACGAGCGGAGCCAGCCTCTCCGGCACCAAGACGGTGACGGCGGTGAACGGTACGGCGACGTTCTCGACGCTGAGCATCGACAGCGTGGGGACCGGGTACACGCTCTCGGCGACCGCGACGGGCCTGGTCGGCGGGTTCGCCAGCGCGACGTTCAACATCATCCCCGGCGCGGCGACGCAGCTCGTGTTCACGGGCCAGCCGTCGAACGCCACGGCGGGCGCCAACATCGCTCCGGCGATTACGGTGACCGCGCGCGATGCGAAGGGCAATACCGCCACGGCCTTCACCGGCTCGGTCGCGCTCGCGATCGGGACCAATGCCGGGAGCGGGACGCTGAGCGGCACGGTGGCGGCCAACGCCGTCGCCGGGGTCGCGTCGTTCTCGACCGTGAACATCAACAAGAGCGGCATCGGCTACACGCTGACGGCGGCATCCGGAGCCCTCGCGGGCGCCACGAGCAATTCCTTCAACATCATCGCCGGGGCGGCGACGAAACTCGCGTTCACCAATCAGCCGACCAACTCCCTGGCCGCCGCGACGATCAACTCGGCGGTCGGGGTCAAGGTCACCGCGCAGGACGGGCTGGGGAACACGGACCTCACCTACACGGGCAACGTGACCGTTGCCTTCGGCACCAACGCGGGCAGCGGCACGCTCTCCGGAACGCTCACCGTGGCCGCCGCGGCCGGCGTCGCGACGTACGGCAACCTGAGCGTCGACAAGGTCGGCACGGGTTATACGCTCGCGGCCACCGCCACGGCACTCACCAGTGCCACCAGCACCGGATTCAACATCATCAACAGCGTGGCGACGCACCTGGTGTTCAGCCTGCAGCCGGGCAACACCGTGGCGGGCGCCACGATCGGTACCGTCACGGTGACGGCACTGGACGCGTCGAACAACGTGGCGGCGGACTTCACCGCGTCGATCGCGGTCGCCATCTCCAACAACGCGGGTGGCGGTACACTCTCCGGCACGACGTCCGTCACGGCGGTCGCGGGCGTCGCCACGTTCAGCACGCTGAGCATCAACAAGACGGGCACGGGCTACACGCTGGCGGCGTCGGCGGGCGCGCTGACAGGCGCTACGAGCAGTGGGTTCACCATTACGCCCGGGGTGGCCACGCACCTCGCGTTCTTCGCGCAGCCGACCAACGCGACGGCCGGCGTGGCCATCGCGCCGTCGGTCGTGGTCAACGCGCTCGACGCCAACAACAACATCGCGACGGCCTACACGGCCAACGTCGTCGCGGCGATCGGCACCAACGCCGGCGGCGGGACCCTGTCGGGAACCAGCTCCGTGGCGGCGGTGGCGGGCGTGGCGACGTTCGCGAACCTGAGCATCGACAAGTCCGGCACCGGCTACACGCTGCACGCGACCTCGGGCAGCCTGACCGACGCGACGTCGAGCGGCTTCAACATCAGCGCCGCGGCGTTGAGCCAGCTGAACTTCACGTCGCAGCCCGTGGCCACGCAGGCCGGCTCGCCCATCGCGCCCGCGGTCCAGGTCTCCGGCGACGACGCCTTCGGCAACATCGTGACGACGTTCACCGGCAATGTGACGATCGCCATCGGCACGAACGGCGGCTCGCCCTCGGCGGGCACGCTGTCCGGCACGACGACGGTCGCGGCGGTGGCCGGCGTCGCCACGTTCAGCGACCTGAGCATCGACAAGTCCGGCAGCGGCTATACGCTGGCCGCCACGGCGACGGGCGCCACCGCCGGCGCGAGCAACTCGTTCGACGTGACCGCAGGGGCGGCCAGCAAGCTGGTCTTCTCCGTGGGACCTGCCGCGAGCACGACGGCGGGCACCGTCATCGCTCCGCCGATCACCGTCGCGGTGCAGGATGCGTTCGGCAACACGGTGCCGAGCTTCGTGGGCAACATCGGGATGGCGTTCGGCACCAACGCGGGATCCGGGACGCTGTCCGGGACGACATCGATCGCCGCGGTGAGCGGCATCGCCACCTTCTCGAACCTCAGCGTCGACAAGGCGGGCGTCGGCTACACGCTGGCCGCCTCCGCCACGGGCCTCACCGGGGCGACGAGCGGGGCGTTTGACATCACCGCCAGCGCGGCGACGAAGCTGGTCTTCACGGTCGATCCGGTGACCACGACCTCCGGCCTGGGCATCGCGCCGGCCGTGGCGGTCTCGGCGCAGGATGCGCTCGGCAACACCGATCCGACGTTCACGGGGAACGTGACCGTCGCGATCACGGGTGGGACCGGGAAAGCGGGCGCGAGCCTGGGCGGGACGTTGACACACGCCGCCGTGGCAGGCGTCGCGACGTTCTCCGCACTCACGGTCGACAGCGCCGGCACGGCCTACACGCTGACGGCGACGGGCGGGAGCCTCACCGCAGGAACCAGCGCGACGTTCGACATCACGGCCGGTGCGGCGACGCAGCTCGTGTTCGGCGTGCAACCCTCGAACGCGGCGGCGGGCGCGACGATCGCGCCGAACGTGACCGTCATCGCCAAGGAC
>CAZXKN010000049.1:0-41932 GCA_964641815.1 uncultured Gemmatimonadaceae bacterium | reverse complement strand
GCGCCGACTGCGCCGGTTCCAGATCTGCTGGGCCGCCCGGATCAGCGACGCGGGAGTGTCTCATTTGACGTTCTGCGAAGACCTCGAGAGCGTAGATCTGCTGGGCACGCCGACCGGCGATGGTGCTGTGAACGCCCTCACCGGCCGGCGGCAGCTGCGACGCTTCAAGACGGGCACACACGTCACCGACTCGGGCCTCGCGTTGTTGACCCGCTTTCCCGTCTTCGCGTCCTGGCAGGGCGGCGAAGGCGAGCTCGAGATGATGACCTTCGACACCGGGGTCAATCATCTGATCGTGGACGGCACGTTTTCGGACGCTGGGATCTCCCGGCTCGCCGAGCTCCACGGGCTGTTCGGCCTGAGCTTCTTCTGGCACACCAGCGGTTTCAGCGCCTCCGCTCTGGCGGCGCTTGGAGCCCTCCCGCACCTCGCGTTCCTGGGGTTGCAAGGAGCGCTTTGTACCGACGAGGCCATGCGGGAGATCGGCAGGCTGCCTCACCTGCGCATGCTCCAGGCGCAGGACACCGTCGCCGGCGACGACGGTTTCGCGGCGCTCAGCCGCTCGCGCACCCTGGAGTACCTCTGGGGTCGCGACAGCGAGAACCTCGGCAGTCGGGGGTTTGCAGCCCTGGCGACGATGCCGTCGCTCCGAGGTCTGGCGGTGAGCTGCAAGCATGTGAGCGACGACGCACTGTCACTCCTGCCGCAGTTCCCCGCGCTGCGCGAGCTCACCCCGATGGATGTGACCGATGCCGCGTTCCGGCACGTCGGCCGGTGCGCGGCAATGGAGCGACTGTGGCTGATGTATTGCCGCGACACGGGAGACGCCGCGACCGCCTACATCGAAGGATTGGCCGCGCTGCGGACGTATTACGCGGGCGCCACCAGGATTACCGACCGGAGTCTCGAGATTCTGGGGCGGATGCCGGCGCTCGAGCGGCTCGAATTCTATCAATGTCTCGGGTTGACGAATGCCGGGCTGGCACCGCTGGCGCTGCTGCCTCGCTTGCGCGAGATCGAGATCGGCGGATCGCCCAAGGTGACGCGTTCCGGGATGGCGGTGTTTCCGTCGCACATTCGTACGCACTACTGGTCCTGAGGAGCCGAGCATGCGCTCTGAGCCCGTGATCGTGGCGCCGGTGAGCCGCATCCTCGCGGTGGGCGACGTCGCACGCAGCATCGCGTTCTACCGTGACGTGCTCGGCTTCGAGTCTCGTCCCCCCGTGGTCGTCTCGGGCCCTGCCCGCCTCGAGCTCGTCGCGGGCGACTCGGCGCCGGACAGCACCGGAGCGACGCGTCCGCGTGGAGCGGCGCTGGTGTTCTTCCAGGTCGACGACGTCGTGAGGTTGCGGGACGCGGTGGTCGCGCGTGGGGGACTCCCCACCGAGATCGAGAATGCGAATTGGATCAAGATGCGCGTGTTCCAGGTGCGGGATCCCGACGGGCACACGCTCTGGTTCGCGCAGTCGTTTCAGGAGCCCGACCGGCCGAAGGACCCGTCGCGGCAGCTGATGCAGATGCTGCCCGGGCTGCCGTTGTCCGATGTCGCCGCCGGCATCGAGTACTACCAGCGAGTGTTGGGCTTTCAGGTGAACTACGCCCAACACGATCTCGGCGTGATGGACCGCGACGACGTCACGGTCCTGCTGATTCAGCGCAAACCGGAGCACTCAGGTGTTTCTTTTTGTGAGGCGTACGTGCGCGACGCGGACGCGCTCCATACGGAGCTGGTCGGCCGCGGCGCCGATGTGCAGGGCGAGCCGGTGAGCCATCCGTGGGGGCTGCGCGATTTTCATGTGCTTGACCTCGAAGGGAACCGGATTACGTTCGCTCAGCCGTTCGAGTAACCCTTCCTCGACGAGGGCTCCGTGCGCCGGTTCCTCCGCTGGGCTCGCAACGTCCTGCTGGCCCTGGTCGCGATCGTGGTGGTGGCCTACGGCGTCATCTACTTTCTCTCGCAGCGGACGCTGCGGCGCGCCTACGGCGAGCCGCTCGTTTCGCTGACGATCCCCGCGGACAGCGCGTCGATCGCCGAAGGCAAACGCCTGGCACAGCTGCGCGGCTGCTCCGGCGGCTGTCACGGACACGAGATCGAGGGGGAGACCTTCCTCGATGACCCGCTGCTCGCCCGCATCGTCGCCCCCAATCTGACCGAAGCGGTGCGACGCTACTCCGATGCCGATCTGGCCCGCATCATCCGCCGCGGCGTCCGTCCCGACAGTCACACCGTCGTGGTGATGCCGGCGGAAATGTTCAGCATGCTGACCGACGCCGACCTGGCGAAGATCATCGCGTACTTGCGCAGCGTGCCGCGCATGCCTGGCCCGCTGCCGGAAGTCCGGCTCGGGCCCCTCGCACGGCTCGGCATCGTCCTGAAGCAGTACGAGCCCGCGGTGGCCCTCGTGCACCGGGCCGACTCGTTGACCGCGACGTACCCGCGCCCCGGCGATTCCACCGCGCCCGGCGCCTACCTGGCCCGCACCAGCTGCACGGAATGCCATGGGGTGGGGTTGACCGGATCGCGCGTCGCCGACCAGACGACGCCGGACTTGAAGATCGCGGCGGGGTATTCGAGCGATGCCTTTACGCGGCTGATGCGGACGGGGAAGGGGCTAGGAGACCGCGAGCTCGGAATGATGAGCGAGGTCGCCCGCGGCCGGTTCACGCATTTCACCGATGCGGAAATCGCCGCCCTGCGGACGTACCTGCTGGCGCGGGCTCGCGGCGGGGCCACCTGATGCAGCGGCGAATCGTGTTGACGCTCGGACTGGCGTTGCTGCAGCCGCTGCACGCGTCCGCTCAGGAGCTGGCACGCTGGCAGCGCGAGGCGGCAAACGTCACGATCATCCGCGACGACTGGGGGATCGCCCACGTTTACGGCAAGACCGACGCCGACGCGGTGTTCGGCATGGAGTACGCGCAGGCCGAAGATGACTTCAACCGGGTCGAGACGAACTACCTGAACGCCCTGGGCCGCCTCGCGGAAGCCGAGGGAGAGCACGCGGTTTACCAGGACCTGCGGATGAAGCTCTTCATCGATCCCGACACCCTCAAGGCGCTGTATCGCACGAGCCCTCCGTGGTTGCAGCGCCTGATGAACGCGTTCGCCGACGGGCTGAACTACTACCTCTACAAACACCCCGACGTGCAGCCGCGCGTCATCACGCGATTCGAGCCGTGGATGGCGTTGAGCTTCACCGAAGGCAGCATCGGGGGCGACATCGAGCAGGTCGATCTGCGGGACTTGGCGGCGTTCTACGGCGACACCACCCGCGCAGTACAGGCCGGCGGCGACGGCGACGATCCCCTGGCCGAGCCGTCGGGGTCGAACGGCATCGCCATCGCGCCGCGGCTCACGCACGATCATCACGCGTTGCTGTGGATCAATCCGCACACGTCGTTCTACTTCCGTTCCGAGCTGCAGGTGGTGAGCGGCGAGGGGCTCGATGTCTACGGGGCGGTGACGTGGGGGCAGTTCTTCGTCTACCAGGGCTTCAATCGCACCGCCGGATGGATGCATACCTCGAGCGGCGTCGACAATATCGACGAGTTTCTCGAGACGATTGTGCCGCGTGGCGGGAAGTATTTCTACAAGTACGGCGGTGCCGAGCTGCCGGTCGCAAGGCGGACGGTGACGGTCCCGTACCGCACCGCGAGCGGGATGCAGCGCAGGACGTTCACCGCCTACTTCACGCGCCACGGTCCCGTCGTCCGCAAGGTCGGCGACCGCTGGGTGAGCATCAGCCTCATGCAGCACCCGGTGCACGCCCTGATGCAGTCCTATAGCCGCACCAAAGCGAAGGATTACGCGGCGTTCCGGCGCATCATGGAGATGCACACCAATTCGTCGAACAACACCGTTTTCGCCGACGCGTCGGGGAACATCGCGTACTTCCACTCCAATTACATTCCGCGGCGCGACACGGCGTTCGATTGGACCGAGCCCGTCGACGGCTCGAACCCCGCCACCGTCTATCACGGCGTGCTGTCGTTCGCCGAGACGCCCAATCTGCTCAACCCCGCGAGCGGCTGGCTCTACAATTCGAACAACTGGCCCTGGTCGGCAGCGGGACCCGACAGCCCCAAGCGCGGCGACTTCCCGCGCTACGTCGAAACGGGGACGGAGGAGACGCCCCGCGGCTACCACGCCCTGCGCGTGCTCAGCGACTCGAAAGACTGGACGCCACAGACCCTGATCGCCGCGGCGTTCGACAGCTACCTCCCGGCGTTCGCGCGGATGATCCCGCCGCTCCTCAAGGCGTATGACGCGCTGCCCGCGACCGACACCTTGCGGCCGCGTCTCGCCGACCAGATCGCCAGCGTGCGCGACTGGGACTATCGCTGGGGGGCGACGTCGGTACCCACGACGCTCGCGGTGTTCTGGGGGACAACCCTCCTGCCGCGGGTGGCGCGGGCGGCCCGTGCCGCCGGGGTGTCGCCGATGACCTACGCCGCCGAGCACGCCACGCCCGACGAGCTGCTCGGCGCGCTGGCCGCTGCGTCCGATTCGCTGCGGGCGAATTTTGGAGCGTGGCGCACGCCGTGGGGTGACATCAACCGGTTTCAGCGGATCGACGACTCGATCGCGTCGCACTTCGACGACGCCCAGCCCAGCATTCCCGTCCCGTTCACCTCCGCCGTCTGGGGCTCTCTCGCCTCCTTCGGTGCCCGGCCCTATCCCAACACGAAGAAATGGTACGGGTCGTACGGCAACAGCTTCGTCGCGGTCGTCGAGTTCGGCGACAGCGTGCGGGCCCGGGCGGTGACGGCGGGAGGCGAGAGCGGCCACCCCGGTTCGAAGCATTTCAACGATGAAGCCGAGCGGTACGCGAGCGGGGGGTTACGGGACGTGTACTTCTACCGCTCGCAGCTCACCGGACACACCGAGCGGGAATACCACCCATAGCCCACCAGTTTCTCCAATCGCTGACGATCGTCCTCGTCGTGGCTGCGGTCACGACGGTCGTCTTCCAATGGCTGCGCCAGCCCGTGGTCCTGGGCTATCTCATCGCCGGCCTGATCGTCGGTCCGCACCTCCCCATCCCGCTCGTCGCCGATCCCGACATCGTGCAGACGCTGTCGGAGTTCGGCGTGATTCTCCTGATGTTCTCCATCGGACTCGAGTTCAGCTTCCGGAAGCTGGCCGCCGTCGGCCCGACCGCAGGACTGACCGCCCTGCTGGAGACGAGCTTGATGGTATGGCTCGGGTTCACGGTCGCACGCCTCCTCGGGTGGACCAGTCTCGAGAGCCTGTTCACGGGCGCGCTCATCGCGATCTCGTCCACCACGATCATCGCCAAGGTGTTCGCCGAGCAGGGGGTTGCCGGCACGACCCGCGAGCTCGTGTTCGGTGTCCTGATCGTCGAGGACCTGATTGCCGTGCTGCTCATGGCGGTGCTGACGGCGGTCGCCACGGGAAGCGGTCTGGCCGCCGGTCAGCTGGTGGCGACGGTGGGGCGGCTCGTCGCCTTCCTGATCGGACTGGTGACCGTGGGGCTGCTCGTCGTGCCGCGCGCGATGCGCCTGATCGGCCGCCTGCGCCGCCGCGAGACGACCCTCGTCGCGAGCATCGGCGTCTGCTTCGGGACGGCATTGCTGGCCCAGTCGCTCGGCTATTCGGTCGCGCTGGGCGCTTTTCTCGCGGGCTCGCTCGTCGCCGAATCGGGCGAGGAGCAGGAGGTGGAGCGACTGGTCGAGCCGGTGCGGGACATGTTCGCCGCGGTGTTCTTCGTGTCGGTGGGAATGCTGATCGACCCGGTGCTGGTCGGCCGCCACTGGGTGGCGGTGCTCGTGCTGTCGGCGGCGGTCGTGTTCGGCAAGGTGGCGAGCGTCTCTGTCGGCGCGTTCCTGACGGGGAACGGCCTGCGATCCTCCGTTCAGACGGGCATGAGCCTCGCGCAGATCGGCGAGTTCTCCTTCATCATCGCGGCGTTGGGGCAGTCACTGCACGCGACCGGGTCGTTCCTGTACCCCGTCGCGGTCACCGTTTCGGCGGTCACGACGCTCGGCACGCCATGGCTCATTCGCGCCTCGGAGCCGGTCGCGAGCTGGCTCGATCGGAAGTTGCCCAAGCCGCTGCAGACGTTCGCCGCGCTGTACGGCAGCTGGCTCGAGGAGCTGCGCGCGACGCCGCGCCGGCCGACCACAGCGGGCGAGATCCGCCGGCTGCTGCGGCTGCTCGTGCTCGACGCGGCCGTGCTCGCCGCGCTGATCGTCGGGACGGCGTCCGCGCTGCCCGAGATCGCGGGATTCGCCGAGCGGCAGCTCGGCGTGGACGAGGCGGTGGCGCGGGTCCTGACGATCGCCGGTGCGATGGTCGTTGCGGTGCCGTTCTGCCTCGGCGTGGTGCGCTTGAGCCGCAAGCTCGGCGTCACACTGTCCAGAGCCGCCCTTCCCAAAGAGCGCCGGCGACGGGTCGATTTCGCCGCGGCGCCGCGGCGCACGCTCGTCGTCACGCTGCAGCTGGCCGGCGTGCTGCTCGTGGGGACGCCGCTCCTGGCGCTGGCGCAGCCGTTTGTCCCTGTGCTCCCGGGCGTCATCCTCTTCGTCCTCGTGCTGGCGATGCTGTGGCTCGGGTTCTGGCGCAGCGCCACGAATCTCCAGGGCCACGTCCGCGCCGGCGCCCAGGTGGTGCTCGATGCCCTGACGGCCCAGACACGCCACGCGCCGGCACCGGGGCGGACGTTCGCCGATGTCCACCAGCTCCTGCCCGGACTGGGAGCGCTCGCCGCCGTGGCGCTCGAGCCCGCGAGCGCATCGGTCGGGAAGACGCTGGCCCAGCTGAAGCTCCGCGGACGTACCGGCGCAACGGTGCTCGCGCTCACGCGGGCCGGAGGCGGTGTGATCGTTCCGACCGCCAAAGAGCGGCTGCAGGCCGGAGACGTGCTGGCGCTGGCGGGGACGCACGAGGCGATCGCCGCCGCCACGGCCCTGCTGGAGGGCCGAAACGAAGTGGCCTCCGGCGCGTAGGGTTCGCACCCATGACCACGCCGATCGCTCCCGAGCTGCTCGCGTTGCAGGACGTGCTCGCCGGCCGCTATTCGATCGAGCGCGAGCTGGGTCGTGGCGGCATGGGTCTCGTGCTGTTGGCGCGAGACGTGGCGCTCGACCGTCCGGTGGCGATCAAGCTGCTGCCGCCCGCGCTGGCGGCCCGGCCCGACGCCCGCGACCAGTTCTTGCGGGAGGCGCGCACCGCGGCCGGGTTGTCGCACCCCAACATCGTCCCGATCCATCTCGTCGAGGCGCACGGCGATCTGGTGTTCTTCGTCATGGGCTACGTGGATGGAGAGACGTTGCGCGAGCGGGTCGAGCGATCGGGGCCGCTCACGCCGCGGTTGACGATGAAGATCATGCAGGAAGTCGCCTGGGCACTCGCCTACGCCCATCAGCGGGGGGTGATACACCGCGACGTGAAGCCCGACAACATCATGATCGAGCGGGCGACCGATCGGGCGATGGTCACCGACTTCGGGATCGCGCTCGGTGTGCGCGACGCCGGCCAGTCTCCGGGACTGGTCATCGGCACCGCTCGATACATGAGTCCCGAGCAGGCGTGTGGTGAGCCGGTCGACGGCCGTTCCGATCTGTACTCGCTGGGAGCGACGGCGTTCTTCGCCTTGACGGGTCGAGCGCCGTTCGAGGCAGCGAACCTGCCGGCCATCCTCGTGCGCCAGGTCTCCGAGCCGGCGCCGGCGGTCGAGACGATACGCCCGGAGGTGCCTGGCAAGCTCGCGGCGTTGATCGATCGCTGTCTTCAGAAAGCGCCGGACGCGCGGTATCAGTCGGGGGACGACCTCGCGCGGGTGGTGGGGGAGGCGCGCGGTAGAGAATTCCGCGCGCCGCCGATCGTGCGCGCCTTCATTCGCAACGCGCAGGTCTCGACCATGGTGTTCGTCGCGCTGGCGCTGGCGAATCAGACGGTGACGGCGACCAAAGCCGGCGTCTCGATCTCCTTCGGCGGCCCCGGCATCGTCGGGTTCATTCTGGTCTGCCAGCTGGTCGCGGTGGCGCGTCGCCTGCTGCGCGAGGGGTACACGTTCGAGGACATTCACGCGGCCCTGCTCGCCGAAGCTCAGGTGCAGGCGGAAGAACAGGACGTGATCAAGGGGCGGCGCTGGCTGCGGAAGCTCGACACGCTCTGGTACAGGCTCTGGGCGGGGCGGGTGGGTCGCCTGTTCTTCCGCGCCGCGGGGCTGTGGTTGAAGACGGCGGCGCGGCCGGCGCTGGCGGGCGTCGAGCCCACCGAGCTCGTGCTCGAGCGTTCGGCGCTCTTGACCTACCGCGCCCTGCCGGAGGACACTCGGCACCAACTCCCCGATGTGCCGGCCGTCCTCGGGCGGCTGGAATCGGAAGCGCAGGCGCTGCGCGCGCACGGCGACACGGGGGAGCGGCTGACGGAGACCGTTGCGGCGCTCGAGCGCCTGCGGCTCGCGTTGGTGCGCGTCCAGGCCGGCACGGCGTCGATGCCGGATCTCACCCTGGCGCTCGCGCACGCGCGGGAGATCGGCGCACACGTCGATCGCCGCATCGAAGCGGGGCGCGAGGTCGACGACTTGCTTGGAGCGAAGTAGTTGCGGGGGTAGGAGGCGTGGGTGAATATGGACCCATGCGCCTGCACCGTTCGCTCGTCCTCTGGCTGGCCTGTGGCGCGCCGCTTGTGGCGCAGCAGCCGGCGTCCCTCCCCGTGTTCACCTTCCAGGAAGTGATGGTCCCGGTGCGCGACGGGGTGCACCTGCAAACCGTCATCCTCGCGCCGGCCAACCAGACGGGGCCGCTGCCGATTCTGTTCCGCCGCACGCCCTACGGCGTACCCGACGCGGCGCCGCCCGCGATTCCCGCCAGCCTGAAGGAGCTGATGCAGGACGGCTACATCATCGTGATTCAGAATCTGCGCGGCCGCTTCAAGTCGGAAGGGACGTTCAAGCTCACGTCGCAGGTCGATCTCTCGGACTCGACGAATACCAACGAGACGACGGACGCCTACGACAGCATCGACTGGCTGGTGCGGCACGTGCCGAACAACAATGGCAAGGTCGGCATGTTCGGAGTGTCATACGACGGCATGACGACGGCGATGACGCTCTTGCATCCACACCCGGCGCTCGCGGCGATATCCGAGCAGGCGTCGCCCGCCGACGAATGGATGAACGACGACGACCATCGCTACGGAGCCTTGCGCGAGAGCTACGCGTTCGAGTACGCGGTGCTCGAGGAATCAGACAAGAACAAGAACACGCACTTCGACTTCGATCAGTACGACACCTACTCCTGGTATCTGTCGCTCGGGCCGTTGGCGAACATCAACGCCCGCTTCCTGCACGGCTCGATCCCCTACTGGAACGCGATAGTGGCCCATCCCGACGACGACGACTACTGGAAGCGGGAAGCCTGGGTGCGGCAGCTGCACGCCGCGACGGTTCCCAATCTCAATGTCGCCGGATTCTGGGATCAGGAGGATCCGTGGGGGCCATGGCAGATCTTCCGGCGTGCCGCCGAGCGCGATCCCGATCACACCAACCTCATCGTGGCGGGACCGTGGTACCACGGCGAGTGGCGCGCGCCGCGGGGCGACAGCCTGGGGATCGTGACGTTCGGCGGTCACGAGACGGCACGCGAATATCGCGAGACGATCGAGGCGCCGTTCTTCCGCTATTACCTGCACGGGCAGGGCGCCAAGCCGGCCTGGGTGGCGAGCACCTTCGAGACCGGCGCCAACCGCTGGCGGACGTACGACGCGTGGCCGCCGCGCGAGGCGAAGCCGACCAACCTGTATCTGCATCCCGACGGGACACTCTCGTTCACCGCTCCGCAGGGCGCGGGCTATCGCGAATACGTGTCGGATCCTGCGAACCCGGTGCCGTATCGGCAGCGCCCGATCTCGCCGACGTACCCCGGCGGCGACTGGCGGACGTGGGAGGTCGCGGATCAGCGCTTTGTCGAGGGGCGGCCCGATGTGCTCACGTGGGTGAGCGCGCCGCTCGAGCGCGACGTAACCGTCACGGGAGAAGTCGCCGCCGATCTGTTCTGCTCGACCAGCGGGACGGACGCCGACGTCGTGGTGAAGCTGATCGACGTCTACCCCGACGCCGCGCAGCCCAACGCCTGGGATCCCGACGCCGGTCCGGCGCCGGGAGGGTTCGCCCGGTCGATGAACGGCTACGAGCTGCCGATCGCGATGGACGTGCGGCGGGGCCGCTATCTCGCGAGCTTCGAGCGGCCGCACGCGTTGGTCCCGAACACCCCGCGGCTCTGGCACGTCCCGCTGCGCGACCACGACCACGTCTTTCTGAAGGGCCACCGCATCATGGTGCAGGTGCAGTCGACGTGGTTCCCGATCATCGACCGCAATCCCCAGAAGTTCCTGCCCAGTATCTACCACGCGACCGCCGCCGACTTCGTCAAGGCGACACAGCGCGTCTACTCCACCGCGCGGCTCCCCTCGCACATCGTCCTGCCCATCGTTCCGTAGCGGCTCACAGCCGCATGCGCTGCACCAGCTGCCTGAGCTCGGGCTGGTTCCGGACCGCGTCGAGGATCGGGTTCACCCGCAGGTAGGCCATCCACCCGCGGCGTTCATCGTACGCACGCTCGAGCCATGGCAACGCGCGTCCCCATTCACCCAGTCCCAGGTGGATCGTGGCGAAGGCGACCGGTGAGACGTAGCCTTCGGACGCGCGCTGTTCGAGATCGGCCAGGACCTTCCGCGCGGCGTCGGGTTTACCCGCTCGACCCAACACGAGGCCCAGTGTGGCGAGGGTGTAGCTCCCGCCGGCGGGAAGCTCCATCGCCTCGCGTGCGACGCGCTCGGCTTCGTCGAGGTCCCCTTGCTCCGTATAGGTCAGGGCCAGGATCCGGTACGTTTCCGCCGCCGTCGGGTTCATTGCGATCGCTCGCAACAGATGGTAGCGCGCCTGGTCGTAGCGTCGCGCGTAGTAATGCGCCCATCCGACGCTGCGCCGCACCGAGATCGACGACGGGTCGAGCTGCTGTGCGGTGAGGACCTCGTTGACTCCTTCCTCGAGCCGCCCTTGAGAGGCGAGCAAGAAGGCGTACCACTGCCGCGCCGATGCATAATGCGGGTCGAGCTCGATGGCGCGGCGGAATCCACGGGCCGCGCCCTCCCAGTCCCAGTCGTAGATGAACACGCTCCACGCGAGCGAGGCATGCGCTTCTGCCAGCGTCTCGTCGAGTGCGAGCGCTTTACGGGCATAGGCCTTTGCCCGCTCGTGGCCCTCGGTCACGGGGACACTGCGATAGTCGATCTGCAGTGAATAGGAGTCGGCGAGACCGGCGTACGCCGCCGCGTAGTTCGGATCATCAGCGATTGCCTGCTCGAAGCAGTCGATCGCCTCGGTCACGCCTTCGTCGGTGCGCTTGTTCCAGGCATAGCGACCTTTGAGGTAGAGACCGTAGGCCTTGACGCTGGTGGTCGAGCGCCGCGCCGCGGGCGCTGACAGGTCGGCGAACCAGGTGGCGCGCAGCGTGCCGACGATGGTGCGGCCGATCTCCTCCTGAATGGCGAAGACGTCGTCGAGCTGCCGGTCATACCGCTGCGACCACAGCAGCCGCCCGTCGTCGGTCGACGTCAGCTGGGCGGTGATGCGCAGCCGGTCGCCGGCCTTGCGCACCGTGCCTTCGAGCACCACGGCGCATCCGAGCAGCGCCCCGATGGCGCGGATATCCTGCGGTTTGCCTTTGAGGGCAAAGACCGAGGTGCGCGACGCCACGCGCAGTCCGTCGACTTTCACCAGGGAGTCGATCAGCTCGTCGGCGATGCCGTCGGAGAGGTACTCGTTCTCGGGATCCGAGCTGGCGTTGACGAACGGCAACACCGCGATGCTGCGCGGGGTGACGGCCGGCGCGCCGTCATCCGTCGGCGGCGCCTGCAGCGCTGCGACGAACTCGGCGACGCTCGGGAACCGGGCGTCCGGAGACTTCTCCAGGGCGCGCTCGACGGCGCGGCCGACGGTGGCGGGGGCCTCCGGTCGCAGCGCCCGCAGCGGGCGGGGCCGCTCCGTGATCTGCTTCGCCATCGTGGCGCGCGCGCTGCCGGCGTCGAACGGCGGAGTGCCCGTAAGCATCTCATACAGCACGCAGGCGAGCGAGTAGACGTCGCTCTCGCTGCCGAGGTTCTGATCGCCGGCCGCCTGCTCGGGGCTCATGTACTCGGGCGTGCCGAGTGCCAGGCCGACCTCGGTGACGGTGGGTTTCCCGGGTGTGGCCCCGGCCCGCGCGATGCCGAAGTCGGCGAGGAGTGCGTGGCCGTCGGCGAACAGGATGTTCTCGGGCTTGACGTCGCGGTGCACGAAGCCATGGCGATGGGCGTAGTCGAGCCCGGCGCCGACTTCCTCGACGATGCGTAACGCGTCCTTCAGCGGGAGCCGGCCCTCCTGCTCCAGGCGCTCGCGCAGCGAGCCGCCGGGCACGAACGGCGAGACATAGTAGAGCAGTCCTCCCGCCTTGCCGGAATCGATCAGCGGCACGATGTAGGGATGCGACAGCTGCGCCGCGATCCCGATCTCGCGCAGGAACCGCTCGGCGCCCAAGGCGGCGGCCAGGTCGGGCTCCAGCACCTTGATCGCGACCGCGCGGTCGTGTCGGGTGTCGCGGGCGAGATAGACGGTCGCCATGCCGCCGCGCCCCAGCTCGTGCGCGACCGCGTAGCGATCGGCGAGCGTGGCGGTGAGCACTGCGAGCGCGTCGGGCATGGAGACAAAAAAATAGCTACTTACTGGTGCTGAAAGCGGGTCTGAAAGGTCGCGCCGTAGGTCGTAGGAGTTCCGTCGTAGCTCGTGATCAGGTCCAGGGACTGCCCCCACACGTCCCAGGTCCACGCCAGGTAGCTCTGCGAGCGCGCATCCATCCAGTTCATCAGCGAGTCGACGAAGCCAGAGCCGCCGTCGTTCTGCCCCAGCTCACCGAGGACGAGCGGGGCCTGCCGGGCGACGGAATCGGCGGCGCCGTTCCAGCAGGTGATGGTATTGCACCAGCTGAAATTGTAGATGTGCCAGGAGGCGGCCAGGTTGTGCAGCGGGTCGGTGGGGGCGTCGGCGAGCCAGTGCCCGAGGTCGGCGGCGTATTCGATTCCTCCAACCATGATCACATTAGTGGCGCCCGTCCCGCGGATGGCATCGACCAGCTCCTGCATCCCCGCCGCCTGGAAGGTCATGCCGCTGCACGTCCCGCCGTCGCGCCAGCAGCGCCACGCCTCGGGGGTGTCGCTGTTGTTGTCGGGGTAGGGCTCGTTGAACAGGTCGAAGACCACCGCGTCGTTGCCTGTGAAGGTGGTGGCGACCTGGCGCCAGAACTCCGGCGTGTGATCGCGGTTCGGCATCGGCGCCTGGGCGAGCGCGATCCCGGAATCCGCTGCGGTCCAATGCAGATCGAGGATCACGATCATCCCGGCCGCGTTGAGCCGCGCCACGAAGTCGCTGATTTGTCGATGATAGGCGGCGCCCGAATACGCGGCGGCGACGCCATTGATGCCGAGCCAGCAGGTTTCGTTGAGCGGCACGCGCACGGCAGTGGCGTGCCAGGAGGCGATCGCCAGGACCGCGGCTGAATCCACCGGACCGTCGAAGAAGCCCCACCCCTGCGCGCAGGCGTACTCGGCGCCGGAGCGGTCCACGCCGCGCAGCCGCACGGTGTGTCCTGCGGCATCGACGAGCCGATTGCCCTGCACGTGGATCGCCGGCGCCGCGCCGGACGGCTGGGGACCGACGGGGCTCGAGCGACACGCGGCGAGGATACCGAGCAGGACGCAGATCGCGGAGCGCGTCAGCATGAACAGAGAGTACCACTCCACCGGGCGGCTCAGCCTGTGACTGGTATCACCGGTTCAGGTGATACACGGCGATCGCGTTGTCGCGCAGCACCATGCGGGCGAGCGCGCGGGCGCGCGCGGCATCGATCTCGCCGTCGCGCTGCATTCCCGTCAGCGCGATCGCCAGTGCGCGGCGCGCCGTCGTCGCGGCGACGTAGGCGCCTTCCTCCCACCCCTGGTCGGGGCCGCCTTCGAACGCATCGGTCCCGAACAGCACCTTCTCCGGCCAGCGGGTGAGCCAGGCACGCAGCACCTGGGCCAGCTCGGCCGCGCCCAGCATCTGATCGATCATCGAGATGTCGGTATAGACGTTCGGCTTGCCAAGCATCGCTTCGGTTTCGCCGACCGCCGGCCACCCGCCGTGGATGATCACAAAGTTCGTGCCGCGCAGCGTCGCGTCGTTGAACACCGGCTCGAGCATGCCGGGCGTCGCGCCCTGCGCCTCGTAGAATCCGCCAAAGGTCTCGAGCACGTGCAGATGGACGGCGAGACCGAGCTGCCCTGCTGCGCGCGCGACGGTCCGAACGAGATAGTCGGTGAGCGTCTTGTACTCGGCATGGGTCGGCGTGCCCGCCGTCGCATAGCGCGCGTAGATGTCACTCGCCGTGGACGAATCGGGATCGCCGAAATCGAGCGGACGCAGATAGGCGATCTCGAATTTGATGGCGACGGCACCCTGTTGCCGCTGCCGCTGCAATGTCGGAACGACGACGGTGGCGACGTAGGCGGCGAGCGTCGGCGGCACCGTTTCGAGCCCGAGATCCCGGAGGTAGCGGTGCAAGAGCGCCGTCTCGCGTGGATAGAGCGAGCGGGTATCGGGCGTGCGCGCCGCTTCGCCCTTCGTGTCCACGGGAAAGACCAGAGGATCGTCGAACGGCACCCAGCGAAACCGGGGCGGTGCCAAGCCGGGACCCGTCGCGATCCGGTTCGCGAACATGATGTCGATGCCGGCGCGATCGAGCGCCCAGGCGGGGAACTGGACGCCGCGGGCGGCCACGGCGCGGCGGCGCGCTGCGGCGACTGAATCGCCGCGGCCATAGAGCGCCCGCGCGGCCTGCCCCCAGACGGGTGCGCCCAGCGACAAGCGCCAGGGGATCGGGAACGGCGGCACGCCGTCGAGCGGCAGCGCGTCGTACTCGCTATCGGGTGGCGCACCGGCCCCGAGCGGCAGCATGGGGTGGGCGTGGTTGTCGATCGCCGCAATCGCGGCGATGTAGCGCGCCAACGAAGAGTCCACCGCCTGACTCATGAGCTCCGCGGGGGCGAGTATGAAGGCCGCAGCCAACCAGGCGGCGTAACGTGGCATGGGGCCGAATGATAGTGGCACGGGGCTTGCCCGCAAATTTGACTCGCTACTTCGCGAGAGCAAACAAGCATGCCCCGGCCCTCGTCGCCCAGTCGGAGCTGGTGGTGGTGTGTCCCCGTCCGGAAGGTGCGGGGGCTGCTTGTCGTGGCCACGATCCTCTTTGCCGCCACGTGCCGTCTCGACCGGCTGTTCGTGCAACCGACGGCCGCGTTGCTCTGCGTCACGCCGTCGCTACCCGACACGCTGCGCGACTCCGCGGCGAGTGGCAGTCTCTCGTCCCGCGACGATTCGATCGGCATCGGCAACTGTGGCGGCGGTGAGTTGCGCTGGCATGCATCGGTGCAGCCTGAGAGTTCCTGGGTCGCGATGCTGCCGGATTCGGGCGTCGCCGGGCGCGGCGCGTCTCCCAGAGTGGTGCTCAACGCGGAGACCCTGACTCCCGCTACGTATCACGTCACGATCGTCATCCGCTCGACGAACGGGAGCGGCGTCGCGGACGTCCCCGTGTCCTTCGCGATTCAGCCCTGTGCCGTGACACCGCTGCGGCTGGACGACTCCGCGACAGCGGCACTCACGCTCGCCGATTGTGGGGCGCCCCATCGCCCAGGTCGGGTCGCACGCGTCTTCAGTTTTCCGGGAACGCTCAACGACTCGGCGTCGATCGAGCTGGCGGCCGACTACGACGCCTATCTGATCCTCGATACCACGCTCGCTGCCGCACGGCCGCCGCTTGCCGCGACGCACGATTGTCTCGGGTTCGCCGGCGAGCCGTGCCTCTATTACCAGCGTCTCCCGCGCAACTCCACGTATGACATCGAGGTGACGAGCGCCGCGGCGACGGACTCGGGGACGTTCACGCTGCGGGTCGTCCACCCCCGGCTTCCGATCGCGCCCCAGGGCCTCGATCAACGACTCCCCGACTCGGTCACGAGTGTGCGCTCCGGGGAGACCGTCTCGCAATCGAGCATCCTGTTGCGGGCGACGGTGATGGATCCCGATCGTGTCGACCAGCTGCATCTCGAGGCTGAGGTACGGCCGCTCGGCACCGGGTTCAGCGGCCCCAATGTGCCGGACGGTGCGGCCGTCGCGAATGGCGGCATCGCCTGGGTGCTGGTCGGCGGCCTGAGCGACAAGACCGCGTATCACTGGCGCGTCCGCGCCGCCGACAACACCGGCCGCTCGGGTCCCTGGTCGGTGTTCGGTGGCAATCCCGATTTCGTCGTCGACATTCTCCACCCGCCGCGCGCTCCTACCGCGCTCGGCCAGGCGCGGCCCGACGGCAGCGGCATCATCACCGGTGCGACGATCGATACCAACGTCGTGATCCTCGGGGCCGTCGTGTCGGACCCTGATCCCGGGGATGTGCTGCGATTGCAGGTCGAGGTCCGGCCGGTGGGGACGGCGTTTTTCGCGGCAACCGATTCCAGTCCCGCGGTGCTGAACGGGGGCGCCCTGCAGGTGCGCGTGGGGCCGCTCCCCGGCTCCACGGGCTATCACTGGCAGGCGCGGGCGGTCGATCAGACCGGCAGTGCCGGGCCCTGGGTGTCGTATGGCGGCAACGCGGAAACGGCGACCGACTTCGCGGTCGCGATGTTGCACGATCCCTATCCTCCGACCGCGCTGGCGCAGCTGCAGAGCGGCAGTCTGGCGCCGATACCGGTCGGCGGGATTCCGCTCTCGAGCAGCGTCGTGATTCAGGGAATGGTGTCCGACCCCGATGCGGGCCAGCATGTGCTGCTCGACGTCGAGGTGCAACCGCTGGGCCAGAACTTCCTCGACCAGCCCAATTATTCGGGCGCGCTGGTGTCGAGCGGGTCGACGACCCGCGTCACCACCGGTCCGTTCGCGGAGGACACGGGATACCACTGGCAGGCCCGTGCGCGCGACGCGTCCGGCCACGTCAGTGCCTGGGTGGCATTCCCGATCGCAGCGCCGAATCCGGAAACGGCCGTCGATTTCGGTTATCCGTCGCTGCCGCCGTCGCAACTGGTGTTCACGGCGCAACCGAAGAATGCCAAGGTGGGGGTCGCCATGACGCCGCCGGTCCAGGTCACCGTGGAGGATTCTCTGGGCCGCACGAGCACCGGCTACACGGGCCCGGTCACGATGACGCTGGCGCCCAATCTCTCGGGCGCGACGCTGAGCGGCACGACGACGGTCAACGCCGTGGCGGGGGTGGCGACGTTCTCCAGCCTGATCGTCGACCGCACGGGGTCCGGGTTCCGGCTGCGGGCCACGACGCTCCAGCCGTCGCTGACGGCGCTGAGCATCGCGTTCAACGTCGGGAGGTGAGCACGGAGGCCGCCCGCGCGGGGGCCTCCGTGCGGCGGCGAGACTAGTGGTTGGTCAGGGGATTGACGGCGTTGGTGACCGTGTCGGGGTGCGAGGCGGTACGGCGCACCGGCTGCTTCGCCGTCGGGGTCTGCCGCGCAGTGGTGCTGCGGGCCGCCGGCTTGGTATTCGACGGCGTCGCGGCCGTCGACTCGCGCGACGAAGACGATGAGCGTGCCGCAGACTGCCGCTTGGGGCCCGAAGTGCAGGCCGCCAAGCCGATCAGCAAGAGTCCCACGAGACCGATCCTCGACATGTCTCCTCCTGACGGCTGTAGACTCTCGGAGCAAAATGAAACGGGGGACTGCTGCTCCTAGTACTCCGAGGGCGGCCGGATGTTCGTCCGTTATTCGGGCCGTTTGACCTCAATATTGATATCAATGTAATTTACGGAATGCCGCTGTCCCCACGCCGCGCCCGCTCCGCCTCCACGGCTCCCGCTCGGACGGGCTCCCCGGAACCGCCCGACGCCCCGCTCATCGTGCAGGGGTTGCGCCGCATCGTGAGAGCGCTGCACTCCTTTTCGCAGGACGTCTACCGGCAATACGGTCTCACCGGGCCGCAGCTCTGGGCCCTCAAGACGCTGCAGCGCGCCGGCCGCCTCTCCGCAGGACAGCTCGCCCGGGCCCTCGCCGTGCATCAGAGCAGCCTCTCCATCCTCATCGACCGGCTCGAGAAGCGCGGCCTGGTGAGCCGCGTGCGCTCGCGCGGCGACGGGCGCTTCGTGCTGATCGAAATGACGAAACGCGGGCTCGCGCTGGCCGCGATGGCGCCCGAGCCGGCCCAGGGACGCCTGTTGTACGGGTTGCAGGCGATGTCGCGCGCCGAGGTGAGCCAGATCCGCCGGGCGATCGACCGCATGGTGCAGCTGATGGAGGCGGAAGACACGGCCCCCCGCTTCTTCTTCTCCGACGAGTGACGTCCTCCGACCGGCTCGGCGATTTTACCGCCGACGCACGCATCCTCGTCCTCACGGCGATAGCGGGCGTCATCGGCGTCGCCAGCGCCTTCGTGGCGCTGGCCCTGCTGCGTCTGATCGGGTTCTTCACCCACCTCTTCTACTTCCACAATTTCGGGTCGTCGATGGTGTCACCCGAGGGGCAGCACCTCGGGCTGTGGGCGTTGCCGATCCCGATCCTCGGCGGGCTGATCGTGGGCGTGATGGCCCGCTATGGCTCGGAGCAGATCCGCGGCCACGGGATCCCCGAAGCGCTCGAGGCGATCCTCATCGGCAAGAGCCGCATGTCGCTCAAGGTCGCGATCCTGAAGCCGCTCGCGACGGCGTTGTCGATCGGCACCGGCGGCCCCTTTGGCGCCGAGGGGCCGATCATCATGACGGGCGGCGCGTTCGGGTCGCTGTTCGCCCAGGCGTTTCACCTTTCGGCGGCGGAGCGCAAGACGCTGCTCGTCGCCGGGGCGGCCGGCGGCATGGCCGCGGTGTTCGCCGCGCCCGTCGCGTCGGTGCTGATCGCCGTGGAGCTGCTGCTGTTCGAGTGGAAGCCGCGCAGCTTCATTCCGGTGAGCTGCGCCAGCGCGGTTGCGGCGGGGCTGCGCATCCCGTTGCTCGGTCAAGGACCAATCTTTCCGGTCGACCTGCACCCCACGGCGTCCCCCGCGACGTTGGGCCTCGCGCTCTGCCTGGGGCTCCTCGCCGGCTTCGCCTCGGGCGGGCTCACGTGGCTCGTGTACACCTGCGAGGACCTCTTCGGGAAAGTGCGCTTCCACTGGATGTGGTGGCCGGCTCTGGGCGGCATCGCGATCGCTATCGGGGGTCTCCTGTACCCACGCGCACTCGGCGTCGGATACGACACCGTGCACGATCTCCTGACCGGACGCCTGATCGGCGCGGCGCTACTCGGACTGCTGATCACCAAGGCGCTGATCTGGTCGATCTCACTGGGCTCGGGGACCTCGGGTGGCGTGCTCGCCCCGTTGCTCATCATGGGGGGGTCGCTCGGAGCGCTGGAAGCGTCCTGGACCCACGGCGATCCCGGTCTCGCCGCGGCGATCAGCATGGGCGCGATGCTGGGCGGTACGATGCGCTCTCCGTTCACGGCGACTGTGTTCATGCTGGAGCTGACGCACGACGTGGGACTGTTGCCGGCGACGTTCGTGGGCTGTGTCGCGGCCGATGCCGTCACCGTGCTGCTCATGAAGCGGTCGATCCTCACGGAGAAAGTCGCGCGCCACGGCCACCACGTGATGCGCGAGTATCAGGTCAGCCCGGTGCACCAGCGGCGGGTGGAGGACGTGATGGAGCGCGAGGTCCCCACGGTGCCGGCGAACCTGCCGTGCGACACGGTGTTCCGGCAGGTCGCCGATCTCGATCCGCTGCTCGCCCGCCGGCATGCCTGGCTGATCGTCGATGGGGAAGGGCGGCTCGCGGGCGTGATCACGCGCGGTGACCTGATCCGCGAGCTGGACCACGGCGAGGACGGCGACCGCACCGTCCTCGACGCCGGCACCAAGCATCCGATCGTCACCCATCCGGACGACATGCTGGAGCAGGCGATGGAGCTGATGTTGCAGCACGACATCGGCGGCCTCCCCGTCGTGCACCGTGAGGATCCCCGCCGGCTGGTCGGCTACCTCGGGCGCTCCGACATCCTTTCGGCGTGGCAGCAGGCCTGGCGGGAAGACCAGGTGCGCGAGGCGGGGTGGCTCTCCGAGCCGCTGCGGGCGCTGCGCCGCAATCTCGCCGGAGAACGTCCCGCATGACTTCCCACGTGCAGCCATTCACGCTCACCGGGTATGGCGGCGCCCCGACGAAGGGGACGGTGACCGTGCAGGAGTTCAGCCGCGACGAGCGCGTGCGCCGGGCGCTGGGAGGACTCGGCAAGTGGTGGGGGATCGCGCTCGGGTCGGTATTCATTCCGGTCGCCCACTTCCTGCTCGTGCCCTCGTTTCTGCTCTATGGCATCTGGCAATTCGTGCAGCGCCTCGGCACGACGAGTCTCGCGACCGATGCCCACGGCATCTGTCCGGATTGCCACACGGCGCAGGTGCTCGAGCTGTCGCCGCAGTGGCGGGTGCCGCAGCCGGTGACGTGCCGCAACTGTCACCGGGGGTTGCGGCTTTCCTAAGAGGCGCTGTCGGCAATCGGCAGTCGGCTATCGGCTATCGGCTGAGCCGAGGACCGAGCCGATAGCCGATAGCCAATGGCCGATAGCGCCTAGTTCGTAGTGAGCAGTGCCAACTCCTGCAGCCGTTCCAGCAGCTTCACCATCGCCCACGTGTCGCGCTCGCAGTAGTTCAGCAGGTCCTGTCGCACGCGGTCGCGCTCGGCGGGCGGAATCTTGTGTGCCACGAACAGCAGCCGCGCGATCTCGACGCTCGCGACGAGACCGTCCACGATCACCAGGTCGCTGTAGGTCAGCGCGGGGACGAGCGGGTGCAGCACGTACTTGAGGGAGAAGCTCCCCAGGAAATCGGGGTGGTAGACGTGATCGCGGATCACCGGGTGCAAGTCGATGAGCTTTGCCTCGAGCAGGCTCAAGTCTTTGGCCAATGCGGGGACCGCTTGTTGCAGCGAGCGGATGCGGGTGCGCTCGAACGGCGTGTACATGACGACACGCTCGGCGCTCGCCGTCGCCTCGAGCATGGCGCGCGCCAGCCCCGGCCGGGCATCGTGCGGACCTTCGGCCAGGTAGCCGACGTGAGCATAGGTGCCGTCCCCGCGCGTTTCGTGGTAACTGAACTGCGCCGCGGCCTGCTCCCACGGTGCCATTCCCGGCCACACCGGCACCGCCCGGGAGATCGTTTCGAAGTCGAGGAATCCGAGGTTCCCCGTGAACGGCGCGAGGGCGCGCGCCAGCCCCGGCTCCACGATCAGCCGTTGCTCCTCGAGCGCCCGGACTTGACGCCTGGCGGCGGGCGGCAGCTTCTGCGTGGGCGGGATATCGGGGATCGAGTGAATCCCGGCCGTCATGTAATCGCACCCGCGCTTCGGGCCGACGTTATAGAGCCGCATGATATGGTCGGGGCGGTCGGGCCAGCAGCGTGCCATGAAAGGGCACTTCCGCGGCTCGAAGCACTGCGCGCCGATCGGCACATCGGGAAGCGGTCCCTCGAGCATCGCGACCTGGGCCGCGATCTCCGCGGGGACGCCCGGCAACGCCGCCTCCACCCGCTCCGTGACATCCTCGCGTACGAACAGATCGTCCAGGTCAGGGAAGCGGCACGCCTTGTTGAGATGCATGACCTCGGCATGACCTACAGCGACGCCGCTCTGGCGCAGGACGTGGACCTGCACGGCGGCGTCCGGGATGTGCTCGTCCTTCAACTCGGAGGAGGATTTCACCTCGATGAGCCGAAAACCGGTCGCGTCCCGTTGCAGCACATCGGCCGCGACGAACGTGTGGTCGGCGAGGAATCCCGCTTCGAAGATCGTGGCGGCGCCGCTGTCCAGGGCATCCCGCGTTTCGCGCAGGCGGCGCTCCACGGCATCGTGCGGCAGATCGATCAGGATGCCGTCCGCAAAGCGGCCGCGCGCGATGCCTTCCACCTGGCGGCCCTGGTCGAACCGGTCCTGCAGCACCTTGTCGGGCTGCAGCTCGACCGAGCCGGGCTCGTGCACCCTCCACCACAACAGCTTGTGGCACTGCGTTCCGGCGACGAAACGCGACTTGGACAGCCGGGTCACGGGTGCCTCGACGTCCGACCGGCAATATCGTGACGCCGCTCACACGCCGTATTCTGCAAGGCTTTGCGCGGGAGACGGCGATCTGCAGGGGTCGGTTTCTCCCCACGGAACGCGTAACGCGAGGCCCCACCGTGGGTAGCGAAGCGCCCGCGATCCGGTATGCGGTTTGCTTCCTGGGGCGCCTGCCGCTTCCCCGCGCAGCGCCAGTCCTCAACGAGGATGATCATGGTCTCGCTCAAGAACTTGCTAGGGCATGATGTGAAAATGGAAGAGCTCCCCGCCGAGCTCCGGGCCGTGCTCACCCAGCTGCGCCACGAGCGGGCCAACCTCGAGGCCGCCACCGTGAAGGCGCAGGACGCTGCTCAGCAGCTGGCCCAGATCCAACAGCCGGTGGCCGAGGCCCAGAAAGTGGTGCTGGAGCTGCAGACGCGGATCAAGGCGCTGGAGCGTCTCGTCCCGGTGCTGGCGACGCTCGATCAGGAGACCGAGACCGTCTCGCGCACGCAGCGCCACACCGAAAAGAAGCTCGAGCAGATGGCCGATGACGCCAAGGCGATCCACGGCGACGTCGAGCAGCTGCGCGGAGCGATCGACGCGGCGTTCGCGTTGAAGACCGATGTCGCGGAGCTGATCGAGCTCAGCAAGGGATTCAAGCCGCTGCGCAGCGAAGCCGACACCCTCACGGGACAGCTGCGCGATCTGACGCAGGGCTTCGAGCGGACGCGTCAGCGCCAGGACGAGCTGTCCAAGGCCGGCGAAACGGCGGCGTCCCGCCTGCAGACGCTCGAGGAGCGCCAGCAGCAGCTGCAGACGAGCGTCGCCTCGTCGCAAACGCGCCTCTCGGGGTTCGATCAGGCGTTCTCGCATCTCACCCAGGCGGCCGCGGACGCTGCCGAAACCCGGCACCAGCTGAGCACCCTCAAGGCCCTGGCCGACTACGTCACGCAGAAGGTGGCCGCGCTCGAAGAGCAACGGGAGGTAGTGGATCGGGCGCTGGGGCAGGCGGACCAGCTGGGCGGCGTGCTGCGCGACATCGACGACAAGATCGCGCAGCATCAGACGCACGCCCGCACACTGAGCGACGTCGGCGCCCGGGTCGTCGAGCTGCAGGCGCAGCACACCGATCTGATCGCACGGACGCGCGACATCGCGAGCGGTCACGACGACATCGCCAACAGCGATCGTGAGCTGCGCGGCCGGCTCGGCGCGCTGCGCGACGAGGTACAGCGGACGGTGAAGCGCTTCGAGCTCGAGCACGAGGGCCTGAACGCCGTCGAGCAGCGCATCATCGGGCTGCGCGGCGCGTTGTCGGATCTCGAGGCCCGCTTCCAGGCGCTCGACGAGTCGGCCCGCATCATCGGCGACGTGCGGTCGCGTACCGACGGGCTGGCCGGCCAGGTGGGCCACATCGCCGACCAGGTCGCCGAGCTGGAGCCGCAGGCCGCGGGGATCGCGTCCGTCCGGGCGGACGCCGAGCGGCTGGCGCAGACGGTGGAGGCGATCACCGAGCGCACCCAGCGGCTCGAGAAGACGCAGCCCACGGTGGAAGCGGTGCTGGCGGACTTCGCGACGCTGAAGGGAACCCACGAGGCGGTGCGCGACGCGGCGGAGCGCATGCGCGTGACCGAAGGCGAGATCGCGCGCGCCCGGGACGCGCAGAGCGAGACGAAGGGATGGCTCGACGGGGCCACCGAGTCGGTGAACAACCTGCGGGAGGAGCTGGCGAAGGTCGAAGCGTTGAAGCCGACCGTCGCCTCAGTGCGCAGCGAGGCGGAGCGGGTGTCGCAGTCGGTGAGTCAGATCGAAGCGCGGCGCGACCTGGTGCAGCAGCTGCACGAGCGCGTGACCGAGCTGGCGGGTTCCGCGGCGCAGCTCGAGGAGCGCACGCGCGGCATGGCGTTGCGCATGGATTCGACCGACGAGCAGTTCCAGGCGCTCACCGCGCACGCCGACGAAGCCGCCCGCATCGAGAAACTCGTCCCCAGCGTGCTGGGCAGCGTGGAGCAGGCGGAGCGGCGGCTGGCGGAGATCGACGGCACCATGCGGGCGCTCGAGACCCGTTCCCAGAGCGTCGAGCGGCTGGCCGAGGAGACCGCGGCCCTGGGCCGGGAAATCGACCAGCGCCGCGTCGCGCTGCAATCGGCCACCGAGCATCTGGAGCGGGCGTCGGAGCTGCGCGCCGAGGCGGGACACATCGCGCAGCAGCTGGAAGAGCGCGCCAAGCAGCTCAACGGGACCCTGATCGGGGCCGCCGACCGGACCACCGCGCTGGCGTCGACGATCGAGGAGCTCGAGGGGCGGGCCGGCAATCTGCGGTTCATCCAGAAGCGGATGACGCTGTTCGAGGAGCGTCTCGCCAAGTGGCATGCCCTCGAGGAGCAGCTCACCCGGGCGCTCGATCAGGCGTCGAGCCGCCAGGCCACCGTAGATGCGCTGCAGGCGGATCTGCACCGCCTGTTCGACGTGGCCGAGCAGACGGTCGACCACGTGCGCTCGATCGCCGGCGCCAAGGAGCAGGTGTCGGAGACCCAGGCGATGCTCGTCAACGTGCTCGACATGGTGCACCAGGCCCGCGATGCGGCGGGCGGTCTCGAGCAGCGCAAGCGGCAGGTGGAACAGGCGGAGGAGCGCCTGGCGCGCGTCGAGGCGCTGCTCGCGGACATGGAGTCGAGCGTCGACTCGCTGCGCGGGCAGAAGGCCTTCCTCGACCAGGTGATCGAGAAGGCCGGGACGCTCGAGTACTACGCCAAGCAGGCCGAGGCGCTCGTGACGCTACTGCGCGAGACGGGCGTTGACCGTCCCCGGGAGCTCACGGGCGCGCGCGGGGAGAACGGCAGCGGCGGCGTCGTGGTCAAGAGTGCGTGAGCGGTGCTGCGACTCCGCCTTGAGGTAGGCGTGCGGGTCGTGCAGCATGGCGCCCGCCGGGAGCCACTGGAACAGCGCGCCCAGCTCGCGCCGGATGCGTTCCACGAAGAACTCCGGTAGCTCGTTCGTTTCCTGCTCGAAGTAGCGCCGGAACGGACGGTCGGCGTCGAGCCGCCGCCGGACCTCCTGGTAGTACTTCATCCGGCCGAAGCCCTCGGACGACACGGCGCGGACGACGTTCATCCAGCGCGGAATCATCATCGGCGTGGCGCGGAAGCGCCGCGCGATCGCCCGCCAGGAGAAGCTGTACTGGGTGAGCCCGATGACCTGATCGTAGAACTCGGTCCACGCGTAGTGCTTGGGGCGCACGTTCATGGCGTGGTTGTTGTCGAGAAAATGGAACGGGAATCCGAGCACCCGGCCGTCGCGCTGATACGTCAGGTTGAGCGGCGCCGCGCGGCCGAACGCCGAGAGCAGCGAGTAGCCGGGGAACGCGCCCGGTGTCATGTCGATGAAGCGCTTGGTCAGCTCGAACGGCTCGGCGCCCGCATCACCATCGAGGCCGAGCACGAAATTGGTCTGGATGTAGGGGATGTAGCGCAGGATCATGTTCACGTGCTCGGAGACCTCGCGCACCTTGTCCATCCCCTGGCGCTTGCCGGTCTTCGACTTGTTGCCGAGATCGTACCACGACTCGATCCCCGGCAGTACGGCCTTGAAGCCGTTTCGTCGCAACCGCTGGAGGTGCGGCTCCGAGAGCAGCGAGAGACTGCTCTCCGCGATGAAATCGATGCTGTCGGGCGGTGCCGCCGCCTCGATCGCGTCCATGTAATCGTCGAACCGCACGCCGAAGTTGGGATCGTGCCATCCCACGCGCGGCCGGCGCTGCTGGGTCAGCAGGAACTGCAGATCCTTGGTGATCTCCCCGAAATCCAGCGGCTGATACGGGACGACCGAATCGATGCAGAAGCTGCAGGTGTAGGGGCACCCCAGGCTCCCGAGCATCGGGACCAGCTTCAGGACCGGAGCCTTGCGCAGCGTCGCGGCGGTGAACTTCCAGCGCTCGCGCACCCCCGGCAGCTCCGCCGGCTGGCGTGCGGCGGCGAGCTGGACGCCCATGGGGCGGTGCTGCGCGCATTCCTGCAGCACACCCCGGATGATCTCCCGGTCGGTGAAGCCCAGGACGTAGTCGAAGTATTTGGCCGCGTCCTCCGGATAGCACCGTGCATGGGGGCCACCGAGGACGGTGATCGCGCCGCGCGCGCGGAACAGGTTGCTGAGGGAATAAGCGAGCAGGGCGGCCTCGCTGAAGGCCCCGATGAAGACCAGGTCGACGTCCTGCGGCAGCTCCTGCACCAGGTCTTCGAGGCCGGTATAGCAGATGAAGGTGACGTCATGGCCTTCTGCTTCGCACCACACGCCGACGACCTGGGGCATGATGCTTGCCAGGTTGGCGTTCATAACCCGCGCGTACAGCGCCTTGGTGGGGCCTCGCGTCACGAGGTCGAGAATGCCGATTCTGAGCTTGCGCACGCTCCTCCAGGGGGCGTCGGGGATTTCAAAGGTGGACTGGAAGGTCCCACAGGGCAAGGTAAGCCGGGTCCGGCGCTGTGTTTATGGGGCCGATCTAGCGATATTTACC
Source organism: uncultured Gemmatimonadaceae bacterium (assembly GCA_964641815.1). Taxonomy (GTDB): domain Bacteria; phylum Gemmatimonadota; class Gemmatimonadetes; order Gemmatimonadales; family GWC2-71-9; genus DASTHG01. The sequence goes on along the minus strand of CAZXKN010000049.1, from coordinate 15,324 downwards.
CTGTTCGAGATGACATAGGCCTGTCCCCACCGGGACCGGACGTAGCCCCATCCAGGAGAGGTGCGTGCCTCAAGCTCTGCCGCTGAAGCAACCGATCCCCGTCGCTGAGCTCCTCAACCGACGCCTGCGCCAGCTCAAGCGGACGCCGGGAGAATTGGCCGCTGCCGCCCGGGTATCGGAAAGCTACATCACCGAGCTCATGGCGGGGCGGCGCCGCGCGCCGGCGCCCGGGAGCGACGTCTACGTCACCATGGGCAAGTTCCTCGGCCTGCACCGCGACGATCTGCCGAGTTGCGCGCGCGCCGAGCGGGCCGCCGAGCGTCCCGGCCTGCGCCGGGCGTCTCCCGAGGTGCGGCGCATCGTGCTCGAGCTGTGTGATCCGCAGCAGGTCAAGTCGCTTTCGCGGCGGCTCGCCCGGGCCGATGGAGCGGAGCTCGAATGGGTCATCATCAACCGCTTGCTCGAGGTGTCGCGCGGCTTCGTCATCCGGCGGCTCGACGATGAAGTGGGGCTGAAAGTGGCCGCCGGTCGGGAAGGGAAGGAGTATCTCGACATCCGGATGCGGCTGCTCGAGTTTCTCGATCTGGCGCCCGACACGGTCACCGTCGACGACTGCATGGATTTCGTGATTCCGCGCATCGCGACCTGGGCGATCGACCTCGACAGCCGGACGATGCGGATGCAGCTGCGGTCGTAGCCCGACGCCCCGACCGAGGAATGCAAACGGCGCCGTCCTCATCGGGCGGCGCCGTTTGTAATTGCCAGCAGCGGGGCTTAGAGCTTGACGACGTTCTGCGCCGCCGGGCCCTTTTGTCCCTGCACGACTTCGAACTCCACGCGCTGACCTTCGGCCAGCGTCTTGAACCCCTCTGCCTGAATCGCCGTGTGGTGGACGAAGCAGTCCTTTTCCCCGTTCTCCGGGGTGATGAAGCCGAACCCCTTCGCGTCGTTGAACCACTTCACGGTACCGGTAATGCGTGCCATCTGGTGCCACTCCTCACTGTGTTGGTGTGCTGGGGGCGGCATCCTGCCGCCCGCCGAGCGAAGCATGACCAGACGGTCTCAGGAAGTCAACCGCACGTGCCTAAGTCCCACGCCGACAAGGGCGACCCGGCCGTTCCAGGCTGCTGGCGGGTCCCGCCGAGTAGCGGCTCGCCCGCGCGGGCTCCAGATTCTCCAGCCGACCGTCCCTCCCAAACCTGGAGCCCGCAATGGTTGGCATCTCCGCGCTGCTGCTGCCGATCCTGTTGTCGGCGGTGATCGTGTTCGTCGCGAGCTCGCTGCTGCACATGGTGTTGACGTATCACCGCAGCGACTACCAGAAGCTCCCCAACGAGGACGCTGTCGGCGCGGCGATTCGGGCAGGCAACCCCACGCCGGGGCAGTACCTCATCCCGCACATGTCGATGGCCGACATGCGGTCTGCCGAGGGGGTCGAAAAGTTCAAGAAGGGTCCGGTGGGGATGCTTTTCCTGCGCCAGAGCGGGGCTCCCGGGATGGGCAAGAACCTCGTGCAGTGGTTCGTCTACAGCGTCGTGATCGGCGTGTTCGTCGCGTACGTAACCGGTCGGACGCTGGGGGCTGGCGCCACATACCTCGCGGTTTTTCGTGTGGCCGGAACGGCGGCGTTCCTCGCCTACGCGGCCGGGGCGCCGATCGACTCCATCTGGCGTGGCCAGACATGGAGCGCGACGGTCAAGGCCATCATCGACGGGCTGGTCTACGCGCTGTTGACGGCAGGGACGTTCGGCTGGCTGTGGCCGAAGCTGTGAGGCGCTACATCCGGAACAGGTAACTCACCTTCGCGAAGAACCCGTCGCTGGTGCGGTGCAGGTCGCGAAATGCGAACGCCTCGGGTTCGGCGAGGCTCGAGCCGTACCCGAGGTAGATCACCGTGCCGGGGGAGGGCGTGTAGGAAAGCAGCCAGTCGACCCGCATCGTGTTGCTCGACTGCGCCACCGCGCGCTCGTAGGTCCCGGTCGCGGGATTGAAGATCAAGATGGGATCGTTGCTGCGCGAGTCGTCGCGCAGCGAATCCTGCCACGACGCCTGATACTGCCCCACCACGCGCACGAACAGCGGCCGCGCGACCTGGTACTCCACTTTGATACGGGGAATGAGGTCGCGCGCCACCGTGCTGCCGTCGGTCTTGCGCCAGTATTGCTGATGCAGATACGTCGCGCCGACGCGGATGCGATCGGAGGGCCGCCAGTCGAGCCCGGCCTGGATCAGGATGATCCGCGCCGGTGACCACTCGAAGAAGTTCTCGTCCTGGAACGCCGGCAGCACCATGAGGTTCGCATCGAAGCGTCGGAACTGCGGCGTCGTGACCTGGAACATCAGGTCAAAGTTCGGGATCCGCGCCGTGCCGACGAACGGCAGCGTATCGGTGACGCCGCCCGCCGTATGCTGCAACGCGTAGCCGGCATAGAGCGCCGAGTCGTAGTGGAAGGTCTCGAGGAACACCCCGCCGTACAGCGACCAACCGCGCACCGTCCACGTCGAGTTGATGTGGAACTGCTGGTCGTCGGGCATGAGTCCAGCCCGCAGACGATCGTAGTTCCAGCGGCCGTACAACAGGATGTCGCCGCTCCAGCTCTCCAGCGCGGCGCCGGGGCGTCCGTACAGCGTGAAGCTGTGGTCGATGGTCGTGCTCGCGATGCCGGGACGTGAGACGAACCCGCTCGCCGCGCGGAAGTCGGGCGCGATGCCGCCGAGCGAGTAGGTGAATCCGAACTGGCGGCCGGACCGGTTGAGACTCCAGGCCCAGAGCGGTGCGTCCTTCGTCGTGCCGCTCGTGCGGGTAAAACTCTCCCCGATCTGGGCCCGCGCCGTGTAGACGCCGCCGAAGACGAGACGGGTATCGACAGCGGCCACGCGGTTGTAGTTCGCGCCGTCGATCTTGTCGGTGTACACGAGGCCCAGCGTCGATTGCCCGCCCAGATCCCGCCGCGCGCGCACAATGTTGTAGACGGGATTGTCGGTCCCCGTCGCGGAGTACGCGCGATCGTCCACCGCCGACAAGAACCCGATGCCGAACCCCGACACCTTTCCCGTCAGCTTCGCCGCGGCCACCGGCTGCACGATACGCCGCGTGTAGATGAGCGAATTGGGGGACGAGAACTGCTCCAACCCTTCGAGGAAGAAGGGGCGCTTTTCCGGGAAGAACAACGCCTGGCGCGGATCGAAGACGAGCTGGCTGGCGTCCGCCTCGACCTGGGAGAAGTCGGGTTGCGCGGTCCCCGTCAGGGTGAGGTTGTTCGTGATCCCCCAGCGCACGTTCCCGCCCACGACCGGATGCACCTGCCCGTACGCCCACCCCGCCGCGCCGGGCGCCCCGTCCACCTTCGCCGTCATCTCGGGATTGAGATCGAGCACGAGATCGCGGTGCAGGTCGGAGAGCCCGGTGAGCGATCCCGACTGTGCGAGGAAGGAGGCGGCCGCGCGCCGGGCTGCGGTCCACGTCTGCTGATGCCCCGAGTGCTGCACCTGCCGCACGATGTTGACGCCCCACTGCTGCGCATCGGCCTGCTGGTAGCGGATACTCTTGAAGGGGATGCGAATCTCGACTGCGTATCCGGTGTCGGTGACGCGCCCCTTCGACTGGTAGACGAAATCGGCGGAGCGGTCGACCGTGTCGCGCGAGCCGCCCTGCGTTTCCGTCAGCGTGCCGTCGGACTGCACGCCGAGGGGGTTTACGCCGAAGACGAGCGCCTGGCGGTGGTCATCAAAGGTGTCGAGCAGAATCTGCACATAGTCGTCGGTGCCGATGCGATCGCGGTCGGCGAGTGTCGCGTGGACGGCGCCATGCGTCTCGAAGGCGCGGATCCCGAAGTAGATCGCCGTGCCCGAGTACCACACCAGGACTTCGGTCGAGTCCTCCGCGGGGCGGCCGTCCACCGGGGTGTACTCGGAGAATCCGGTCAGCGTCGCGGCGTGCGTCCACGACGCCTCACCGAGACTGCCGTCGATCGTGACCGCGGCGTCGTCGAGCCGGGGAATCTGGACGCTGGTTTGCCCCGCGATTCCCGAATACGTGATCGGCGCGAACAACCCGAAGTGGATGGCAACCGCGACAGGGAAGGTCACGGAGCACCAAGGTAGTGCGCGGCTGCGTGACCTGCCCTACGGTTCATAGCCTCCGGACAGCACCATGACCCGCCCGGCCCCCGGCGTGACCTGCGAGGCTGTCGGGTGGGTATCCAGTAACGACCTCAACCGTCGGGGCTCCCTATGATGTCCTCCGGCCTCGTCGCCCTCCGTCCCAGGCGGACGTGGCGCCGTGATGGCCAACGCAGCTGCTCCGTTCTGCTCTCTCTCTTGGTGCTCGCGCGTGCCGGATCGGCCCAGGTCATTCCGATCCGCACCGTTCCGTTGCCCCAGGGGGATCAGTTTCTGGTCTATCCCTCCAACAACCTCGGCATGGGCGGCGTCACCATCGCGCTCGCCGACTCGCTGCTCGATCCCTTCACAAACCCGGCGATGGGTGCGCGACTCGGGCAGGCGTGGTTGCTCGGCTCCCCGGTGCTCTACAGCACCTCCCAGCAAACGGGGAACGGCGCGACGCTGCCGCTCGCCGTGGTGGGACGGGTGCAGGGGTGGTTCGGCGGGATGTCGCTTGCCGTGCAGCAGGTCGACGGCAGTCGGCAGGCCCCACAGTTCATCGCCGTTGACCCGCCCGTCAACCGCGGCCCGTTCATCCCGACCGGCCCCCCGGCCGACTTCGGCTCCCACGGCAACCAGTATGCGTTCGCGTCCCTCGGCAAGATCCTGAACGGCGGCGGCCTCTCGATCGGCGGCAGCGTACAATGGTCGCAGCTGCATGCCCTCGACGGGTCGGATCTGTTGTTTCCGGGCCGCCAGGCGATGAGCGAGAGCGGGCACGGCCTCGATCTGCGCGTGGGGCTCCTCAAGGACTGGCCGGGGAACCGGTCCTTCGAGGCGCTGCTGCTCCACGACCGGTTCCGTATGTCCGAGGACATCACCTACCTCGATCAGTTCTGGGACCCGGCCTTACAGCAGTTTGTGGCAACGCCGCGCGTCGAACGCGCCCTCGACCGCACGATCACCTCCGGGCTGCAGCTCGCGTACCAGCGCCCGCTGGCGGCGTCGGGCTGGCGGATCGGCTGGCTCGCGAACGTGAATTTCGTCTCGCAGCCACGCGTCTCACAGAACGAGATCGTGACTCTGCCGCGCGATCAGGGGCAGGCCACCGCAGCCGACGTCGGCGTGGGTTTCTCCAAGATCCGCGGCCCCGCGACGTTCGCGATCGACGTCCTCTACGAGCCGATCCGGAGCACCACCTGGGGTGTGGCTCAGATGCCGACGGTGACGGCGATCGGCGACACCTTGGCCGCCGGTGATCGCACGGTGACGAACCGCTTTCGGTTCTCGAACGTGGTCCTGCGTCTCGGCGTCAACCGCGAGGTGCCACTGGCGCAGCTCGAGAAGACGGTGGGCTTACAGGTCGGCCTCGCGCTGCGCTCGGTGAGCTACCGCCTGACCCAAGCCGACCACGTCGCGATCACTCAGCAAACGATGCGCTCAAGCTGGGTGGAGTGGTCGCCGACGTGGGGCTTGAGCCTGCGCTTCCCGGAATTCGAGCTGCGCTACCGGGGCCGGGTGACGAACGGGATGGGGCGGCCAGGCCAGAATTTCAATGTCCCCATCGGGGTCATCGCCCAGACGGGTTTGGCGCCCGGCAACATCATCACCGTGCCGGATCAGACGCTGCATCTCATGGGCGTTTCGACGATCACGCACCAGGTCTCGCTGTCGCTTCCCTTGCACTGAAAGGAGGACCGCCATGTGCAGACGATTCGTATTCGTGTCGTTGTCGGGGTTGGCCCTTGCGCTCGGTGCCTGTGTGGCGACCGACCGCAACGTGACCGAGCCGGTCAACGTCGACGCGCAGCTGCGCCAGGCAATCGGCGCGTACGGAGCGGTGCCGATCGCCGCGGTGCCGCAACAGGATTCCGCGCTCGTGGCGCTCGGCAGAGTCCTGTTCTTCGACAAGGAGCTGAGCGGCAACCGCGACGTCGCCTGCGGCACCTGCCACCAGCCCGGCACCACCATGGGGGATGCGCAACCGCTGGCCGTGGGCACGGGCGGCGTCGGCAGCGGGCCGTCCAGGACGCCCGGTCCCGGGCGCACCTATGTGCCGCGCAACGCGCCCACGCTCCTCAACGTCGCGCTGGGACTCCCTTATGTGTTTCTCGATGGGCGGGTCTCCGGGTTCAACAGCACGTTCACGACACCGGCCGGCGGCGCGTTGCCGGCGGGCCTCCCCAACGTCGTCGCCGCGCAGGCGATGTTCCCCGTCACCAACCGGCGGGAGATGCGGGGCGAGGCCGGCGATACCGATGTGTTCGGCCGGCCGAACGAGCTGGCGCTGGTGGGCGACAGCGACTGGACGGGAATGTGGCAGGCCGTCACCAAGCGACTGCTGGCGATCCCCGCCTACGTGAACGCCTTCCATGCGGCGTTCCCGAACACGGCGCCGAGCCAGCTCGGGTTCCAGCATGCCGCCACGGCCATCGCTGCGTTCGAGATGCAGCAGCTCACCCGGACCGACTCGCCGTTCGACCGATACCTGAAGCGCGACGACCAGGCGCTGACGCCCGAGCAGAAGCGCGGGGCGCTGCTCTTCTTCGGCAAGGCGACCTGCTCCAGTTGTCACAACGGCCCGTTCCTCGGCGGGCAGGGGTTCGCCGACGTCGGCGTCCCGCAGGTCGGGCCTGGCCTGGCAACGCAGCCGCCACTCGATCTGGGACGCGGCGAGCTGCCGGGGAATGACTTCTATCAGTTCGCGTTCCGGATCGCGCCGCTGCGCAACGTGGAGCTGACGGCGCCGTATTTCCACGACGGGGTGTACCAGACGCTCGCGCAGGTGGTGCACCATTACAACGATGCCCGCACCGATCTCACGTCCTTCGACCCCGCGACGCTCCCCGCGGACGTGCGCGGGCTGTACCACGGCGATGCGGCGACGATCACGGCGGTGCTCGACCATCTCGATTTTCGCCTGCAGCAGCCGTTGCAGCTCACCGCGACGGAGCAGGCCGAGCTCGTGGCGTTCCTGCAGTCGCTGACCGACGCGTCGGCGCGGGACCTGAGCGCGCTGCGTCCGGCGACGGTGCCGAGCGGGTTGCCGGTGCCCTAGCAACGGCGCGCCGGAGTCGGGGGCGGCATATTCCGGGAAATGAAAACTCCCGCGTATGCTGCCCCCGCCGCGCGTGCACCGCTCGTCCCGTTCACGATCGACCGGCGCGAGCCAGGGCCGCACGAGGTCCTCATCGATATTCGGTATTGCGGCGTGTGTCACTCCGACATCCACCAGGTGCGCGACGAGTGGGGCGACGCCGTCTTTCCGATGGTGCCGGGGCACGAGATCGCAGGGATGGTTTCCAGGGTCGGCTCCGCCGTGACCCGATGGAAGGTCGGCGACGTCGTCGGGGTCGGAGTCTTCGTCGACTCGTGCCGGCGTTGCGAGGCGTGTCGCGCGGGGGAGGAGCAGTACTGCGAGCGGCCGGTGAGCTGGACCTACAACAGCACCGAACAGGATGGACGCACGCCCACCTTCGGCGGATACTCGACACGCATCACCGTCGATGAAGCGTACGTGCTGCGCATACCGGCAGCGCTCCCCCTCGACCGTGCCGCTCCGCTCTTGTGCGCCGGCATCACGACGTACTCGCCGCTGCGGCACTTCGGCGTACGCGCAGGAGATCCCGTCGGCATCGTCGGGTTGGGTGGCCTGGGACACGTCGCCGTCCGCCTCGCGAAGGCGATGGGGGCCCACGTGACGGTCCTCAGTCATTCACCGGGCAAACGCGCCGACGCGCTGCGACTCGGCGCCGACGATTTCCTGGCCACGACGGATGCGGACGTATTTGACGGGAATCTCAAACGCTTCACGTTCATCCTCGACACCGTTTCGGCCGCACATGCCTACGATCCGTACATCGAGATGCTGCGTCGTGATGGCGTGATGGTCCTCGTGGGCCTGCCGGGCCCCTCGCCGCTCGGAGCGCCCGCGCTCATCAACGCGCGGCGGCGCCTGGCGGGGTCCAATAACGGGGGGATCCGGGAGACGCAGGAGATGCTCGATTTTTGTGCGCGGCACGGCGTCGCCGCCGACATCGAGAAGATCCCAATCCAGCAGATCAACGACGCGTACGAGCGCACGGTGCGGGGCGATGTGCGCTACCGCTTCGTCATCGACCTCGCGAGCCTCGCGTAACTCATGCGCGGTGTCGTCACCCTGGGGATCGTGGGGCTGCTCGTCTCTCTGGGTTGCGGGGAGTCCACGGCGCCCACCACAGTCGTCGATCTCTCGGGACCGTGGACGCGCGCCACGCCGGCCGAGGCCGGCATCGACGCCACCGCGCTCGCGCAGGCGGTGAACGCTGCGTCGACCGCTTCGCGCTGCCGCAGCCTGCTCGTCGCACGCCACGGCCGGCTCGTGCTGGAGCGGTATTTCGGCGGCGCCGATTCGGCCACGCGCTTCGACGTGCGCTCGGTGACGAAAAGCGTCATGTCGTCGCTCGTCGGCCTCGCGATCGCTCGCGGGTCGCTGCCGGGCGTGAGCGCCGCGGTGGGGAGCTACCTCGGGCTTCCCGATACACTCGACGCCGGCGACCGCGCGGTGACCGTCGGCCAGCTGCTCACGATGACGTCCGGCTACTCGTGGAATGAGACGTCGGGGAACGACTACAACCTCTGGATTCTCTCACCCGATCACGTGCAGTTCCTGCTCGATCGGCCGCAGATCAATGCCGGCTCCTTCACCTACAACTCCGCCGCGGTCCACCTGCTCGGCGTCGTGGTGCAGGATGCGGTAACGGTCCCGCTGGCGGCGTTCGCCGATACCGTCCTGTTCCAGCCGGTCGGCATCACGAGCGCGCAGTGGGAGGCGCTGGAAAACGGGACCGTCAACGGCGGATCGGGGATCGCCCTCACGGGCCGCGACCTGCTGCGCTACGGCCAGCTGGTGCTGCAACGCGGCCGCTCCGGCAACCACCAGGTCGTTCCTGCGGAGTGGGTCGCGGCGATGACGACGCCGCAGTTTGGCTGGCGCGAGACCGACGGGCCGCAGCACGGGGTGAGTTACGGCTATCTCTGGTGGACCGCCGACGGGCCGCCGGTCTCCGCCGTCTTCGCATGGGGCTATGGCGGTCAGTTCATCTACGTCGTGCCGAGTCTCGATCTCGTGGTCGTAGCCACGACGGCGTGGCAGGGAATGACCCAGGGAGCCCAATCCGCGGCGGTGACTGACAGCACCTGGTCCGTCATCGTCGACGGCGTCATCCCCGCGGTCCACTGATCGGCCGGCATCGGTCCCGTCACGCGCTCTTCAGGTCTTCAGCAGGCCGTAAGGTGAGCCAGTCGGTGCGGACCTTGTCCCACTCCTGGATGAGGAACCCGTACGACTCGAAGAACTCGCGGATCTGCGGGCGCTGCCAGCGCGCGATGGACTCGAGAATCGGAACGAGGATCGCCAGCGCGTCGCCCGAGAGGATCGTGCGGCGCGCCAGGCGGGCGACGTGCTTGCTCTCCGACGCGGCGAGCGACAGCCCGTCGCGCGCGTTGACATGCAGCATCACGTGGATGTCCGAGCTGCCGTCGCCGACATAGGCGAGGTGATCGGGGCCGAGCTGGAGCTCCGCCTGCAGCTGGTCGAGCACCGCCACCTTGCCGAATCCCGCCGTCGCCCGCACCAGGGTGTCGATCTCCCCGCTCGCGGTGTAGCGGAATTCGGTGCCGAAGATGTGATCGGCGGGCACCATGCCTTCGAGCGCGGAGCGGATCACTTCGACGGGTGCCGCCGACAGCACGTAGAAATCGAAGTGATAGCCGTCGATGCCGTGGTCCAGGATGTTGTACAGCAGCCCGATGTTGTCCTTGAGGCGCGTCTTCTTGCCGACCTCGATCAGGTGCTCCTTGCGCACTTTGGCCCGAAACTCGGGGTCGTGCAGCAGCAGGTAGGCGAGCTCGGCCCCCTGCTGCACGAGGTTGAGGCGCGCCATGCCGGCGGCTTTGCGCTCGAACTCCTCTTTGGCAATGCCTAGCATCTCGGCCAGCACGTAGCCCGAATCGTCGAAGCTCAACGTCTGATCGAAATCGCTGGCGAGCAGATATCGCTTCACGAGCTTGTCACTCATTCGTCCTCTCTCTGGTTGTCGTCCCCAAGAAAAACGCCCCCGCGCTGTCGGATCTTCGCGTGGGGGCGTCTCGTGCCGCAAAGCTGTCGTGTAACGGCTACGTCCCACACGCTCGATCGGGTGATCCCGAATTCGCCATCAGGGCGCCGCAGTTCCAGGTCAGGCATGCGGTACCTGCGGGCGCCGCTGCCAGATGGACTCGAACCGCCACGACGGAGGACGTCATGGCCGCACAGTAATCACGGCCCCGGTGGCCCGTCAACCGCTTGCTGACCAATCCCGTTGCACCGCGCGACTTACGGAGGGTTGCCGCAGCGCCCGGTGCGCACTAACGTTGCAACCGTGATCCGGTACGCCATGCTGGCCTGCATGTGTTGCCACTCGCCGCTCGAGATGCGGGCGCGGGGGAGGGCCATCGCGGCGTAGTACCGGCGCTGACAAGCGCAACCAGCACGTGATCGGCCGCGACCCCACCCCAGGCGTCGCGGCCGTTTCGTTTACGCGAGGAGCCTCGGGATGACCGGATCGCAAACCATGTGGGTCGCTGGTATTTCCGGCAGCCCGAGCCCGGTGTCGAAGTCGCGCGTGCTGGTGGAAACCGCGCTCGCTGCTTTCGCCGCTCACGGCGCCCGGACGACGCTGATCGACCTCGCCGCGCTGCCGGCGGACGCGCTGCTGGGGCGGGGAACGGCGCCCGAAGTCGCGGCAGCGATCGAGACGGTGGGGCAGGCGCGGATCGTGGTTGCCGGGACCCCGGTGTACCGCGCCACGTACAGCGGGTTGCTCAAGGTGTTCTTCGATCTCCTGGCGCCCGAGAGTCTCGCCGGGAAGGTCGGCGTCCCGCTGGTGAGCGGGCAATCCCGCGGGCACGCGTTGGCGGTCGACCACGGCTTGCGGCCGCTGTTCGCCAGCCTCGGCGCCACGGTCGTAGCGGCCGGGGTGTACGCGACGCCGGATCAGTTCCAGGAGGGGGTGCCCGGTGCAGAGCTGCGCGAGGCGCTGGAGCGTGCAGTCCAGGAAGCGGAACGCATTGGAGGTTTGACGAGATGACGGTCTCTGCCGATCGCCCGCTGGCGATCTATTACGAGCATCCGGACTGGTTCCGGCCGCTGTTCCGAGAGCTGGACCGCCGTGCCGTGCCGTACGTGCGGCTCGACGCCACCCAACATCGTTTCGATGCCACCAATGGCCGGCCGCCCTACGGCCTCGTGTTCAATCGCATGAGTCCTTCGGCCTACACGCGCGGCCACGGCAACGCGATTTTCTATACGCTGCATTGGCTCTCCTTCCTGCAGCGCCACGGCGTGCCGGTCGTGAACGGGTACGATGCCTACGTCACCGAGACCTCGAAGGCGCTGCAGCTCACCCTGCTGCGCGAGCTCGGGCTCCCGGCTCCGCGCGCGCGCGTCATCAACCATGCCGCCGAGGCGGTGGCGGCAGCGGAGGGGCTGCGGTTTCCGGTCGTCGTCAAGCCGAATATCGGCGGATCGGGCGCCGGCGTGCGGCGCTTCGAAACGGTGCAAACACTCGAAGCCGCGGCCCAGGCCGGGGCGCTCGACCTGGGCGTCGATCAGACGGCGCTGGTACAGGAGTTCATCCCCGCCGATCAGCAGCGCATCGTCCGGGTCGAGGTGCTGGGTGGGCGTTTCCTGTACGCCATCCGCATCTACACCCCCGGCGACAGCTTCAATCTCTGTCCCGCCGACGTCTGCCAGACGCTCGGCGGGGCCGAGCTGGTGCGGGTGGCGTGCCCGGTGGACGCGCCCAGGAACAACCTGCGGGTGGAGGGCTACACGCCGCCGCCCAACATCGTCGACGACGTCGAGCGTCTCATGGCGGCGGCGCGGATCGACGTCGGGGGCGTCGAGTATCTCATCGATGCGCGGGACGGGGCGCGCTACTACTACGACGTCAACGCGCTGTCGAATTTCGTGGCGGACGCTCCGCGCGTGGTGGGGTTCGATCCGTTCGCGCGGCTCGTGGACTATCTCGAGAAGCGGGGGGGCTGAGCATGCGCTTCGGCTACTGGCTCCCGGTGTTCGGCGGCTGGCTGCGCAACGTTCCCGCCGAGCAGATGGAGGCGAGCTGGGACTATGTCTCGCGCCTCGCCCAGCGCAGCGAGGAGATCGGCTTCGACCTGACGTTGATCGCGGAGCTCAATCTCAACGACATCAAAGGACCCGACGCCCCCGCGCTCGATGCCTGGACGACGACCGCCGCGCTCGCGGCGGTGACGGAGCGTCTCGAGCTCATGGTGGCGGTGCGCCCGACGTTTCATCCCCCGGCGCTCGCCGCGAAGCAGGCGGCCAACATCGACCATATCAGCGGCGGGCGGCTCACGCTCAACGTCGTCTCGTCGTGGTGGGCGGAGGAAGCGAAGCAGTACGGCGTCGACTTCGACCGTCACGACGCCCGCTATGCCCGTACGGCCGAGTGGCTGGCGGTGGTGCGCGGGATGTGGGCGGAGCCGCGCTTCAGCTACGCGGGGCAGTATTACCGCATCGAGAACGCGATCCTCGAGCCGAAGCCCAAGTCCCAGCCCACGCTGTATGCCGGCGGGGAATCGGACGCGGCGAAGCAGTTGATCGCGGGCGCGTGCGACGCCTACCTGATGCACGGCGACCCTCCCGAGCGCGTCGCGGCGAAAGTGGGCGATATGCGGGAGCGGCGCGAGCGGGCCGGGGGCGCCGCGCTGCAATTCGGCGTGGCCGGCTACGTCGTGTGCCGCGAAACGGCAGAGGCGGCGCGCCGCGAAGTGGGCCGCATCACCGATGTGCAACAGAGCGCGGGCGGGTACGCGAACTATCAGGAGTGGCTCGCCAACACGCAGCTCGAGCAGCGCGTCAGTCTCGAGGATTATTCTGTGTCGAACCGCGGCTTGAACGCGGGTCTCGTCGGTACCCCGGAGCACATCGCCGAGCAGATCGACCGTTTTGCGGACGCGGGCGTGGACCTGTTGTTGCTGCAATTCAGTCCGCAGCTCGAAGAGATGGAGCGGTTCGCCGAAATGGTGATGCCGCTGGTGGGGGCTGCTAACGCTATAAACAGTAAAAAACAGTATCAAACTTGACTAAATAGTAATACCGGATCATCATTGGGTCGTCTCCCACGGAGCGACCCGGATGACTGGAGCTGCGCCGAGTGCGAGCCGCATCGGCACGTATCAGGAGTTTCTGTCCGCGCTGCTCAGCAATCGCGAGCTGTTCTTCGAAGAGGTAGTGGACGGGACGGGGCTCGGGAAGAAGCTGCTCTACAGTTCGGCGACGATCGTCGGTCTCGCGGGGTTCTTCGGACTCGTTGCGGGCGCGTACTCGGGTCCGTTCCAGGCGATCTCGGCGGCGATCAAGCTGCCGCTGCTGCTGTTCGCGACGTTCGTGATCTGCTTTCCAGCCTTTTACGTGGTGCAGGTGCTGGTGGGCTCGCGCTTGCGGCTGGCACAGATCGTCGTGCTGGTGTTCGGGGCGCTCGCGCTGACGTCGATTCTCCTCGCCGCATTCGTGCCGATCATCGCGTTCTTCCTGATCAGCGGCGCCAATTACTACTTCCAGCATCTGCTCAACATCGCGATCGCGGGTGTCGCGGGGTTGTTCGGGATGTACGCATTGCACGAGGGGCTGGCGGTGGTGTGCGACAAGCGCGGCGTCTATCCCAGAAAAGCGCTGACGATCATGCGCGCCTGGGCGCTGCTGTTCGCGTTCGTGGGCGTGCAGCTCGCCTGGAACCTGCGGCCGTTCCTCGGCGACCGGAACGAGTCGTTCCAGGTATTCGGGAAGTACCAGGGCAACTTCTACGCAGCAGTGATTTACTCCGTGAACCAGCTCTTCACCCAGCCGTCCCATCCGCCGACCCCCGGTGTTGGGCATGACAGCCTCCCGGCGACGCATTGGCTCGTGCCACGCTCCGATTCGCTGGCGGATACGGCGCGGCGGCATCCGTGAGCGGCAACGAGCGGCGTCTCGCGCCGAACGAGATCCTCACGATCGACGAGGTCGCCGAGTATTTGCGGCTCACGCCGCAGACGATCTACAAGTGGGCGCAGGAGAAACGGATCCCCGCGGTGAAGCTGGGGAAGGAGTGGCGCTTTCGTCGCTCTGTGATCGACAAATGGTTCGACGATCAGCTGCAGTGGCCGGCGTCGATGTGAACACCTCCATTCCCCTCTCACGCGCAATTCGCTCACGCGTGAATCATAAGGCTGCGTGCGGGCTCCTCGTGATGACGATTGCTGTGGTCGTCTTCTGGCGAACTGCCTACCCGACCATCAGTTGGTGGGACTCGGCGCAGTACTCCCTCGCGGCCGGGACCTTGGGTATCGTCGGCGCGCCCGGGTCGCTGCTCCTGACACTCCTCGGCTGGCCGATTGCGCACCTCCCAATCGGTTCTTCGCCGGCGCACTTGCTCAATTGCTTCGCCGGTGTGCTGGCTGCCCTCGTCGCGCTGCTGGTCTATCTCATCGCGCTCGGTCTGCGCCGCATCACGCAGCCGGCCAACGGTCTCAACCGTGGTTGGGATGCCCCAGTGGTGATTGGGGCTGCGATCGGTGCTCTGACTTTCGCCTTCGCTACCACGCTCTGGGAGTACGCCGTTCAGTTCACGCCGTATGTCCTCTCGGCGGTATTCACTGCGCTCATTCTGTGGACGATGCTGCGATGGTGGGAGTCTGCCGATTACACCGACTCCTGGAGGTGGCTTGCCCTGCTTGGGCTCCTGTTCGGGCTGGATTTCAGCGTCCACCGGACGAACGCCTTATTGCTCCCGGCGGCTCTGGCGTGGGTCCTGGTGCGACGCCCGCGGACGCTCCGCAGCCTCAGGGATGTATTCGCCGGTGGAGCGGGGGCCGTGGTTGGGCTGGCGGTTCAGCTGCTCGACATCCCGATCGCTCGGGGCGCGATGACGCGCTCGCCGCTGTTCTGGAACGATCCTACCGACTGGCAACGCTTCTGGGACTATGTGTCAATCAAACAGCTCGGGGGAGGTTTTCTGATCCAGTTTTTCCCGCGCAAGTCCGACTTCTGGTCCGTCCAAGTCGCAGACCTGCTCCACGTATTGGGCGCCAACTTCCTACACTGGAGCGGCCGGGCGGGTCTGTTGGGAGTGCTGCCGGCGGCTGGCGTGCTTGTTGGGCTGGCGACGCTCTGGCGTCGCAAGCGCCGTCTGGCGG
>CAZXKN010000048.1:0-7713 GCA_964641815.1 uncultured Gemmatimonadaceae bacterium | reverse complement strand
CCCCGACCGCCGCAGCGGCCGTCACCGCCGCGCCAAGCTGGCCCTTCCCGCCGTCGATCACGATCAGATCGGGAAGCGGGCGCTCCTCGTCAGTACGGCGTCGGAGAAAGCGCGTCACCACTTCACTCACCGCTGCGAAATCGTCCTGCTGTGCGCCGCGGATGCGGTAGCGTCGGTACTCGGCCTTCTTGGGGCGGCCCGCCTCGAACCACACCAGCGATCCGACGGTGTCCCTGCCCTGATTGGTCGAGATGTCGATGCAGACGAACGCGCGCGGCACCCTGGCGAGACCCAGGTCGCGCCCCAGCGCGTACACGGGGTCGGCCGCGCGCTCCTCCACGTCGAACGACTCGAGCAACAGGCTCTCCAGCAGATGCCGGGCGTTCTGCTCCGCCAGCTCGACCAGCTTCGCGTTGGTGCCCCGCTGTGGCATCGCCCACTCGACATCGGGAGCGAGTGCCTGCAGGCTGTTCAGGTCTTCCGGGACGAACGGCAGCAGGACGCGCCGCGCTCGTGCGTCGAGCGGCAGGTAGAACCGCACCAGGAACGCCGCCAGCACCTCCGCCTCCGTCTCAGCACCCGCCCGCTCGAGGAAGCGATGCTCGCGCGCGATCACCCGCCCGTCGCGGATCCTCACAATCACGCCACACGCATCGTCGCCGTCGCGCGCCAGTCCGATGGCGTCGGCATCGCCGCCGCCCACCAGCTCGACCGTCTGCGGTTTTTCAACCTGCTCCAGCCACTGCAGGGCGTCGCGCAGCTGCGCCGCCCGCTCGAAGTCCATCTCCCCCGACGCCTGCTGCATCCGCTCACGCAGGCGGGTCCGCACCTCGAGCGTCTTCCCCTCGAGGAACAGCAGCACATCGTCGATCATGCGACGGTAGTCGGCCTGGGTCTGGTAGCCGACGCACGGCGCCTTGCAGCGTTCGATGTGATAGTCGAGACAGGGCCGGTCCGGGGCGTCGCCGGGAAGATCGTAGTGACAGCTGCGTACGGTGAACAACCGGCGGATGATGCTGAGCGTCTGCCGCAGCGTCCCGACATCGGTATAGGGCCCGAAGTAGCGCGCGCCCTCGAGCTGGATGCGCCGCACCACGAGGACGCGCGGGAACGGCTCGCCCAACGTGACGGCGATGCGGGGATAGCTCTTGTCGTCCCGCAGCCGGATGTTGAAGCGCGGCTGGTGCTCCTTGATGAGGTTGTTCTCGAGCAGCAGCGCCTGCGCTTCGTTGGGGACGAGAATCGTCTCGAGATCCGCGATCTGCCCCGCCAGCGCCGACCGCTCCGGGGTGTCCTGATGATCGGGGGCGAAGTACTGCGGCACCCGCGAGCGCAGGCTCTTTGCCTTGCCGACGTACAACACTTCGCCCGCGGCGTTCTTCCACAGATACACGCCGGGCCGGTCGGGAAGCGACGCGAGTTTTCTGGCAATCAGCGCAGGGACGTCCATAGGCGGGTGGCGTCGGGGTGTCGCAGGGCGAACGCCAGAGCGGCGTACGTCACCCCGAAGATACCCAGGGCGAGAAGGGCCAGGGCGATCGGCCCCAGCCCGGCCCCGAGGCGGGTCGCGGCCACCCCCGCCCCGCCGGCCAGCAGGGCCGCCACGACGCTCGTGCCGAACGCCCGCCAGTCGGCCGGCCCCAGCACCCGTCCGATGCGGATATCCAAGTCCTTGAGGTGCAGCACCACGTTCAGCGTCTGCCCGAGCGACGAGCCGAGGGCGATCCCCGCGGGGCCGTACACCCGCATGAACAGGTACGCCAATACGCTCGAGACGAGCAGCGAGAACGAGGCGATCTTCACCGGCGTCCGAGTGTCGCGCAGCGCGTAGAATCCCGAGGCGAAGAGCTTCACGGTGGACTGGCCCAAGAGCCCCACGCCGTATGCCGACAGCACCCCGCCGACGATTGCGGTATCGGTGTCGCGGAAGCGGCCGGTCTGAAACAGGGCGCCCACGATGACCGGACCGAGGGCGGCGAACGCCACCGCCGACGGCAGGACGAAAAAGGTGATGCGCCGAAACCCGGTCGCAATGCGCGTGCGCAGCTGCTCGTTGGGCGTCGTGGTGGTGGCATCGCGCGACAGGTCGGGCAGCGACGCCGCCGCGACCGAGGTCCCGAAGAGACTCACCGGCAGAATCTGAATCAGCTGGGCGTACACGAGGCTGGACACGCCGCCCTGTCCCGCGAGCGATCCCAGGAACGTGTCCACCAGGGACGCGATTTGCGCCACCCCCGCCCCGAGGACCAGCGGCCCCCAGGCCACGAGCACCGCGCGCACACCCTCGGGCGCCATGCTGAAGCGCAGCGCGATGCCGTGCAACAGGCGCCAGCACGCCGGCACCTGGACGGCCACCTGCAGCAGGCTGCCGGCGACGGTGCCCCAGGCGAGCGCCAGCGCCAGCCGATACAGCTGTTGATCGATGGGCAGCGCGGGGCTCACAAACCAGGTGGCGGCCCCGACGAGCGCCGCGATTCCGGCGACGTTCCACAGCGCCGGCGCGGCGTAGGAGAGGAAAAAGCGGCGATGCGTGTTGAGGATCCCGAGGCACCACGCCGAGCAGACCATGACGCCGGACATCGGGAACAGCAGCCGCATCAGGCTCACCGCGATGACCCGCGTTTCCGGTGCGAGCCCTGGCGCGAGCAGCGTGGTCAGCGGCCCGGCGAACACGACGCCGATCAGCGCCAGGGTCCCGGTCGCGACGAGCAGCAGCCCGGCGACCGCCCCGGCGAGGGCGCGCCCCGCCTCGACGTCGCGCTCGTGCAGCGACGCGTAGACCGGGATGAACGATGCCGAGAGGGTTCCTTCGCCCAGCAGATTGCGGATGGCGTTGGGAATGCGCAGCGCCACGCGAAATGCGTCGGCGATGGCGCCATTTCCCAGATAGTGCGCGGTGACGCGCTCGCGCAGGTAGCCGAGGACGCGGGTGACGAAGATGCCGGCTGCTACTTCTACCGCGTGGCGGGCGCCGCCACTTCGGTGCTCGGTCGTCAGCTGCCGCTCGGTCCGGAGGATTTCGGCTTCTCGAGCAGGCGCTGGACGAACTGCAGCTCGTCCTTCATGCCGACCACCGAGCGGTGCAGCTCCTCCATCTCCCCCTCGAGCAGATCGACCTTGCGATGCAGATCCTGGACTTCGGCGGTGCCTCCGCTGCCGCCGCCTTCGAGCCGGCGCGCCACGGAGCGCCCCAGCGGAGAATCAACGAGGATCGCGACGATGGGAATCATCAGGGCGACGAACACCAGTGCGACAATCGCAATCCCAAGCATGCCAGCAACCTACGAAGCCGCCGCCCAGCGCGCCACTTCATCGGCCAGCGCCGTGAGCAGCGGCGGTCCGTAGCGGATCGCCATCGACGCGTACGTGAGCACGCGCTCCTGCGGCTGGCCGCTCGGGAACAATGCCGCCCGCGCCCGCGCCAGCTGACCCACGAGCGTTTCGTTGGTCCGTTTCAGGGCGGCGACGATCTTCTTCTCGATGTCCTGCATGCCGCCCAGCGCCGCGTTGCGCGCCGACTCCACCGTCCGCTCGAGCGTCGGATCGACGCGGCGCGCGCCGTCCGACACGCGGCCGTAGGCGCTGCGAATCTCCTCCTTCAGGCTTTCGAGCGTCGCGGCGACTTCGGGGGGCAGCTGATCGCGCACCAACCGTCCCTCCACCGCTCCGGGCGGCGCGGCGAAGTCGTCCACTTTGAGGCCGTGCTTCTCGACCACCTTGTCGACCCGGCTCTCCACCAGTGTCCCCGACCAGCGCGGCAGCGCCGTCTGGGGCGACACGTCGAGCGCGCGATACAGCGGCGCCGCGCTGGGGAAGTATTCGAGCTCGCCCGGACCGGCCATGTAGGCGACGGTCGGCAACAGCGCCGCTTCGATCACCGGCCTGAGCAACACATTCGGCGACAGCCGCTCCGGGGCCTCACCCGCGATCCGCTCCAGCTCGGCGCGCGTGAATCGCTCCCCCGAGCGCCGCGTCACGAACGCGTCCCCCTCGGGACGCAGCCGGTCGCGACCGTGCTGCGCCTCGATGAGCACGGGCGAGAGCCCGTCGTCCAACGTGGTTCCCACGGCGCGCACGAGCAGCGGCGCAATGGCGCCCTTCATCGACGCGGCATAGGGCCGCACGACGGCGAGGCCGAGCGGCCCGAGCAGCGCCTGGATCGCCGCGGCCGCCGCATCGGCGAGCGTGGCGTCGGGACGGTAGGCGGCCGCCAGCCAAGCGAGCACCGTCTCCTTGAACTCGCTGTCGGGAGTTCCCTGGCGCACCTGATCGAGTGCCGCTGCGATCTCGGGACCACATCGCTCACGGTATAACGGCACCGCCGCAGCGTCGGCGGGGCGCTCCCGCAACACGACCGTCAGCGGCTCGCCGCCGCTGTTCAGCAGCGTCGCATGATTCGCTTCTTGAAAATCGTGGTCATCCCCCGCCACCCAGAACACCGGGACCACGGGCACCTGGCGCTCGCGCTCCAGACGGGCGGCGAGCGCGATGGCGGACAGCGCCTTGTAGATCGTGTAGAGCGGGCCCGTGAACAGACCAGGCTGCTGCCCGGTGGTGACGGCGAGGGTGGGACCGGCTGCCAGGCGATCCCGCCCGGGTCCCGGGAGCGTCGCCTCGAGGACCGCCTGCGCCACCGCACGGGGCGCTCCCGACGCGGGCGCAGACCGTGCGCGCGCCGCGATCGGCGTCGCGACGATGCGCGGGATCACGGATGCCGCGCCACGAGAATGGCGCGCGGGGTGTCGACTGCGAGCGGGCTGCCGTCGTAATCGCCGTAGCGGCCGATCACCTCGAGGCCGGACGCGGTCAGCAGCCCCTCCAACTCGGCGGGCGTGAACAGCCGCACCCGCTCCTGAAACGACCGATTCTCGGCTCGCAGCTCGATCTCCTTGACGACGTAAAGTCCCTCTTCGCTGAAGCGGCGCTTCACCCGCGCCGACGCGTCACCCTGCTGGATTTGCTCGCTCTCCCGGCGCAGCGTGCGGCGCACCTGGTCGGCGTTGAGGAAATCGATCACGAACCTCCCCCCCGGGGCGAGCACCTCGGCCACCTGACGCATCACCGCGCCGTGCTCCTCGTCGTTGCGAAAATACCCGAACGACGTAAACAGGTTGACGACCAGCCCGAATGTCCCGGGACGGAACGGCAGTGTGCGCATGTCGCCACGCACCAACGGTGCCCGCACCCGGCGCTGCGCGCGCAGCAGCATGGCGGGCGAGAGATCGAGCCCGATGACGCGCGCGCCGGCGCGCTCCAGCTCGGCCGCATGCCGTCCGGCGCCGCACGCCAGGTCGAGGACGAGCTGTCCCGGTGACCAGGGCGCCACCCGCCGAATGAGCGCCACGGCATGCCGCGCTTCCGCGTCGTCACGGTGCGGGTACAGCACATGATACTCTTCCCCGAACCACTGCTCGAACCACTCGGTCATTCGCCGAAGACGTCGGTCTGGAAGACGAGCAGCTGGCAATCGGGCGCGCGCCACGCCTCCGGCGGCAGCCCCGCCTTGCGGCACGCCGCCGCCAGGAACTCCTCGCCCGCCCAGCCGTGGTCGGCCGCGACCTGGGGCAGCAGGACGCCCTGGCGCCAGCCGCGGCGAACGATCACCCCATCCTGACCGGAACGAATCTCGTGCGGATCGCGCGACGCGAGCGGCACCGCCTCGGACAGCACCGAGATCTCGACCTCGAGCGCCGGCAGCTCGTCGGCAGGAACCGGGGGGAAGCGCGGATCCTGCGTCGCGGCCGAGGCCGCCATCCGGGCGACGACTTCGGCCAGCGGCCGATCGGCGGCGACGTGACCAATGCAGCCGCGGAGCTCGCCGTGGTGGCGCAGCGTCACGAACGCGCCGCCGGGCCGGCACAGCGCCCCCGACTCGGCGCGTGCGCCCGCGTCGGACTCGCCTCGCACCGCCGCTTCCACCGCCCGGCGCGCAATCGCCAGCAGTGCGCGGCGCGCTGCGGCATCCAGCTCAGCCACCGCGATGGTAGGGCTCCCCCCGCCGGATGGTGAAGGCCCGATACAGTTGTTCCAGCACGACGACGCGCGCCAGCTCGTGCGGAAACGTCAGGGCCGACAGACTCCACACCGCCTCGGCCCGCTCGATCACGTCGCGCGGCAGCCCGTCGGCGCCGCCGATCGCGAACACGACCTCGCGCCCTTCCTGATCCCAACGCGCCGTGCGTTGCGCCAGTTCCGGCGAGGACCACGGCTCCCCCGTGCGCGACAATGCGACGAGGCGCGTCGCTCCTGCTATCGTCTCGGAGAGCCGCGCCTCGTCCTTCACTTCACGTTCCTCGATCTTCGTGTAGTGCCGTAGTCGGTTCAGATACTCGTCACACGCCGTCCGCAGCGCCGCATCCCGGATACGGCCCACCGCGACGACGCGGTAGCGCATCAGGCATACATCCCGCGGAGCCGGTGCATCGTCGCAACACGGTCGATCGCCAGCATGTAGGCGGCGATGCGCGTGTTCACCTTATGGCGCTCCGACAGGCCCACGACCTCACGGAACGATCGCGTCACGATCGCTTCCAGACGCTTGTTGACGGTTTCTTCGTCCCAGAAGTATCCGCCGCGGTCCTGCACCCATTCGAAGTAGCTCACCGTCACACCGCCGGCATTGGCCAGGATGTCCGGGATGACGAAGACGCCTTTCTCTTCGAGAATCTTGTCGGCGCCGGCGGTGGTGGGGCCGTTGGCGCCCTCGCAGATCACCTTGGCCTTGATCTTCCGTGCGTTCTTGCTGGTGATGACGTTTTCGAGGGCCGCCGGGAGCAGCACGTCGCAGTCGATCGTCAGCAGCTCCTCGTTGGAGATCCTCTCCGCCCGCGGATAGCCGGCCAGCTGCCGGTGCTCCCGCGCCCACGCCAGCAGATCCGCAACGTCGAGCCCCTTCGGGTTCACGAGCCCGCCTGATTTGTCCGATACGGCGACGATCGTCGCCCCTTCCTTCGCCAGGAAATCAGCCGCGAGCGAGCCGACGTTGCCGAAGCCCTGGACGGCGACCCGCGCCTGCTGCATCGGCAGCCCGATCTTGGCGAGCGCTTCGCGGGTCACGAACATGCAGCCGCGACCCGTCGCCTCGCGGCGACCGAGCGAGCCGCCCATCTCCACGGGCTTGCCGGTGACGACCGCGGTGACCGTGTGGCGCTTGTGCATGGAATAGGTGTCCATGATCCACGCCATGACGCGCTCGTTGGTATTCACATCGGGTGCCGGGACGTCGGAATCCGGCCCCAGCGTTTCGATGATTCCCGACGTGTAGCGCCGCGTGACGCGCTCCAGCTCCGCCATCGACATCATGCTGGGGTCGCAGACGACGCCCCCCTTCGCTCCCCCGAAGGGGATGTTCACTACAGCGCACTTCCACGTCATCCAGGCCGCCAGCGCCTTCACTTCCTCCAGCGTGACGTTGAGATCGAAGCGGATGCCGCCCTTGGCGGGCCCGCGGGACGTGTTGTACAGCACGCGATAGCCGGTGTAGACCTCCACTTCCCCGTTGTCGCGGAGCACGGGCACCGAGACGATGATCTGTTTTTCCGGGTGGCGGAGGATCTTATAGAGGCCGGGATCCAGGTTCAGGAGTTTGGCTGCGTGATCGAAGCGCTCCATCATGGCTTCGAACGGGTTTTCCTCGGCCAGGAACGTGTCCTTTTCGGGACGGATGATCGAGTCGCTCATATCTCAGGGGTGGAGGAATCGGTTAGGGTGACC